>NZ_CP178750.1:2565017-2885644 GCF_047323225.1 Bdellovibrio sp. HCB-110
ATGATAAATACATTCGACTCAAAACGACCAGCAAACACGCAAAAATTAACATCAATGGTGATAGCATCATATTCGATATCATTAACAGAATACCCATTGCCGTAACGGCGTTGGAAAGAGAAGTCAAAATCATTGGTGAAAAATTAGTTGATGCACAGATTTACACTCTTGAAAATGGGTCTGACGATATGATTTTGGCAGTGATCGAAGGTCAGTCTGGAACAAAGTACCTTGGTCTCGTAACGATCGACGTCGATATTATTGGGGCTTCGAGAGTATGCAGATGATCAAATTCTGATCAATAGATTTTCTATTTTAATTTCTTTTTCGCTGTCTTGCGAACCCTGGTTCCGATTCGCACAGGTTTGTTTTCGCTTATTTTTAGTCTTGGCAATAGATCTAACCGAATCTCGTAACGAGCTGGTTTGGTCGGTACAAATTTAAAACTTTTAGTAATATAGCCGACCTTTGAGACTTCAATTTGATACTCTTGTCCTCTTTTAAGCATCACATCTGTTCGGCTGGATGTCAGCATCCAACCATTAATGGATATGGAAGCATCTGAAGGAACAGCAGCAAAAGAAATGGGCTCATCCATGACAGCAGCACTTTGTCTGTGTGGTTTAATCATCGCTGTTATTGTATTTGATTCTACCAACTTGTAGCCGATAAACCCAAGGCAACAGACAGTAATTCCTAATAAGAAACTTTTAAAAATGTCCAACAAGGAAAACTCTGAATTTTCACTCACAACTCGAAAATGAGTCCGCATTGCAGGCCTTGATGACACCATAGGTTCTCTTAATCTATTTGTAATAATCGTTTTCTCGATCAATTGCGGTCGTTCGGGAATCTTCGCCTTTTCTTGCAAAGATCTCAACTCCTCAAGCGAATCCAGATACCTTTTAGGAAAGTATTCACTCTTTAATTGCACTGCCAACTCTTCAGAAGAAAACTGCGGATACAGTTGATTTAGCATCAACTGCAGATCCCTGCCCACATGCCGGGCATGAGCGTATCTCTTCTCCACCTTATGGTGCAGAAGTTTGCGCAAAATGGGCTCAAAAGCTCTAACTCTCGCCGATTCAAAGAGATTCAATCCATCAATTCGAAACTCACGTAAATAACGCTTCACCTCATCAACACTGGAGCCTGCAAAAAAACGGCGATTGCATAACAATTCCCAAAATATGATACCCAAAGAAAATAAGTCACTTCGTTGATCAATGAAATCACCCCGCTCTTGCTCGGGACTCATATAGGCTATTTTTCCCTTAATAATTCCGTGATGCGTTTGATTTGTGGCGGCTGTGGCTTTTGCGATGCCAAAATCAATGACCTTCACTTCTCCATCGTAGGTCAGCATGATGTTGTGTGGACTCAAGTCCCGATGAATCAAGTTTAGCGGCGTTCCCGTTGCCGGATCCTGAACATTTGCCGCATACTCAAGCCCATCCGTGACTTCTTTAAGAATATAAAGAACCATTGGTAATGGGAGATATTCCCCTCTATCACGGAGCACAGCAATCAACTCTCGCAAAGAAACGCCATGAATGTACTCCATAACAAAATAGGCTTGAGAGTCCACGACGCCGAAATCAAATGTCTGCACTATATTCTGATGGTTTAAACAAGCCGCAACCTTCATCTCGTCGACGAACATCCTGCATAACTCAGAGCTATCCAGATACGCAGGTAAAGTTCTCTTCAAAGCCACCAAACGCCCTTGCCCCAGTGACATGTTCGATCTCGCCAAAAAAACTTCCGCCATGCCCCCTGTCGCGAGGAGCTTCATAACATCATAGTTGCCAATTCGTCGCATGTTGCGCATGACTTTTTTTCGGTTTCACGGCGCTGACACTTGATGCGTTCCTAAAAAAACGGGAGCGGAAAAATATCCTCTCTGTTGCCAAGCAATTTACATCTTGGTGAAGTAAAGCCTCATGAAACCGCAAAGCTTCCGCACTCTCATCATTGTGTTCTCTTTAACTTTCATTTATGTAATGAATGCCGTCGCACAGGACGTCTCTGAAGGGGCTGAACAAGGGGAAATTGATTTCGTGGAGAGACTCCTTGAGACCAATGCCAATGAATTTAAGAATACACCGACGCGAGATTTAAACCCTACGCAAAAAACTCAAAAAGTCGAGTATGAATCCGTTCAGTCTGAATCCTTCTATTCGGACCTCGCCACCATTCAAAAAAACTACATGCCAAAAACAAAGAGAGCTCAATTGAGCGGCGGATTTTCTCTTCTACCATCCGACGTTTTTTTTCGCACCTATGGTCTCAATGTAAAAACAAGCTATCACTTTACAGAAGCCTTGGGCCTTGAGGTGTTCGGATATCTCTTCACATCACAACCCCGAGATGAAATAAACAAACTTGAGTCCACACAAAAACTCTCGGTAAAAAGTCTTATAGCCTTAAACTCTTTCTACGGAGTAAACCTTTACTTTAACTCCATCTATGGAAAAACAGCCCTTTTTAACTATAAAATCATCCCCTTCGAAATTTACCAAACAATCGGCGTTGGAAAAGTACGAACCCAGGACAATGAGGAGACCAATAGTTTTCAAGTGGGAATAGGAGACCTATTCTCTTTAACACGCTCATCAGCTTTAAGAGTGGATTTAACCTGGGCATTTTACAACGTTCATAACTATCTTGGTGAAAATCAAAGTTCGAATTCCTTATTTTTAACTCTGAGTTACGGACATTTTTTCCCGGAGCCATTATACCGATGAAGAAAATTACTCTTACACTTGCCGCATACTTAATCTCCTTGGGAACGGCTTCGGCTAATATGGCACCTTCGTTAAAAAACGGCATTCAATATTTCAAAAGGCAAGAGCACAAAAAAGCCGCTAGTGAACTTTACAAAGTTCTTTACTCACCAAATCTTTCTGAGCATGAACGCTCTTTAGCACGTTTTTATCTGGGCGGTTCTTTGGTAAAACTCAAGCTGTATCAAACGGCGGCTTTCCCTTTAATCGTTGTGGCAAAAGGGACCCCCTCTAAGATGACTCAAAGAGCATTTGAAAATCTTGTTCTTATTTCTGAAAATCTCAATGACTCGGAACTTTTGAACTACACCCTTAAGAAACTCGACGCCGCCGACCTCAATGAAATTGCTAAATCCTTTTATTACACCCGCATGGGACAAGCTCTTATGCAAGAGCAAAAGTATGGTGAGTCATTAGAGTACTTGAAGCAGTCGTTGCAAAACGATCCCAATGGTGAAGAGGCTCTGTATACGACAGCCTTGGTTTATCTAAAACAAAATGATACGGCCTCAGCCATCCCTCTCTTGGAAAAAATTTATTCCAAGTACTTTAACCGACCTGCAACCGACGTCAAGAGAGGACGCGCGGGCCTAGCTTTGGGACGCGCTTATTATCAAGCAAAGCGCTGGAACGATGCAGTTAATATCTATCGGGAAGTTCCCAAAGATCATCCCTTATATCGCGAATCGCAAATGGAACTCGCATGGAGTCTTTTTCGTACGGCCAAGTTCCGTAGCGCTATGAGCACCATTCAAACGTTACACACGCCCTTTTACGCGAACTTTTACGACCCTGAATCTCTTATTCTTCGTAGTATTATTCTCATATTTGTTTGCCAAAATGATGAAGCCGAGAAGGCCCTTGTTTCATTCCGGAAAAACTACACATCCGCATTCTCAGTTCTAGCAGACGTAAACCGTTCAAACCAAAACACAGAATTCTTTTTTAAGCAAATCGAAGAGTCTAATAGATATCTCAAGGATCTAAAAAACAACCGAACACCTTCTTACAAAGGGCAATTGCCATTTTTTATCGTGAGATCTCTCATTGAATCACCCGCTTTAAAAAACAAATTGTCTTATCTAGATCAAGTTCAAGAAGAAAAGAACCGCGTCGCGAAAATCTTTAATAAAGCCGACGACGCCCCTATAAAAAAATACGCTCTCAAAATTCTTGATGGCCGACAAAAAAACATCAGCAAAGAAGCGGGAAATATTTTAAAAAATGCACTGTTACTTAAAGAACAGGAGCTGTCCTTATTCACGGGTGACACCGGTCTTATCAACTATGAAATTCTAAACGGCAAAAAGAAGGAAGCTCGCAAGGAGTACATTCGAAAGCTCAACAATCCCGAAAGTGCTGCCATTGATAAAAATGATTCCCGAGACTTTTACATCAATAATGGGTATCGCTACTGGCCGTTTGAAGGGGAATACTGGCGCGATGAAATCGGCAACTATCAATACTTAGGAGTCAACCGTTGTGACGAAGAATAACTTGCTTCTATTCACTGTAGTTCTCTTACTTGGAGCCCCCGCCTGGACACAAGAAGTTCAGGAATTGGTGCCTATCCCTAAGTCCGCGAAAAAAACAAAAAGAGTCAAAATCTCTTTCGACGATGAGTTGATCAAAGGTTCCACAGCAAAACCTGACGTCAGCAATCTTGATACAAAAAAAGACTTTAACTACAAAAAACTGATTCGCGTGAGAGAAAACTTTGTAAATGAGATGGAAAGCGGGCTTGATGACTTTAAAGGCAATTAAAATCCTTTTTCTTGTTAGTCTTCTGTTCGCGAGCCTGAACACTAAAGCCGAAACTTTGGAGTTCGAAACCGAGGAGCTGCCTTCCGAATCGGTCGTGCCTATTCTGGACAGCAAGATGGCCGTCAAAAACCGAGTTATTCCATTTGCCCATCGTTTAGAAGTGGGCCTTCTTATCGGCACCGTCATTGACGAGATGTTTTTTAATAGTTCTTTTTGGGGCTTTCAAAGCTATTACAATCTTAACGAGGATATTGCTTTGGGAATCAAATACGCCGAACGCGCGAGCGGCCTTAGCAGTTACTCAGAACAGTTTTATAATACCTCGGCGCAAGTTGATTTTAACAAAGCACCGGGCCCAGGTTCGATCATCATGGCATCATGTCGCTGGTCTTTCTTATATGGAAAAATGAGCTTCAGCAAAAACTACGTCTTCCCTACCACATTTGCAGCAGAAGTCGACGGTGGTGTAAATAGAATGGGTGACGAGACAATGCCGTATGCGTCAGCAGGACTCACTCACAAAGTATTTTTCAAAAAGCATTTGGGGATCGGAGCTTCGTATCGTCTTTTGTTTTATCAAACTCTCGACACTGTTTCCACAGATCTGGGATCATCTGCTCCCACTCCCGCGGGAACTGACTTCGAAAAGAAGATTCAAGTCAGTCAAAGTCTAGAACTAGGATTTACTTTTCTATTTTAAAAAACATTAAAAGCGATTTGCCGGTGTAATTCGAATGATCAATTTCAAAACTTCGACAGCCCCTCTTTTGTAAAAGCTTGTTTGAGCCGAAAAAAGGGGGAAGCACCGTTTTTGCATTTCAGCTTCTGTATCTTAGGGGGAAAAATGAAATTCAAGCCATATCAAATTGTAACTATCGTGCTGACACCTGTTATCCTATTTGGGTTTCAAAATTGTTCTAAAGTGGGAACCAATGGTATCGCGGTCGACGACAAGGCTCTTTCCCTTGAAGCCATTGAAGTTCTTGAACCGATGACACCTGTTGCAGAAGATGAGCCTTCTGTTCAGCCGGAGCAATCAGAGGTCGTTGACAACGAAGAACCTGCGGTTTCTAGTCCACCGCCAACTCCTACACAGCCTGGGCACTCCAAAGACCCCAAAGAAGAGGAACCTGAAGAGTCCGAGATTGTCGACAATGGAAACACAAATACTAATACTGACAGCCAACCGCC
Organism: Bdellovibrio sp. HCB-110; assembly: GCF_047323225.1. Classification (GTDB taxonomy): domain Bacteria; phylum Bdellovibrionota; class Bdellovibrionia; order Bdellovibrionales; family Bdellovibrionaceae; genus Bdellovibrio. The sequence continues at coordinate 2,570,759 of NZ_CP178750.1, forward strand.
TTCACAAATAGAAGATCCCGAGATCTTAGACGCCATTGCTTCATGTGATAAATCTGCAGACAACGTGCAAACGGCTTCAGACCTTGGGCTCTCCTTCAATCATGAAAGTATCGAAGCCAATGCCGATACTGTCTCCTTCTTAAAAGGCAACTACGGAACTCCGGTTATTATTAGAGCCCAACAGGAATCATCTACGGCGAAGTCAATCCACGTGAACCACACAACATTGGTCATGTGTAAATTTGCCACTCTCGAAAATATCAAAGGATCGCAAAACAGAATCATCATCGTCGGAGGGGAAGTCAAAAGTGCACATTTGAACAATTCCATGCTGACTTTGGTGAATGCAAAATCCACTGAAGTGAAAGGAGCAAATACTATAATTAAAGAGTACAGCTTTAAATAGCCATTATCCTTTAATCTCGAAGTATCTTGTTTTAGCAACGGGCAAGATACTTCTTTTTCCTTTGAATATTCCTGCTCGATCCCAATATAAATGGATCATTAAGCAACAGACGATCATTCTTCAAATCAATTTAGTATTGAAATTAAATTAAGCCACCATTTATCCTAATTGTATAAGTACAATTTTGTACGAATTCAATTCCCTAGAAAGGAAATTACTATGAAGATTCTCGTATTCTTGGTCTCCGTACTTGGATCAGTTACCGCCTTAGCTGCTGGCTCTGCCTCTCGAATTCCCGCTAATAGCAGCGAACTTATCATTGACTGCGGAACTCCAAAAAACTTCAGCGGTCTCTCTGCATCTATCTCTGGAAAGTTAAAATTATCGCAACTACCAAATGGGGCTGCGAAAGGCACAGGAAAACTAAAAATTTCTTTGTTAAACCCTAGAACACCTTGGGCGGGAGTAAAAACTGTGATTGGGCAGTATGACGATCTTACAAGCGTGAATAGCGATAGATACTTTCATGGAGGAGCTACCATCAGAAATAGCGATGATATCATGGATATCTACGTTAATTTCAGTCGACCAGAAATGAGCTATGTTGAATACGATAACGCTACCTACAAAATGGTCTGCAAGTAGACTCAAACCTAATTGAAGAACATGAAATCTCAATAAAAAAGCTAGGGAGCAGCCCTAGCTTTTTTTTGTGCCACGAAAGACACGATTGCTAATCAGTATTATTCAGCTTTTGCACTAAATGGAAAATCAATTACAATATCTTGACCATAATTGGCGCCACATCGAGATAAAAACTGTAAACTGATACCTTTCTGATCCCCATCAACGGCCAGATATGCTTTTCCAAAATCCTCAAGTTCAATAGGTGTCGCGTTATCTTCGGCTAAGAAAACAAATTTATAATGCATTTTCCCGTCGGTGCCCTTCTTACCAGTGTTCGGCGCATAGGTCCCATCAACAACTGAGTATGTTTTTCTTGAGCTCGTGTCATAAATATAAGCGACACGATCTTTACTCAAGTTGACTTGCTCAAGAATGAACGAAGAGGCCAACGTAGCTTCTTCTCTTGTTACTGTTTCACATACATCGGCATGGGATGAGTGCGCAAATCCAAACAAAGCAACTACTGCGAACAAATTTCTAAATACAGAATTCATAAATTTTCTCCTTAGTTAAATTAATGGTTAATAGCAGTTAAATCTTGGTACTTTTCCTGATTCTTCAATGGATGCACAAGTGACGGATCCTCGTCGGATTGTCACACTGTCAACATTCTCTTCTGTGTCAATGGGAAAGGATTTATATACAAGTTCTGCGATCTCTCCTGTGATACCACCCACATCAGACATACAGTAATATTGATTATTGTTGTTATGCATTGTGCAGGAAATTTCCGCAGAAACAAGCAAAACGCCGTCTCCTCCGTTTTGAGCGGATTCTACCATCGTCAGAAATCCGTATAGCAGCCCGCCTTGTCGCTCGTCCTGAAGTTTCAAACTCGCGTGAGCTTGAGAAGTAAGAACCAATGCTATGAAGGCAAGAAATACCTTTTTCATAAATAACCTTTCGTTAGAGTTCACAAGACTACTCTAGCGACAAGTATGCCAACGCGATTTTTTATTTTTTCACGCCGACAAGCAGATAACTGACAAAGATATTTTTAGATAGGCCGATCCCTTATATTTGGGATCGACTACGGTGCATACGATGACTACAAATCGCGGCAGGAAACTTAAGTCCATACTTAAATTGTTTAAGGCTAATCAAATACCAGCGTAACGCTGCCGTTACCTTGGTCGATTCTGCAATTCGTTTTAAGGCGTCTGAAACCATAGATCCCCACTAGCTCAGGCTGCGAGCATACGCCCGTCAACTCGAACTTCTGGGAGGGTTTTATTTTATAGATTCCACGACCAGTCAAATGAACGTCCATATAACCAGCTCGATTCAATTCGCTATCTTGGAAATCGGTTTCAGCATATTCGACTTTCCCAAGAGTAATTTCAATTTTTATTTTATTAGTAACATTTGGACTATAAAAACCTTCGATAAATGCGCCGTCTAATTTGTTAAGTTGTTTGGGTATATTGATTAGACACGTTTCGAGCGATGTCGAAGCCAACAAAACAGTATTAGATCTAATGTTCGAGCGTCGGACAAAGACCGAGGGAGACGAAAAATCGCAGGCTCCACTAACGTGTTCACTTTTAAAGTCAAAGCTTTCAAAGTTCCAAGACTTGCTTGCTGCAGGTTCTCGCGAAAATCTATCTGAACTGCCCAGTCTTGCACTTTCTTGAAACGTTCCACAGCCGACAACGTTAATTGAGAACAGGATTAACATGATTTGTCTTATATTCATTGATAAACCTCCGCTGTTATAGATTACGCCGAGGAAAACAATACTGATAGTCCTGATTTAGAATCACTCCGCGCGATCCCATAATTTCGGGATTGATTAATTTACCTCAAATTTCAATGGAACAATCTCGGTAATTTTTTAAAAAGTTACTATTTAGGTCAGTATAAAATGTGCCGACAACAATATATAAAAAAATAACCATCGAAGCGTCTGCCCGACGGCAAATCGCGCCGGGACAATTGGCGCATTTTTATCCATTGTAAAATAGATATCCTTCCGACTGTCAGAATCCTTACAGGTGTTTTCTCTTTGTTTATTTGATATTACTTCGGCGATTCGCGCTCAGCCTATGACCATCCAGAGCGCATTTTTTAACCAATAAAATATGGAGCTGCTATGAAAAAATCTATTTTGTTATCATTGTGTCTCATACTATCTGGAACCTCGGCATTCGCTGATTGCAAAGTTGCCGTGGGCGGACCGGGCACTAACTTCAATGCCTTAATCGCCTTGAGCTCATCTCTACAGAGCATGTTTGAAAGTCAAAACTTATCAGTAAATACATTTCCTGTTTCAAGCCTGCCTGATGCGCTATCGAGCGATGCCGATTATATTGTTTATCTGAAAAGTGATTTCAGTACAGCTGTCATCCAATTCAGAGATATTTTGCTCAATAGAGTGATGTTGGAAAAACGTTATCCATTAAGACAAGGATTGAATGAGACTATAAATCAAGCATCCAAAGATATTGCCAGAGAGGTTATTCCTCAGTTGCCACGTTTTTGTAAGAAGTAAGACTCAACACGATTGATTTATTTTAGCCCATTCAGCATTTCGCGAATTACGTCTGTCGATGACTTAACTGATTTACATCGCTCGCGTCTGGTTGAACTCAGGTTGGGAAATGGATTCCCATTTTCATGGTACTTTACAGTCATATCAGTTAATGGAAATGCTTTTCCCGGAAACCAATCTGAATCAATCGCGTAAGAATAAGGCTGGCCGTCCTCTGCCACCAAAACAAATCGGTTTAATACGTGAGCTGTTTTGTCGCAGGTGGAATGAAACTTGCCCGCCACTTGCAATATACTGGAGTTGGATCTTGGAATATTCAAAGCGCTAAAAACTTCGTTAAAAGCATACGTGTGTGAACGGCATGATGAATTAATCCCGGTAAATACTTTTCCTTTAAAATACTCGTGGACAGATTTCGACGCGCATCCGACCAAATCAAAACTATTCGAAAACCGAGCACGACAGTTCATTGCCATTTTTTTGGCATCTTTAGGCTTAAACTGAATTTGAGTATTTCCAACATGAGGAATTACTGCAAAAGGATTTGGTGTCTCAAATGCAAGCTGCTCCAAAAGAGGACGATAGACACCTTCTTTGCATCCGTAAATGGCCTTCTCTCCGGTGATAGCTTCATTCCACGAGCCCATCAAAATCAACTGTGAATGAGACTTGCTCGTCTGCGCAACAACAACACTCACTATCAAAAACTGAAATAGAATAAAGAAATATTTTTTACTCACTACTTAATCCCAACAAGCCCAAAAACTTATCGGTAGTCTTCCGCTAAATTAAATGATTTTTATTTATATTCCCACAAAGTGAGACTTTAATGATCCCATCTTTATGGGAAACGAACTGCACCAAGTTTTACAAAAAACTGTCTGCTGACTTTATCGATTGAATTTCCTAATGAGCTTCAACAGAATAAGTTCAGAAAGGATATTTATGAAAGCCATTCTTTTCCTCGCCGCACTCTTGCCATTCCTTGCATGTGCAAAAGACACCAAACATCAAATTCGGAAGATAATTAAATCCCATGTAGCCGAAGTTCGTTCATGCCTTCCTACGAATGTCGCCTCAAGCGAACGCGGCAAATTGGTTTTGACTTTTGAAATCAACAATCTCGGCAAAGTTAACTCCGCCATCGTGAACGAATATCAATCAACCTTCAAAAACTCAGAAGTCACGAAGTGTATAATAGACAAATTGAAATCCTGGGACTTTCCCGCCGCTCCATCTAGAAAAACCATTTGGATCACGTATCCGTTCTTTTTGGACAACAATAAGACTTCCAATTGAGTATCGCAGTGATCAAAGAGGCTTAGATGGATTCAGAGATCATTGTCAAGAAGCTTACAAACGAGAATCTTGCTGATTACGAAAAGCTAACCAAACATGGCGACGATGGAAATCTTTGCTATTGTTCTTTTTGGCATCAAAAATGGGCGTCTATGGACGAGTACAAGAAAATCCAAAAGGAAAATCCAGAGCGTTTAAAAAGCTGTGTGATTGATAGAGTAAAATCAGGCTTTCACGTTGGTATTATCGCTTATGAAAAAAATATTCCCATTGCGTGGGTTTGCGTTGGACCTCTCATTGATTTTTATTGGGCGTGGCAACGAGTTGTTCAAATTGGCGAAAAAGCAAGAACAACTGCGGGAATTCTTTGCTTTGCAGTGCCGGAGGAATTTCGAAATCAAGGAACGCAAAAAAGAGTGCTTTTAGCCCTGAAAGAGTACGGAAAAACGAACGGTTGGAGCGCTATTGAAGCTTATCCATTTTCAGATTACGCCATTGCAAAATATGGAAAATCTCTTTTATGGGCAGGACGTCGAAAGAAATTTGAACAAGCTGGTTTTAAATTGGTAGGCGAACACTGGCTTAGCAGTTCTGATGTAATACGCCATATCTACAAAATGCCATTAACTCTTAGCGAAGAATAACCTCTAACGATCATGATCGCTTTTCTCCTGAACGCATAAGCATATCTTGACCAAACAATGCTCCCGCAATAACGGGATCGGAGACTGAAGTTGGCAAATAATATCCAACATTTATATCTCATTATTATGATTTCATTTTTCTTTTTTCCACTAGACAAAGTTGTCTAGTTTTTCTACGAAATAACCTCTTATTTTCATTGGCATGCCTTTGCAAGGAATTACCTCTGAAAAATCAATAGGAGGAAAAAATGAAAAATGCAATCGTCATCGCAGTGTTGTCAGTTCTGGGTTCGAGCGCTCTCGCCCAAATTCAGGAGTTGCAAGGCTTGATCCCTGCAGGAAAAAGCTATTTGCAGTTGGCCGGCCATACTAAAGATAATAAAAAATGTACTGTCAATCTGTTCCTCGCCTCTTATTCCTACAGTGCCGCGCTGGCTGTCCTAGATGAAAATGGCAATGTCGATTCTCGGCGCTTTGGGACATTCCAACTTGGTATGGGCCATGAAATTCAAAAAATAGAACAGCAAGGAGATAGCATTACCGCCATCTCTCTTCATGAAGCAGAAGAATCCTATGGCAGTGATTCTCGCTCAACGTTGAGAGTCAATAAATCCGGCGACAATATCAATGCCGTACAAATTGTCGTCGAAGAAAAAGGGCTATTTGGGTTTAAGACAAAAACTAACGAAACATGTGCAATAAATAAAAATTAGGAGAAAATTTATGAAAAAAGTACTCTTTCTAGCAGTATTCGGGATTTCATCAGTCTCTATGGCCGCAGCGACCTGCCCGTCAGAAAACCAGCAGATCGTTTGCGTATCCACCCCTAAAGCTGGTGACCAAGAACTTGCAGCAAACGTCTTTGATTCGATTGCCGTTTGTACTCAAGGATCAAGGACTGCTCTAGTTCCTGAAAAAAATGGCGCATCGGATATTGCCTTTGCCAAAGTTACTCAGCGAATCGGCGCTACAACTTATCTAGTTCAAACGGGGGATGTGGATTTCTCCCTTTCAATCAGTACTCGTATCAACAGTAAAAAATCTCCAGCTAAGTTAAGAGTAAAATTCAAACACAATAACATTGTCGCTTCTTCAACTTACACTTGTGAGCGATAGAGTAACTCGGGCACTGAAAACAACTCAGTGCCTTTTTTATTTTCATGTCGATCCCAATTGCTTGGGATACACATGATTTATGTCGAATAAATTTTCAATATTAAATTGTTGAACAGCTCATTCAAAAGTTATTTCGTAGGACCGACTATATCCCCCGCTCAGCAATGGCATAGGCCATGCAATCCTTTCCTTAAAAAAGTATCGGGAGGGACCTAGTGAGATTTTTGATTATCGAAGATGATCTTGAGATTGCTTCTATAGTCCAAGAAAGTTTAGCGGAACTCGGAGCCATCGTCGAATGCGAAATGAATGGACGAAAGGCACTTGCTAGAACTCTAGATGTTCATTACGACGTCATCATTCTGGATTTGAAAATCCCAGGCTTAGACGGTTTCACATTCATAAAACTCTTCCGGGAAAGGGATTGCGACACCCCGATTTTAATCATCAGCGGTTTGAATGATCTTGAAGATCGGCTTCGCGGATTCGATGTCGGAGCGGATGATTACCTTTGCAAACCGTTTGCTCTCCCAGAGCTGCAACTTAGAATAAAAAACATATTGAAACGAAATTACACAGTAAAAAACGCCAGTTTGCATTTTAAGAACATTGAACTCAATCGAGTGACACGAAAAGCGTCAAGACATGGCCATCCCATTTTATTGAAGGAAAAAGAATTTATGCTTTTGGAACTCTTTATGAGTAGCCCCAATTTGATTGTCAGCAGAGAAATGATCCTAAAAAGGGTCTGGCATTACGATTTCGACCCACAAACGAATATTGTAAATGTTCTGGTCTGCAGACTGAGATCTAAACTAAGCCACAAGTCAGATAAGGCCGAGCTGATTCATACAATAAGAGGCGTTGGTTTCATTCTTAAATAGTTCCTAGCCCCGAAATGATCCCGAATATTTGGAACCAAAAAAATCCTGCCGCAAATTCCGCTTATTCTAATTTATGCTATAGTGCACCTAAATTTTTAAAGAAGGGTGTTTTTGTGAGAGCGCATTTCTCTGCATTGATGGGTTTGATTCTTTTATTCGGACCAGTAGCTGAAGCTGATTTTCAGATTTCGAAACTTCTTGATGGGTCTGTAGCATACTGCAATTCGCAAATGGATATTTCCAAAGGAGAAAAATTTGTAGGGCTTGAGCTAATCAAAAGTGCGTCTGCAAATCAAAATGAAAATCCAACTTTAAAGATATCTCTGCTCAAATGTGAAAATGGAAATTGGGTCCAAGATCAGTTCCCTAATGTAGAAAAATATGTAGCACCGAACGGCATGAAGGTTGAAGTGACATACAGCCGCTATCAAATGCTCCTTGTTAATAATGAAGGTAAGATTATTCTTGAAACTTCTTTGGATCAATTCAATAGAAACCAGTCTTCAGAAAGTCATTCTTTATCTCTTGCAAATGAAAAGGGCACACTTCAAGAAGTGGATCTCATCATTCGCGCATTGAAGACAGTGAAAGCTGAAAATGGTTATGAATACTCCGAGCCTACCGTTTTCGGAGGTTTCCGCATCGGATTAATCTCCAATGATTAAAAATCTTCTTTCCAAGTTTTCTGAAATATTTATTCAGAATCGAAATATGACTTCCGTGAGATTGGAAGCTTATATCGAATTTGATCAAGGTATTATATTTGGCCAAATATATTTGATCTCGCCAAAAGAGTTTCAAATGATTACTGAATTCAATTGTAAAACTATGTCCAATTCATCCAGAATTTCGCTGGTGAACATTCAGAACAGATATTTCCCAGCACTTGTCAAAATTGCGGGGGATAGACGTCTGACCGGTAGATTCAAACAAGCCATCACCAATCCGGACTTCGACAGTCTTATTAAAAAATCGTTATGATCCCGACAAGGTGGGACCAAGATTTACATCGCAAAGGTCTCGTTTTCTATTCATCGTCTCCAGTTTAAAAATACAAGTCCGAAGAAAAAAGCGAACAGTTTCGAAAACTATTTTTTGAAACTCAACTAGGAGACATCTATGTTTAAGCAGAAAATTTTGAAGTTTGCGTTTGCCGTAGCTACGATCGCTACGCTCACCGCTTGTGACCCAAACGCTAAAATCATCAAGGATACGAAAGTTAAAGTATCTCCAGACACAGGAGACATTACTTTTAATTGGACGACCCATTTGGATTCCAATAACATTCAAATTTGGGGTGCAAGCTTCCCTATTTTGAATCCGCACAATCGCGCCGAGACATTGGGACAACTCGCTGTTTCCACAACAACTCCAGGAATCACGGATGTTTCTTTGGATCTATACTTCACGGACGTCATCAATCTTCCTTCACTAACTCCAGAAAGAACACTCCCTAATGGCACAGCCTTTCCTATTTTGGCAGGAGTTTCACCTAACAACTGGTTTTCCATTCCACTTGGCGAAAGCGGTTCTTCAAAACTTTATGTCAACGTAGATATGGCTAGTAAAAAAGCCTTGGTTGGCTATGTGCTTTCTTCGGACTCTCTTCGGGCCGGAGTGGTTGCGAACCTTTTCACACTTTTTAAATCCAATGGAATTACAGGTGTGGGTGGAATCTATAGCGGCACGGCAGCTGGACAAAGTGGCTTTGCTATTTTTGCGGACCTTAGCAATGCTCTGCCCCTAGCAAGTCCAAACCTGAAACAACAAAGAACACCAGTTCAGTTCGGCGATTTATCATCTAAGAAAAAACAAGACGCCATCGCGAAACGTCTAATGAAGCTGAATTTGAATAATTCCGTTCTCCGTCTTAAGTAGTCGTTAATCTCAATTCCCGCTAGGCAAGTGAGTTTTCTCTTTCAAGAGGCTCACTTGCCTCATTTCAAGAGGAATCATTATGAAAATTCCATTTTTTCTATATGCTATTTGTATTCTTTTGGGAACGAACTGTGCTTATGCAAAAAAGTCCTCCACGGAAATTGAATACTCTCTTCGCAAAACCGGTGATGGCATCATAATCTCACCTTGCGCCAATTGCCCGGCTATTCCTGTAAGAGATTTTAAAAGTCAATTCCTCGCGGCAATGCAGATCCCCGGCACTTATATTCCTGAGCTTATTCAAAAAATCAAAGCTCCGCAGAAAAAAGTTCCTGTTGATATACGTGACATTCGCCGCTCTATCGCAAGGGCCGAGCATTTCGTGATGCGATTTGGTAGCTCGCCAAAAAGTAAAGCTCTGTTGGAGCAGATTCATAAAACAATGATACCACAGCTTTTGAATGATCTATTCGCTCAACTAGTCGACGACATCTTTAATCAGCCGCTTCTAAAATCAATAACAGTCTCCCCTTCGGTAAACTCTTTTGATTGGAACATTCTGCAAAGCTATGTTGAAAAGAAGACATTCAACGCAAATTATCGTTTAATTCCCTCTGGAAGTGTCACTATTGGCACAAGCGAAGTTACGATGACAAAAGCTTTTGAAATTCAAACTACAGTCGTCAGCCAAAAACAGTTTTTTGAGGTGATGGGATACAACCCTTCTTACCTAACGTCCCAAGATTCCTGTCCAAATGGTGTAACAGAAAGTATCCATTCCGTAGAGATCTGCCCGGCAAATCCCGTGGAGAGAATTTCTCTTGATGATGCCTTTCGCTTCATAAAAAGGCTTAATGAGTTAGATCCTGTATATAACTATCGCCTTCCCAGCGAAGGAGAATGGGAACTCCCTGCTCAAAAATATCCGATGCACAACGAGCTTTGGCAGTGGACCTTGGATTGGAAAGATTATTCTGAATCAGCGCAAATCCGCAATGCTCGCTCTACAGGATTTTTAAACATTGGATTTAGGTTAGTGCGCTATAAAAAGTGAGAGAGCTGATTCTGCCAGTATGCTTCCCGATCGAACATGGAGCCGTCTTCCAAAATTGAAAACGGCTTTCTTTTGAACTGAGTCTCGTCAATTTTCTTATCTTATCGAACGCCATTACCTGAAGACTTAAATATGGCGGAGGGGGCAGCACGCTTTTCGAGGGCTTTACCCTTAGCCGCTCCCGCTTCCTTGATCAGACGTTTTCTGCGTACTTGATCGTCATATGATTCATTGGGTTTGCCTTTAAGGTATGGATCGCTACAAAGCATATGCGCGTCTTGAGGGTCTCTCCCTGGATCAGACTCCAAGACCATTTTTTTGCAGTTTTTCATGTAGTCGTCATATTCCGGTTTTGACATCCCCTCTGGGATATCAGTCTGTTTGCTAACGTCTTTGTCCACTAATTTTTCTAAAGCACTTCGCTTAGCCTCGTTGGTTTCTCTAAGAAGTCTTTGACGACGAACTTTATCTTCCCGTGATTCATTGGGCTTACCTTTAAGATAGGGATCTCGGCAGAGCATATCCACGTCTTTAGAATCTTTGTTTGGCTGAGATTGCATAAACATTTTCTTACAGTCACTGACATATTTTTCGAAGTCAGGCTTGGACACCCCCGCCCCCTGAGAAAACGCTGTTCCTGATGCTAAAAAGAATATAAAAAACAGTAATTGCTTCATTCTTCATCCCCTTATTATGAATTGTGCATAAACAATCTCACATATCGGGAAGCTACTGATTTTTTTGAAGTGAAATTTAAATCGCAGAATCAAGAGCGATCCCACCCTTGCGGGATCGCTTAAGGTGTGTGCAGCGACTCCAAATCGCGGCAGACTCTGACAAACTACTATCGAGCGCAGTAAGACAATGCCTCGTCCACGGAACGAATCTGCTGGTTCAAGACGAAACACGTTTCATCCACTTTTCCTGATGTGATTAAAGGTGAAACCTCATAGGCGATTCTCTCTGCAGAAGGGCCTTTGATAAGTGAGTTATTCAAAAGTCGCAAAACAGTATTCTTATCGAGATTTCCCTTGTTTACGTCTTCACCCGCATCTATAGCAGCTCGATTGGTCGCAAATTTATCGAGCATCGCCAACGTTACATCAAGATCAATTTTTCCCTCTGCGGTAGCCACACAAATCGGCGCAATAAATGGAACTGTAAAGTTCTCTCTTTCAGCCTTTATTCTCTTAACTAGAAACGCTCTTGTCTTCTTTTCGCAAGCCTTATAAGAACCCATAAGGCTGGAACCGACGCTCCCTACCTCGCCGTTTCCAGCAAAAGCGCTGTTAAGACCCGTCATCAAAATAACACTGCAGATTAGTAACTTTGTTTTCATAGTATTCTCCCTTGTTTTTTGCTCGTTCCCGAGCGGTTACAAATCCTCTTCAGCAAGAGGTGGGCCAAGAGAGGGCGCGCCTATAATTTAACTTCACTGCTTACACTCCATACAGACAATCCAAAATGCAGTCCACATATAGATTTCGTGAGCAACACGTTCACTCGTGAGCACATTGTTCACGCTTGCAAAATAAGAAGTTTGTCGACAGGCTTACAATATGAAACCAGAAGTAAAAAAATACCTTAATGCTTTACAATACCTTCAAGATATTTACCGTTTCAGAAAAAATGGAAACTCTCAGTTCTCTTACGAAATTTGGGCTAAGGAGTTGAACGCCTCAGACAAATCCTACATCCACATGATGGTCACAGGGAAGCGTCCTATCAGTGCTAAGATGGCGCAGGCGTTGATTCAGAACATAGCCCTCTCGATCTCGGAGCAAGAATACTTTTTAAATTTGATTCAATACACTCAAAGCAAAAACAGAGAACATCGTGACCTATTTGGTAAAAAACTTATTTCTCTTTTAAAAAATGAATTGGATCAACAGGAAATTCAATCCCATTACGAATTCCTGTCCAATTCCCTCTTGCCACGTTTACAAGTCTTTTTGAGTTTTACCGATATTGATAAGTCAGCACAAAACTTGGCGTGGCTCTTAGGAACAACGGAAGACGAAATCACAAAAGGCTTGGCCCAACTCACCGAATTACAGTTAATTACCACAGACCAGAACGGTACTATTAACCCGCTAAAAAAGTCATTTAAAGTTCCCGACGGATTTGGCGATTTGGGCTTAGAATCTTTTTATAATCAAAATCTTGTCGCGGCTCAGGCCGCCATTCAACTTCCTAAGGAAGAACGGAGATTCAAAAGTTTATTTCTTCCCTTAAATCCTGAAGAATTCGCAGAGTTTTTGAACAATCTGCAAACTTTCACAAATGAACAACTTGCTAAGTTCAATCCCGACCAATACGCGGACCGAAGGCTTTACCAAGCACACTTCAATATTATTCCGGTAAGTTCAAAAGCGTAGTTATTCTAATACTGGATCGAAAGGGTGCAGAACGAAAATGGGTTTTCCCTCTCGGAAAATTCCAAGACTTAAAAGCTTCACAGTTTCCGAATTTTCAGACTTTGCAAGCCCGAATGAATATGTAAGATCCGATTGTCTTTTGCTGACATATTGAGAACCGACGGCGGTGTAAAACTTAAACGCGTCTTTGCTAAGTGCCTCGTCTAATTTGACTTCTCCCAACAATTTGGGAATGGCTACATCTTGCTGAATAAACGACTTCTCAGCTCCGAATTTAGCATCAACTCCTTTCAGAGCACGTATAAACTCTTGCTTCGATATCTTTTTCGCTATTCTGGTATCAAGCATTGCATAAGCTAAATCAAAGTCTTTTCTTTTTATGTTTTCTTTGAATTGTGCGACAAATTCATCTGACAGATTGCCGTCACTGGACCTAACTATACCGCATGAATACGGGCCATTATCACTCCAATGCTCACCAATATGCTTTGGCGTTGAAGAGCAACTAACAATAAAAAAGAAACCAACACACAAAAGACGTTTTTGCATAGCTATCGATATCTTTCCCTATTCTTATAGAGCCGTTAGATCGCAGTCTGATTCCAAATTAAAATCAACTTTGAAAAGGAGCAAGTTAAGTATTGAAAAATTTGTGACACTCCACCCAAAATGCTCCACCACTATCTGGAACGATACTGTTAAAGTTTTCACTTTAACAACTGAACCATATGGTTAAAAGATGAACATTCAAACTTAGACGATCCAATTTTCAGGGGATCACTATTTGGTCCAAGCTCGCATAACCTTGATGATCATTGCAATATCTCACATCTATCCTAGCTAAATATGACAAACAGACGAAAGGAACAGAATGAAGGGAAAATATTTACTTTGCATACTGGAAACATTGGCGCTATCTGCGTGCGCGGGCAAGACGATCAACACTTCAAACAACCGTGACGCCGCTTAGACTTATCAGTTTCATCAATCTTCAATAAGTCGGCTTCGTTGCATATTGTATGCGGATTTTAACTTATTAAAATTTGTTTCCCCATGTGCTGAAGTGACTTCTCTACGCCACTCTTCAAGTCCTGTGGGTTTGCGCTCCCTCACAGCCTTAGAGCCGCCAGGCAAATAGGCTCGGTAGGGATTGTTTTTTTCCTGCTCTTCTCGTGAAACCTGAACAGGCTTTGCTACCGCTACATTTCGACTTGCCACGGAGCTCTTCTCAGAAGAAACAGATTGCATTCCTCTCGAACTCGGTAACGGTAGAGTCTGTTTAGGTTGCTCCGCTTTTTTCCGGGTCACCGTATTTTGGGTAGGCTGACTAGAAGATGATACTGCAAAACCATCGGTGTCGTTTTCACATTTTCGAGAATCTTTGTATGTTTTTATAATAGAAACAATTCCCAGTCCTGCCGAGAGCAACAGCTTTCCGTACTCTTGATCGCAGGTTTTTATATTCTTACCCACTGTCACAGTTTTTAAACTCTGTGACATCTCTTCCGAAATACCTCGGTGGATTTGTGTTCCCACTGCTTTATAACTTGAAAGCGGTGTCGCACAGTCTCCACCAAGTACCAAAGGAACACAGGAAACAGAGGACGCGAGCCCTTTTTGAATTTCGCCGAGAGCTTCCTGAGCATTGCGACAATGAGACTCACATATTTTTTTACTCGCACCGCAGGCCACTGTGTATGCAGTGAGTCCTACTTTGGCGATATTCATCGCTTTGCTCATTTTACTACAAGCATCTTTAACTGCGATGGCTTGTGCACCCACTAGAAGCAGGTTGATATTTTGCAAAGTCGATTGCATTGCCGGACTTGTTTCTTCTCTACAAAGTGCCGACGCCGCTAACTGCGATTTTAGACAGCTTTGGCGGGCAGCCAGATATTTACTGTGACCCGCCTTCACAAGTTTTAGTCCTGGCATTATCACCCTGACGCCGGGACTTGCGAGAAGACTCGCCATCTTACTAACACCTGTCGTTATCTGCTGATGAGCATTTTCATTTGGAACGGCTTTTGTTTTTTCTGAGACGTCGGATTTTGATTCTTGAGATGCAGTCTCTGCCGGCCCATTACCGGGAGAAGAAGTTAAAGGCTTTGACGCATCAGCATTCACAGAGCCCTCAGCACCTTGGCTTGGCTGGAAACCTGAATCCACGATCTCGTTAGTCTCAACGTCGATCACCTCGTATGTTCCTGATTCAGGATGATTTACTCGAATAAGATTTGAACTACCAGAAGAATCGAGTCCATCTTTGTTCAACTGAAAACTATCAACACGTTGAGATGCTTCACCTGAAGACAGGGCACCTGCCTTCACTTCATCGTTCAGCATGTTTTTGTAGGTAGTCTCATTTTGAAATTTCGGCTTAGGATCCGCAGAACTAACAGACAAGCCATATATGAAAGATAGTAAGAAAAGAGTGACCAACGTAGTAAAACCCATAAGTTTCCCCATCTCATATACTCTTCGGTCTTTATGAGTCTCACATGAGTACTTGCAACGACATTCCTCGCAGAATCCGCTCCCGCGCCCTCGGGAGCATATTTTTAATACGCGCTCACTAAACAATCCTTCTTTAACATCATCGCAGATATAGTTCAGACACTATCGAATGCTTGAGTTGAAATGTTAAACAAACAAAGTACTTTTATTCAAAATATAAATAACAGCAAAGGCCAGGTGATATTCTTTATTGCTCTGATCTTTCAAATTCTTTTCCTGTTTTTTGCAATGGTGATCAACGTTGGCCTTCTCGTGCACCACAAAGTGAATCTGCAAAACTCCGTGGATCTTGCTGCTTACTATGGAGCCATGAAGCAAGCTGAAAATATGAACGTCATCGCTCATACGAACTATCAAATACGCCAAAGCTGGAAATTACTTTCTTGGCGCTACCGAATGTTAGGAAGCGCAGGAGATTTTGAAGAACACCCCTTTGATAAAAAAACAAAATCTCTACGAGGCGATGATAATGACGGAATTAACTTTCAACGCGAAGCTTTTTACAACGCTCCCGCTTTCTGCATCACTTACATTCCTTTTAAACCGATGCCTCCACAAGAAAATACATGCCAAAGACTCACCCAACTCAGTGGAATCAAGGTCTTCGACGTTCCGCCTGTATTTATAGATTTACCTTCAGTCAGTAAGGCAGTCCGCAACCTCTCGATGGTTATGAGGGACAAGGCATTTCAACGCTGCAAAGAATTTGGTTCACTCAACTACATAATTTTGGGAAGTTTCGTTGCTGCCTATAACATCGACCAAGCAAGTCGCATGGAATTTATTACTCATTTTGCAAGAGCCATGAGTCCGGATGATCCCGAATCGGATTTTTACGACATCGACGGGCAAAGCATTCATGAAGGTATAAAAAGAACTCTTTTAAATAACCTAACAGCGGCAAACAAAGACTCCTTAGAGGAGGACGGCAACCTGAAGGTTTTCAATTCTCTGGGGCATTCTAACTGCAATCGCTCTAATGTTCCCCAAGGTGCCCCACCCAAATGGTTGGTACCTGTAAAAATCGCACCCGGTTTCGTTTATGTTGATACTGTCTGTAAAAGTAGCGCAGGAAAAATTGAAACAGTTAAAAAAATGCTCCAAAAAGATCGTCCTAACTGGCCTACTCATGCATGTGATCCTGACTCCAAATCATGCAATGAGGTTGGAAAGATCGCCCCTTTTATTCGCACAGCAGAACCACCATTGGACCATCCCTATAACTTTTCTATCGGAGTGGAAAAGAATCCCTACTGCATGGCCTACGTCGGAGTTTCCGCATCAACCCGCCCAGAAATTCCTTTTATGCCCGTTCACAAAATCACACTGAATGCCCGTGCTTTTTATAAACCTTTCGGAGGTAGAATTGGTCCGTGGTATTCACGAACATGGCACTCAAAAGAAGTTCCCAGCAAGGGATCTGACAACTTAGACAGGCAAAACCATTTAGATCCGAATCTTCCCCCTAGAGTCATTGAAGTAGGAAATATTGGAGACCCCACGGATCCTGTGAGAGCCGCCAACTACAGTCGCTTTATCGGAGATCAATGGGGATTAAAAAGTCGTCGCGTTCTTTTTCAGTATGGACAGGCTATTTATAAAATGGATCCCTCTTGGATTGGCGAAAACAACTACAATCAAGAAGCCGTCGATGGAGTAATTTATAACGACTCAGCCCCGAACATGCAGCATTGGCAACATATTCCATTCAGATTTTATGAAAAAGGTGGTAGCCAAGATATCATGGCTTGGGACTCCGAAAAAGATGCTCCATCGCGCATGCGTGATCTTGAGACAAGTGCAATTCTACCAGACGCTTTCGATTTCGCATATTACTCGATACAGCCGAACTTTTACCAAACTTATTATAAACGAATTCGAGATGGCTTTTTAAAAGGAGTCGGCTCCGGATACTACACGCAAGGCCCTTCCGCTTTGGGAGCTCGAGAATTTTTAGCCGACCTCGGAATACATAAAGGAGGACCAAAAATTGGCGGCGTGAATTATGATGAGTTCAGCGTAAAAGACCAGTATATCGTTGTTAGAAACAGCGCGCACATTCAACAGTTCGTCGATATTGAGCAGAAGCTTACGTATATTTCAAAATACTGGCAACACGCCTTAACAGGATGGGCGCCGCTTAGTTTGATGGATTATAGCTTGGATAATAGACCAAAGAATTCGCGCAATGCTGAATCAAGTGGAAAGTTTGGAATATGCAATGTGTATCCCTTAGGAATTTCTGAAGCTAATGGATATGCCGATGGCAATACTGCAGCACCAACCTCTGGCAATTGTGTCATGGGAGGGTCCTCTGGCTATTCTGTAAAATTAGTTTCGTCGGACTATCTAAGATCAGAGCTAAAAAACATCGGAGGAGAAAACGTCCACGGTACGATCCTTAATCCCCCACCTTCTGATGAAAGTTTTTAAGCCCTGCCGATCCCACACTCTCGGGATCACATTCCTTTAATTAAATGAATCACCTCTTTTGCAAAATCTTATTTGCGCCGAAAAAGAAAGACTCAATTATCACTGTCGGTGGGGAACTAAAAAATGCCCATTGAGTAATTTCGCACTGACTTTGATGAATGCAAAATACAACATGACGAAGGGAGTAAATGCGATAATTAAAGATAATAGCTTTAAATAAGCCATTTTCCTTTTTTTAGTCTCGAAGTATCTTGTTCTAGCAACGGCAAGATACTTCTCTTATAAATCACAACTGCGACCTAATTCGCACCATAAGAGCGGTATGAAATGTGCCGACAACAATGTATGAAAAAATTAACCATGATTTTCTTAACGGTCATCGTATTATCTCAAACAAACTGTAGTGGTAATAAAACAAATAAAGGCGTATCGACAACGGCTTCTATTTATACCCAGAGTTGTCGGGACGATGCTACACATCTTTGTTATGACTTCACCTCTGTCGAAACACCGCTCAAATCAGAGTGTTCAGCTTCATTCGGAACCTACGTCGAAAGCCCCTGCCCGACAGCCAATAGAGTCGGGACATGTGAAGTTCAATACTCGGGTTATGCCGTTCGATACTACTCTGCAGGATCCTCTGGCTGGACTTTGGAATCCGCCCAAAATAACTGCAATGCAGGTCCCTTCACTCCGAACTAAGAATTGTGAACAGCTCCGTTATATATTGAAAGGTCAGACCTGCAGCAACAAAAACTTCCTGTTCACTTTGGTGATCTTTCGACTAAAGGAAAACAAGATACTATCGTCAAGCGTTTAATGAATATGAAAATGTCATTTTTTCTGTATGCCATTCGCCTTTTTCTACGAAGTAAACATCCTTAAATCAACATGATCCCAAAAACATGGGAAAATAGCTCTGTCTACCTAGAATCCGAGCGCCTAGTGCGATCCCAAGAAAACGAGAACGCGATCCGTTTTTATCCGTCATAGTTTTTGATGATGTCGATAACATGTCCATCTTTTGAAAACTCACAATTATTCCATGAAGATACCTGCAGCAAGAATCCGTTAGAAAAAAAATCTATACAAGTTCTCAATTTTTTACCGTCTCTAACTAGTTATATGCAGGTCCTATTCTCACTTTGATGATTTGGTATACAGCTTGCTTTATTTTAGAGACGTAACATCAAGCTTTTGGGGGGATCTATGACGAAAGTTTTTTCTTTTCTTTTTATAAATGTCATTTTTGCATGGACGTCTCTCTCATCCGCACAAGTAAATTCATCAATCACGTTGACTTACCCTACTAACGACGTAGCAATCTTTCCTGGAGTTCCTATTACTTTGAAATGGTCCTATACTGGCAATGCCCTGGCGAATTTTTATATTTATAAAGGAGGGGCACCTTACCGCTACCTTGGTTCCAAATCTGGGTATACTACTGGTATCGGAACTTTCCTCGTTGTCATGCCTACTGATCTGCCCTACGGAAATGACTATCAGATTGTTGCCACAACAGATCCGGAAGTTCTCAGTATATCGCCGATGATCTCCTGCGAACCCTATTTGATCTCGGTTTCTGGAATCACTTTTAAAAAATCCAAAATGGGTACGGCTGTTTATCTAAAGTGGACTATGCCGGTGCAATTTAAAGCAAATATATATAGCCATATTGGTAACTATGTGGAGATTCTTCGCAACGGAGTGGTTGTTGCCACACTCTACGCCATCAATACTCTGGAATACGTTGATGGGACCTACGCTACGACATGGTGGCTCGATAAATCCATCACTCCAGTAGGTTCTGGTTATACGGCTCGATTGATAAGCCGCTACAACCCGATTTATTTTGATGTAAGCCCGGAATTTTCAATCAAATAAAAAAGTGAACCTCGAGTGACCACCTCGAGGTTCTTCTAAAGATTTATTTCATTTCGATACGTGTCCCGTCAGAAAGAACCATGACATAATAGTCATAGACGGGACCGTCCGTAGGAAAGTCCACTCCGGCAACAGCTTTCCTAATGGAGTCAATTTGTAGAACATCGAGAGGATCGAGTGAATTCAGCAGCCAAACCAAGGTATCGTTCTGAACGGCCAAAAGCACCGGAACTCGAACTCCATTTTTGAATTGAAGTACTTCTTGGTATCGATTCCATATTGGCGCATGATTCTCTGCTGGAAAATCAATGCCGGCTTCCGCTTTCACCAATTGGGGAACTTCGTTATAAATCGCGATACGCTTATTATATAGAACTAAGACGGCTTTAATTCTTGTTCTACTTTCTGTCGGAAAGTCGACGCCCGCACGGGGCTTTTCAATCGACATTGTCATCGTCATTGGATGAGGAGGAAGACCACCACTCACACTAGGGCCGGCTTGAACACTACTTGCTAAGAAAACAAAACTTGTAACTAAAAATAGCATATTCATTATTAATCTCCTTCTTAAAACAGCCCGCTTATAGACTGAATTTACGCCTGGCGCTATATATTTGTTATATTTATTGGTTGATATTTTTATATAACAAATATAAATGCACTCGCTATGGCACATATATTTGAGTACAAAGACTATAAGGTCTTCTTAAGCACAGTTTTGAAATCGAATTCCTCCCAAAGGGGGCTGCAAAGTGCTATGGCTCGCCATCTTGGCTGTCAGGCCTCCTACTTATATCAAATACTGAAAGGAAAGGCCGACCTGACGGAAGATCAAGCCTTTAAGGTGACGACGTTTTTAAAATTTGCCGAGGTAGAAAGAGATTTCTTTATGTGCCTCGTTCGTTTTGCCAAAGCATCTTCTCCGGAATTACGCCAGTTTTTATCAGGAGAAATAGAAAGAAAAATTAAAAGCCATCAGGATTTGAAAAATCGCATTCAAGCGGACAATCCCCCAAACAATGACGATTTTTGGGAACACTACTTTGCTACCCTTATTCCTTCTCACGTTCACATTCTAACAAGTTCCAAAAAATATCAAACTGTCAAAAGCCTGTCGCAGAAGTTGAACTTACCGGAAGACGAAATTCTCCGTCACCTCAAACAACTCCAGAGCATGAAGATGGTGGATTATAAAGATAAGAAATGGGTGTATTTAAGCTCATCGATTCATTTTGCGAAAGATTCTAGATTCAATCTTCAAATGCAAAAGAATCGACGCATACAAAGTTTGAGTGCCCTCAATGAAGCCTTAACTTCAGAGGACACTCACTTCTCTTCGCTTTTTACTTTGGATCCTGATTCGCTAAAAAAGTTGCAAAGCTTGATCGCTGATTTCGTGCAAAATTCTCACAGCATTGTTCATCGCGGAGGCACGGATGAAGCCTATGTTCTCAATTTGGATTTATTTGAGATTTAAGTCCCGCAAAAGTTTTCATTGTTCATTCTATTGTTGAACCCAAAAAATTGGGATCGAGAGCCGCATGTTGCTTAAGAATTCTTCGAGCATCAAGGACTAATATTACAAAATAAACACATCCAATCCCCTGATGTATTTGAAAAAATCTAGACTGTTCTAAAGAAAAACTCACAACGTAGAATGAACGAGTGGATAAAAAAACTTTCTTCAGCACGAGTGGTGGTTTAGTCGTTGGAATCTGCATTGGCTTTTTGGCTTCACCCTTAAGTCCTTCAAAAAATGCTTCGACAGTTTCTCCGGTGACTCCGGAGCCTCCCAAAAAAGTTTTAGAAAAGATCGTCTACAAAGAATGCCCCCAAGATTCCGCTGATACTCCTCTTCCCGCTCCCAGTCTTTCCGCGAATCTCGCGACACCTCTGATGTCAAATCACGAGGGGGAAATTCGCGTAACTTGGAACGAAGTTCCCCACGCCACACGCTACCGCCTTCAAGTTCTGGATACTGAAGGAAATGTTATCAAGACTTACACAACCTCGCGTTCTACAGTTTATTTAAAAGAACTTCCTTACGATGAAGGCCGTCCCTTCACTCCTTACTCTGTCGTGCTTTCAACCATCAATAGAAAAAGCGAAGAGGGCGCTTTAAGCCCCCGCTATGAGGTCCGAGTCCTCCCGCTGAAAAATCTTACGGCCCCCACAATCAATGAAATATCCATCGAGAATTGATGATGAATAAGTCCTCAGCCCATCTTCTCACCTTAGGTATGCTCTTGATGGTAGTTGCGCCGTTTTGGGTTCAATCGCAGGATGATAATTACATCGATCTTCTTAAAGACGGTGCTGCATTTGAGAACACACCTGCTTTAGAAAATGAAATACAAACTCAAGATGCCTATTTAAATCTGAGTGATATCAAGATGGACACCGAGGAAAATTTCAAACAAGACACCCCTGCCCGCAGCGTGAAGGTGTCGTTAGGTACTGTTGAAAATGCGGCTTTCTACGAAGTGCAAGTTATTCCTTATAAACGCATTTGGGCCAGCCCCATGCAGTTTACAACTGTATCCACAGATCCTGTGATTCGCCTTCGTCTGAATCCGGGCCAATACCAAATCCGTACCCGCTCCCTCTCGGAAACAAAGCTCCCTGGACGATGGGGAGCGTATCAGTCCTTTTGGGTTCACTTTTCACCCATTCATTCAGCTTTTCCAAAACCAAACGCTGTGGTGGAAGCAAAATCTGATAAAACCGAGATCATTACTTTCGAATGGCCCAAGGCAGAAGGCACAAGATACTATTTATTTCTTTTGAAAAATCATTACAACGAAAACCTGCGCATTCTATTAACGAAACGCAATTGGCTCCGTGAAGAGTTGCAGATCGACTCTCAGTACTATTGGTGCGTCTTTCCTGTTCAAAATAAAACTCATGCTTTCGCCTTTTTAAAGCGAACCCAAGGAGTCAGCTACAATCGCTTCTCTTTGGTTAAAACGACAGAGGCAGGACGAATTCTCAACATCAAAGTGTCCTCCAATTCCAATGCGGAGAAATATCAGTTTGAAGTAGTGAAAGTGGATAAATCCAATGAAACCTCTGAACCTTCCATATATGACTCCTACAGTCCGGGGCTTTCTCTTAAACTTGCTCCAGGTGAATATGAAATTCGCAGCCGATACGTTTTAGGAGACAAAGTACCCTCCGAATGGAGTTCCCCTTCCAATTTCTTTATTGCCAGATCTCCTCCACGTCCCTTAAGTCCTGAACCCCAAGGCCAAGTGGAGTCCACCGATGATATTCAGTCACCCACTCGCTTTGAATGGCTGGCTGATGCCGGAGCCGAGCGCTACGAATTCTTTTTATTCGCAGGTGATGACACTTTGATCGAACAAAGGATCACCCAAGATCCTTGGATCATCGTGAACTTACCCGCAGGACAAACTTACAAATGGTATGTCAAAGCGTTGTCACCTCGGGAAAAATCAACATCCATGACAAGAGCTCCTGCCTCCGCGACAGAATTTAAAATCAATGGCTACACTAAGTTGGAGTTAGGGGTTTCTGAAGAGTCTTCTCAACTCTACGGATGGGTGCGCCAGATTTCCTCGTTCTCTAAAATGAAGGGATCCAACTACGATATCAACTCCGTTGTGAATCAAACAATGTATTCCGGAGAAAGTGAATTGGCCCTTGGTTACTGGCATCGCAAATCAAAAGTGGGTGCCCTTCTTCAGGCAGGCACTGCAGGTATTCTTCTGGCCGATCAATATCACGCCTTTAACAATGCAGGGATTCACTTGGGCTACCGTTATATTCTTAGCAGCCAGTCCCGCATTCGTCTTTGGTTGGGTTATTCCTATCGTGAGCTTCCGGAAGTTTTGACTCATCCGTTTACTACGGCGGTTGAAGTCAAACTTTTAAAAAGCATGGGGCCAGAGTTGCGTATGGCTTATTTTTTGGCGCTTTCAGAAAAAATGGGTTTGCAACTTCAAGCTTCTTACTATCAAGGGTTGCAGGATTTGGGAACTCCGAATGGTCTTCCACTTAAGACTCTGTTCTCTTACAAGGGTAGTTTTTTTGGAACTTACAAACTTTCGGAATTGGGAAAATTACTTCTGGGATATACTTACAACTCAGAACATGCAGAATATGATACGAACGATCCCATCGGACTTCCGAACTCTGTGGATTTATCAGGTCACTATTTGAGTTTCATGTATGAGTTCGGCCTTCAAGACGCCATGAAATAACTAGGGATAAGAGATGATGACTTGTCCTGCAGCTCCGGCTGACGCAGTCGCAGCCGCCCCTCCGGCTGCTGAAGTTCCAGCCTCTGCTGAATTTCCTGGAGTGACACTACTTCCTTGAGCCGTCGTTGTTCCAACGCAAGTTCCGCCACCGCCGCCGCCACCTTTGTTTCCTGAAGACGTGGCATTAGACCCAGCAACTCCACAACCTCCTCCACCGGCTCCACCGACGCCACTTGCGGGGCTTTCGCCACCGCCGCCGCCGCCGCCACCACCTGCGATGACGTGTAAGACAGTTCCTGTATTCTGAGTCACTGTGGTTGCTCCCCCGCCACCGCCGCCACGATTGGAAGTGAGCCCGCCTCCTCCGCCACCACCGTAATTTCCTTTTCCTCCGGCAGTTCCTGATCCCTGAGCGTTACCTCCACTGATATTTCCAGTGCCCGTCCCGTCAGAACCTGCGGCTGTCGTTCCACCAGTTCCTCCTGCATATCCTCCACCGCCACCAGTGCCTGCTCCCGCACCTCCAGCGGTGCCGCCCTGTCCGATTGTGATGGTGAAAGTTTCTCCTGGTGTTAAACCGGTTAAAGCTTTTGTGGAATAACCACCGCCGCCGCCGGAACCAGATTTACTTGTGGAAGCTCCACCAGCACCACCGCCGCCGCCCCAAGCTTTGATTGTGATTGAGGTGCATCCTGTGGGCACCGCCCAAGTTGTGGTACTTGCAGTGATAGTCTGAGAGCCCGAGCAAGTATTACAACTTGCAACAGTCACTCCACTGGGAGGATTGTTATAAAAGTTAGCCCACTCACTAGCCGTGGCTGTGGGGACAAGCACAGCATAGATGTTCGTGTTGGTCACCTGTCTGCAAACGGCGTGTTCCGTGATTTCTTTGGGATTATTCTGAGTGTAGGCGTCTGGCGACTGAGGACAACTGGTGGAACCATTGGCGCAAACAATGTGACCATTATCTGCTCTTACTGGTGTCAAAGGAAAAAAAAGAAAGACTCCCATGATAAAATGCACTGTCCGTTTCATACCATCACTTTCTGGTTATTTTTCTTTTGCCAGCATCTGCTTAATTTGTTGAATCTCATTTCTCAAAAACTCATTTTCTCGCTTCAAGTCAGCGACATCATTTTTTAAAGACGCCACTTCACGAACCACGCCCTGGGTTTCATTACGATTTTCCAGACACAAACCATAGATCTCTTTAGTCGCTTCGATAAGAGGAGACACAATGTTTCCATATTTCACAGCTTTCAAACCTGTTTTTGGATCTTGAATGACCAACTCGGGCACAACCTTTTCCACCTCTTGCGCAATCAAACCTACTTCAGGCTGACCATTTTTAATCCAGTTAAAACGAACGCCACGAAGTTTTAGAATCGTCTCTAAACCTGACATCTCGACAATGTTCGTTTTCAATCGGCGATCCGACGTGTAATTAAAACTTGGAGCTGAAATACTCGAGGTCACTGTTAAAGCACCACCGATCGAAATATTTCCACTCGTGCTCACAGACGCCACCGACAAAGCCGCTGAAGAATTGACATCGGATCCTGTGATAGTGCCATCTAAAATTTTACCAGACGTTACAACGCCAGAACCAAGACTTGTAGCACCTGCGTTGTCAATACTGACATCTCCACTCATGAAAACAGCCGTAGCCACATTGGAACCATTTCCTACCCAAATTTTTGCACTATCTAAATTCGTGACTCCCAAAGTTTTTACAGAAGAGCCATCATAATACATGATTGTATTTGCTGTTGAGTTGTACCAAACTTGCCCAACTGAAGGGGAACCCGGATCTGCGGCATTGCTTGAAAGCCCTAGAGTTTTATTGGAAGACATCGCAATATTGCCAACGCTTGTGAGATCTTGAGAACCCATATTGATGGCACCACTCATCATGCCACCGGATTTTTGTAGAGCTCCCGTAATACGGGAGT
Organism: Bdellovibrio sp. HCB-110; assembly: GCF_047323225.1. GTDB lineage: Bacteria > Bdellovibrionota > Bdellovibrionia > Bdellovibrionales > Bdellovibrionaceae > Bdellovibrio. The sequence goes on from NZ_CP178750.1 coordinate 2,596,605, forward strand.
CATCGCCCGCCGCAACAGTACCTGCTGTGGTCCCGACTGAGACTCCCAGCGCTCCCGCTGCATAACTGAGTGGTGCATTCACCGTCACTGTCGAATAAGATCCAGCACCATTCCGTTGGACTATCCCCGTTGTCGTGAGCGATAAAATATCCGTTGCTAAAATATCGGCCCATTTGACACCCGAAGCTTGGGAAGAATCTGCGACAAGGGCTTGACCATCACTCCCCACACCGAGACGAATATTATTCGTGCCGTTGTGAACTAGAACATCCCCTTTTGTTGTTAGTGGAGATAAAGCGTTGAAAGCTGTTGTTTGTGTTGTTTGACCTGTACCACCCTTAGCGATTGAAACCGTATTCAAAGTTAAAACTGGTGTCGTCGTACCCGTTGCAACGGATATCTCGGAGCTAGCTGAAGAAACACTTGTAACTGTACCACCACCGCCACTGACGGAGACCCAAGAAAGAACTCCCGAACCGTCTGTACTTAAAACCTGTCCTGAAGTTCCATCGGAAGCAGGGAGTGTCCAGATTTTATTTGCTGCAACAGTTCCAGGAGATTTAAATCCCACATAATTACTCGAATCTGAATCTGCAAAACGCGCTTCATTTTGCGCATTCAATGTCAAAGCCCCTGTCATACTATCCCCTGCCTTGTTGACAGGAGTATAGCCAAGTGCTGTTGTCACATCGCTAGAACCAATATTTGTTGCAGTTGTCACCCGACCTTTGGCATCGACAGTGACTTTAGAATACGTTCCCACAGTAACACCGGAGTTCGCCAGTGTCATTGCACCCGCAGCACTCATCGTCGCATCGCCACTCATCGCGACATTGCCCCATAATGTGCCATCGTAAACCATAAACTGGCCGGAGGCCGTCGGTGCTGAGATGTCTTTGCCTTTGATCTTATCAACACTTGTTGAAGACGAGGTCCCACTCACATCACCTGAAAACGCAGCACCGGAAATTCCGATAGCTTGAACAGAAGAGCCATCCCAGTATTTCACTTGATTTGTTGTTGTGTTAAACCAAGAACGGCCTTTTTCAGAGGCCCCCCATCCCGCTGTACTTGGATCCGAAGAGTACTGACCTAATCCGAGATATTGTCCACCCATGCTGATAGCGCCAGTCATCGTGCCACCTGATTTTTGTAGAGCTCCCGTAATACGGGAATCATCTCCTGCTGCGACTGTGCCCGCAGATGTTCCGAGCGACACTCCCAATGCTCCTGCGGCATAGCTTAGTGGCGCATTCACTGTCACAGTCGAATAAGATCCTGCACCATTGCGTTGAACGATCCCCGTTGTCGTGAGTGATAAAATATCCGTTGCTAAAATATCAGCCCATTTGATTCCCGAAGCTTGGGAAGAATCTGCGACGAGAGCTTGACCATCGCTACCCACCCCCAGGCGAATATTATCCGTTCCATTGTGAACTAGAACATCGCCCTTCGTTGTCAATGGAGACAACGCATCGAAAGCGGTCGTTTGTGTTGTTTGGCCCGTACCACCTTTTGCGATGGAGACAGTATTCAGAGTGACAGAGTTGCTTCCCGCCGTCGACGTCACATCTCCTGTTAAAGCTGGAAGTCGTGCTGCAGGTAAAGTTCCTGAGGAAAGATTTGATGCATTTAAATTTGTTAACTGACTTCCGTCGACTGCAGGAAGTTTTGATGAGCCATCTAGTTTTACGATCTGATTAGCACCTGTTCCTGAATTCAAAGTTAAGACAGGTGTCGTCGTACCCGTTGCAACAGATATGTCAGAGGTAGCCGAAGAAACACTGGTAACCGTACCACCACTGACTGAAAGCCAAGATAGAGCTCCTGAACCGTCGGTACTTAAAACTTGTCCTGAACTCCCATCTGTTGTCGGCAATGTCCAGATTTTGTTAGAGGCCACTGTACCAGGAGATTTAAATCCCACGTAATTACTTGAATCTGAATCTGCAAAACGCACTTCGTTTTGTGAGTTCAGAATCAAGGCTCCCGTCATGCTGTCCCCTGCTTTACTAACAGGATTATAGCCAAGTGCTGTTGTCACATCGCTGGAACCAATATTTGTGGCCGTTGTCACGCGGCCTTTTGCATCCACTGTAACTTTAGAATACGTTCCTGCAGTAACACCTGAGTTAGCCAATGTCACGGCACCCGAAGCACTCATCGTCGCGTCGCTACTCATTGTGACGTTCACCCAAGAGGTGCCATCGTAAACCATAAACTGGCCAGAGGCCGTCGGCGCTGAGATATCTTTGCCTTTAATCTTATCAACACTCGTTGAAGACAAGATTCCGCTAACATCACCTGAAAACACAGCCCCCGAAATTCCAAGTGCCTGAACAACAGCGCCGTCCCAATACTTCACTTGATTTGTCGTTGTATTAAACCAAGAGCGACCTTTTTCTGAAGCGCCCCATCCCGCTGTACTTGGATCCGAAGAGTACTGACCTAATCCGAGATATTGTCCACCCATGTTGATAGCGCCGCTCATTGTGCCACCGGATTTTTGTAGAGCTCCTGTAATACGAGAGTCATCACCGGCCGCAACAGAGCCTGCCGTCGTTCCAACAGACACTCCCAAAGATCCCGCTGCATAATTCAAAGGAGCATTCACAGTCACCGTAGAATAAGATCCTGCACCATTGCGCTGAACAATTCCCGTTGTAGCCAAAGACACGATATCCGTGGCAAGAATATCTGCCCACTTTATTCCCGAAGCTTGTGATGAATCTGCAATAAGAGCCTGACCGTCACTTCCCACTCCCAAACGAATATTATTTGTACCATTGTGAACGAGGACATCGCCTCTGGTTGTTAACGGAGACAAAGAATTAAAAGACGGAAGTCGTGCAACGGGTACAGTTCCCGAAGAGAGATTCGAAGCATTTAAATTCGTTAACTGACTTCCATCCACTGCAGGAAGTTTGGATGTGCCATCGAGTTTTACAATCTGATTTGCACCTGTGCCCGTATTCACACTCGCCACCCCGGAAACCACATTTATTCCTGAAACCGCAGCACTAGTATCAAACTGCACAATCCCTTTTGCAGAATAAGAGGCGTCTGAGGAAGACCAGCCAGTGTTATCGTCCGCCATAATCCATTTCGTTCCATCGAACTTCAAAATCTTGTTAGCAGCCAAGCCCGTCTCATCAACAACACGACCTTTGATTTTATTCACCGTTAGATTCGTATATGCTCCCGAGACATCACCACCGAAAGAGGCATTGACATCAATGGCATTACCCTGACTTAAAAGAGTTTTTGCCGCGGCTCCATCCCAATAGCGCAATTGCCCCGAGGTGGATTCAATCCAAAGAGAGCCCGTCGCACCCACGCCTATTGCTGTCAACTGAGTCACGAGTGTTGCATCTTGTGCGGCGGTGTAGGCTCCCAATCCGACAGTCCCGCTGGACTTCAAAGAACCACCGACATAAAGATTTTTATTGGAGTCAATACTCATCGCCTCTGCAGAGCCGGTATAAAATTTTAGAACATTTGAGTTTTCACTGCTTTCAATGCGTGCTCGCTGAGTTGTCGTACCACTATAGAACTCAATAGAACTGGCACCGCCACCACCTGTTGCCGCCCCCAAACGCAGTCGAGGAGAATTTTTTTGAATATCGACATCGGCAGATGCGGAACTTGTACCCACTCCGATACTTCCCGAAGTCGAAATATTTCCCGTGTAAGAATTCGATCCATCAATTTTTGCATAGAGAGAATCGTGATTATGTAAGGAACTCGCATCAGAACCGTTTAATAAAGATGTCAATGCCGCTTGCGTAACGCTCGCATCCTTTACAATGAAATCAGTCGAGCGTTTTCCCTCTAACATGTTCGAATTGAATGCAAACGGAGCTGCACCGACCGTTTGCATATCGGAAAATGGAACACCATCGACAAGAACTTCAATGCGGCGCCAATCATTGGCTACCGGAATATAGACACCTGCACACGAGTTCGAAATTCCGGCTGAACTATTATTAAAGATTTGTGCAAAATTATTGGCTGGCCCCGTTGAATTTCCAGTAGATCCAATCAGAACTGAAAATATTCCGAAAGAATTGGGAGTCACATTTTGTGTATCTTCGTAAATATAACAAGAACCCGTTGGAGGATAAATTCGATATTTCACGGTCACCGAATAGTTGATCGGAGTTCCTGTTGTTTCCGTAAGACGCCCTTGAAACGGCACGAGTTGTGGCACGCTATTACTAGCCCAAAGCTCTTGCCCCACCAAAAATAAAGTTGCTACACCCAACAGTTTAAGGACCATAGGTTATCCCCGTCACTCCCGTTTGCAAATTCATAGTGGGAGATGTGTAATGTCCTTCTTCGCCCGCTATGCTTGATGTGAACTGTATTTTTCTATCGATATCTTCAACAGAATTCCCTGAAGACACGATCTGAAAGGATGGCGACGTCGGCGGAAGCACAAAGCGCACTGTGGCTCTGGCTGCGGCGGTGTGTCCCATTTTTGTTTTAGCTCTTACATAAACATTTAGGACACTGCGAACAACAAGATGAATACTGAATCTGCCTGTGGCACAGTCATTCATTAACAACATCCAGGAAGTGCCGTCATAGGAGTATTCCAATCCGTAAGATTTCTGGTCACAGCCACCTAATAGAACAAAACTGGTTGTAGAAGTCGTCGTAGAGTAATTTTCTGATCCATCGAAAGTTGGAACTTCCGTTTTAATTAATTCTTCTGAGCTTGGTAACGGAGAAGAGGCTGGCGTGCACGATGCAAATGTCAATATTGACAAGATCGCAACAGTAACATTAAGGAGTTTCGATATTAAACGAACCACACTCACCTCTTTGCAAACTTAACGGTGAGTTTCACATTTTTTTAAAGGCTCTTTAACATAGAATACATTTTTTTAATCAAATCGATCCGAAGGTCGATGCTTATCCAAAAAAATTGGGAACATCTATAACCCATTAGTATGAGGCACGACGCCGTTGCTCCCTCGAGATTGGGAGCAACATTCACCATGATATAGATAAATGATGCAAGAACAAGCAAGCCGCAACTATCCAAGGAAAGAAAACTTTCCTAAATTCCTGCTCCATACCTGCACATCTCAGCATTTTGTAAATGTAAGAAATCAGAATTAATAACTTCCAGAATAGAAGGAAGTTTTGGGATTGTTCGCGTGAAGATAAAAATACTGGGTTGAGGCTGAGCCGTCGGAGGCCCAACAACAGCGTAAACGACAACGCTGGACGTAATCACCCCATTCGGAGGACCAATAACCGAGTAACCAAGACCTTTCGAGTTCACCACTCCATTCGGAGGACCAATAACAGAATAGCCTAGAGCCTTGGAACTCACGACTCCACTTGGAGGACCGATAACCGAGTAACCAACAGCCTTAGAGGATGAAACATCTGCGAAGACATTCCTCCAAGACGTGACCGTCAAAACAAAAATGAGCAAAATAAGTCTTAAGTCAAACATTCGGAACTGACCTCTTTCTTATGGAGCAGACTGAATGTGAATTTGAAGAGCATTAATCTCCGTTGCAGTCCAAGCGCCGGAAGTGATTGGGTTAGTAGTATATACCGACGTTTCAAAAGGACTCCAAACGGCCGACTGTGACACTGGCGTCTGCGTATGACTTGAGCCGTTTGTTTTAACCCCGAGAGCTATTGAGGAAATGCCTCCCCCCACTGTCGTTCCTCGCGCTGTGATCTTAATGCCGTGAACTTGCCAAGATCCGGTAGGCAGAGCACTGAGATTGCATTGAAAAACATTGCCCGAGGTCGCGGTATTAATAAGATCTGTATCATTCACTGTAGTTTCATCTATATCCGTATAAGCACCGGTCCATTGATTGGTGTCGCCAGCCGCATTCGGAGTCAGACTCGCCAAGGACAGTAACCGTGTGTCAGCATCAGATGCGATAATCTCAGACATCCCAGAAGAGTTATTATTTGGCCCAACAGCAAAAACACCGTTAAGATTCGATGTCGCTGCGGTTGAAATATTGCCTGTATAGGTCAAAACCGGATTGGCGGAGGCGTTGATATACACGTTAACAGTTCCACTAGATCCGTAATTTATAACCTGCATGTCTATCTTGAAAATCGGTCCGTTAGAGAACGATGCCGCAGCTGCAGATGCCAATTCCGTCCAAGATCCCCCATCAACCTTCCAAATCGCTACCTTATATTGGTTAGATGAAGCTATTCCAACAAAGATTCCATCATCTGTTCCCAACTTCCCAAAGCCAAAAAGTTTTGTCGAAGTTGGTATCCCCCAAAATCGAACTTGTGAAGAAAGCCATCCAGATGTAATCGTCCCGCCAGAGAACGCAACACTTTTGCCAATTCCAGAACCACAATTGTAGAGAGCACCCCTTGCGTAGCCTCCTCTCCAAATACCATTTGATGCCTCCAAGCACAAGGTACCCCCTGAAAAATCTCCTTCTTCTCCTCCAGCCCATAAAATCGTCGCCTGTGCCGACTGACTCAATACGAGTGTTGCGATTGCGATCCATTTGCAGAGTTTCATTTTAACAATCTCCTTATCTAGTTCCATAAATTGCCCATCCCGCTGTAGCCGCCGTTGCATCTGCGGTTGCTGGTCCAAGTACAACTAAAGAATCAGTTCCCGCCGTAAATGAAGTCGCCGAGGCGCATGTGAACGAAGCCACTTTGCCAGAAGCACTTACGACGGCCGTTCCAAATTGTGTACAACTAGTAAACCCTGCTCCTGTACATTTCTGCAGGGAGATCGTCGTGCTTGCCGTTGCCGCCGTTGAAAATTCAAAACGACTGTTCGTACAGCCTGCAGGAATTGTGACATTGATAGGAAATGGAAACTGAGTTAGAACTTGGCTGTTTGCTAAAACTCCAACGAATGTTCCACCGATCACAAAAGGTTGTGCAGGAAGTCTGGCGGCATTGATCGTTCCCGTCGAGATAGTACTGGCATCTAATCCTGCGATATTCGCACAAGTAAATGTATCAGTCAGTGATGACCATGTGAGAGTTTGTGAAGCCGAGCATGATGAGTTCGCAAATTGTTGCGCACCTGTTGCCGACAGTAAGTGGCTGACACCAAAATTCACTGGAGAATAATCAGTTCCGCTCCAACGCATCACTTGCCCTGTAGCTGGTGTCGTTGAGGCCACTGCATTACCATTGATCTTTGCAACAGTTGGATTTGGATAGGTTCCTGACAAATCTCCGCCGGCGGTTCCCGATGCTGCAGGTGTTTCCCATGTTGCCAAACCCGAAGCGTCAGAAGTTAAGACCTTTCCTGCACCCGGAGTACCACCTGTGATTTTTACTTGTCCTGCAACTTCGAGTTTCGCGCCAGGACTGCTAACGCCGATACCCACATTGCCCGACGGCATAAACACCACTCTCTCCGTTCCAAGTGAACGGAAAGAAACAAGTGGAGAGTTTGCAACAGATCCACCATTTCTTCGACCATCAAATATAATAGCCGGCGAATTAGCATTATCTTGACCAGGCTCACCAATAAAATAGAGCCCCGATCTATCCGGCGAACCACTTCCTATACTCTTACCCCAAATCATTGGAATCATCTGTCCGTTGATAGACGTTCCGTCGAGGATTTTCAGAAATGATCCCGCCGCTGAAGAATCTGTAATTTTGAAAGCTTCAGTCGTATCAGAAACGACACCATTCACGTGAACCAAAGCCGTAGGACTAGCTGTTCCAACACCAACACTGCCACTTGATTCGGTAAGAGCTGAATCACCAATCGTACCTGAGTCTGTAAACTTCGCAATTTTTCCTGCCGAGCCCGAACCGCCGATAGACCCGCCGCTTGTGGGTAGTAGATCGACGTATGCTCCACCATTTTCAGAAACTTTGAATTTGTTGGCAGTAGAATCGAAATAGATTCGACCTTGATCTGTTGGTGATAAAGCTGGTGCCGCTATTTCACGTACGGAAAGAGCACCGTTCATGTCAAGCGTAGTATTTGGTGAAGTAGTTCCAATGCCGACGTTTCCATTCGTCGCGACTGATATTTGTGGCGTTGCACTCACTGCGCTGTCACCCGCAGTGATGTAAATGGGCTGAGAAGTGCCCGTTCCATTTTTGCTTGAGTAAATAAAAGCACCGGTCAAAGTATTATGGACCCAGCCTGATGTAGGAGCGAGGCCAAAAATAAATTCTGGTGAATTATTACGATCTGAATTTGAGTAAAGGTCCAAAATACGGTTACGTCCCGTTCCACTTGATGGACTCATTCTCCAAGCATCATTAGCTGGTGATGATTGAACATCGAATACTGTCGAAGGTAATGCTGTGCCCAATCCCAAACGTTTATTCGTATTGTCCCAATTTAAATTCGAATCCGCAGCCATGGTGTTTGAGCCTGAGTTGAATTGGATTTGCCCTGTCGAGCCTGCAGGTGTGGCCGTAATTCCGGTCAGTCCCGAACCATCTCCATAAAACTTACCGTCTTTATCGACGCGAGAGAGAATAGTTCCCATGTTATTTTGGAATTCTAAAAGGTTTGCAGTTTGACCGGCCTGACCCCATTTGATGATCTGGCCTATAGCTCCAACGGCTGAAGTATTTGTTTGAAGTTGAGCTCCTGGAGAAGTCGTTCCGATGCCGACGTTGCCTGAAGCATCTAAAAGCATTCTATTTACAGAGCCTGGTGTTTGAAAACTAAGACCACTAGTATTTCGAATAACTCTGAAGTCAAAATCTGGCGAGGTTGAACTCGTTGCTGATGCTGTGAAGTCGATATAACCGCCTCCACCTGTTGTTGAATTAGTTCTTAACTCTAAGCCTGAAGAACCTGCTCCTGAATCCAATATGATTTGCGCGTCACTCGCTTTATACACATGAAGAGTAGATTGCGGACTTGTAGCCCCAATTCCGACGTTACCCGTATTGTAGTAGATATCAGAACCACTTGTCGTCCACTGCGAACCCGCTGGAATATTCGTGCTACAGATAATTCCACTGGCAGATCCATCGGAAGTACACATTTTGTTAGCTACCAATCCACCAACTCCAAGAACTGGGATATTTCCTGCCGCGGAACCCGTGTTTACTGTCGCCGCGGTACCGAGACCCAAACTTGTTCTTGCTCCAGCAGCAGTTGAAGCACCCGTACCACCATTTGCGATAGCAAGGGTTCCTGTTAAATCCGTAGAAGCATCAATAAGAGCATTCACCCAGCTAGTTCCATCATAGCGAAGAACTTGTCCGGTCGCATATGCGGCTGGCGCAACAGACTTGCCTTTGATTTTATCTACACTTGTTGCGCTATATGTGCCACTCATATCACCTGAAAATGATGTTGTCGTTCCAAGTTTGTTGTTGAATGCATCGTAATCTGTGTTTGAAATAAGACCCGCGGTAACTCCACCTGCTGAAGCCATCGGGACATTCAAGGTATGCGCCGAACCGCTTGATGACCATGCAGGAGCAGTTCCCGTTGTTCCGGGTGGTGCAAAAGTTTGAGTGTTTGCCACTAAACCATTTAATGAAGTAATGCCCGATCCGCTTGCTGCGAGTGCCGTCCATGCCGTGCCATTACAGTATTCTACATTTCCACCATTATAGCGAATGGCTCCGGCAATTCCCGCCGCGCAGGACGTGGCATCCGTTCCTACTCGAACAGCACCACCTACATCTAGTTTTGTTGCGGGAGTCGTTGTTCCTATTCCAACTTTTCCTGTGTTGTAATAGATGTCTGAACCCGATGTCGTCCATTGTGAACTTGTTGGCATCGTCGTATTACAAATAATCCCACTCGCAGTTCCATCGGAAGTACAAAGTTGATTGGCTACTAAACCACCAATTCCAAGAACTGGAATATTTCCCGCCGCAGATCCTGTATTCACTGTGGCTGCACTGCCAAGTCCTAAATTTGTTCTTGCTCCTGCAGCCGTTGTCGCTCCTGTACCGCCATTCCCAACGGCAAGGGCTCCAGTTAAATCCGTCGAGGCATCGATAAGAGCATTGATCCAACTTGTTCCGTCATAACGAAGAACTTGTCCCGCGGCATACGCCGCTTGCGCAACAGCTTTACCCTTAATTTTATCAACACTCGTCGCGTTGTAGGCTCCACTCACATCACCAGAAAATGATGTCGTCGTTCCTAATTTAGCATTAAAAATATTCCAGTCCGCTGAGCTCAAAACACCTGTTGTGCTTGTATTGGCAGTCGCAATTGAAATCACAGGTGTTGTTGTCCCTGTAGCCACACTGACGGGACCTGTGCCGGTGACGTTTGTGACAGTTCCACTCGAACCCGATGAAACTGTACTACAGACAAGAGCAGTTCCATTCCAAGTTAAGAATTTCCCACCACTGCAATCGGGAAGACCTGCTTTTGCGACAAAGTCACTGGCTACATTGTTTCCTAGTTTTTGTGCTGACAAAGCGTAACCAGCAAAGGGAACTGATCGAATCACGTTGTCCGGAGAAATCGTCTTCCATCCACTGCCATCATAGAATTGCACACGAAGTTTACGGGTATCTCCAGCAGAAGCTGCATAGTTCGCAGATCCATCTGTACAAGTATAACCGCTACAAGATCCACAGGTAAACGTTGATGAATTATTAAAAGAATCTAAAATCGAAAAATTACCAGTGAGTGGATAACTGACCGTTCCCTCACCGATCGCTACGTCAAACATACCGCCGGAGTTCACCATACTATAACCGGTCACTTGTTCTTGATAGATGATGCAAGATCCCGCCGGATTCGTGACCTGAAATATGAAACTGACGTTATTGTATTCTAACGGACTCCCATCCGTTTTCATAATACGGCCTTGATAAGTCAGTCGTAGTGGAGATGCTTCTACCGTCAAAGACACCAGAAGGGCTAACACGATTTTTACTGTTACGATCCACATGTGGTTTTTCATATGAATCTTTATCGGTTCTTATTTTGTCCTTAACAGAGGGGGCCCGCATGATTATCGATCCCGCCATTATGGGAATCCGACTATAGTCGCCCACATTTTTGTAGATGATAAAATCAGGAGATTTTTTATTTGTAACAGATGATAAATAAAAAAGCTGGTTTCGAAGCGAAAAACCAGCTTGCCACTATTCACAGTTCCGAGACAATTTTATCTTGGAGAAACAGAAATTCCTCGATACTGCCTATTATAGATGTCTGTGACGACACAAGCTCCATTTTTAAGAGAACTATCACTCACAAAACGAATGGACTTAACCGCATCACTGCTTTGAACAGTCCAAATAACTCCATTACTGGAATCTTGTCCCTTCACGACTGAGCCAAGATCATAAATATTAGGGTTTCCGGCATCGTCATAACCACCCATCATTCTTGCACTGAAGTTATTCGCACCGTTTTGCGAAATATAAAACATGAAGCACTTACGGCCTACACCGCTAAGATCTCCGCGATCCACCCAGCAATCTGAATCACATCTAGCGATATCGATAGATTTTGCATTTGCCAAAGAAGACGCCCCAATCAAAGAAGTCATTAAAACAAACAAAAACGTTTTCATATATTAGTCCTTTTGCTTATCCCACATGCGATAAATATTCCAACCGCATTAATGAATCTATTTGAGTGCCGTGCTTTTAGACTGTTCAGCGTTTAGACAAAACGACATTGCAAGGGTAAGCTTTTACAAAGAGGCTGCTCCCCTTACAACGGGAACAGCCTTCAAAAGTAAAACTAAATTTCGCAAATCTCGGCCGGTAAGACAGGCCGCAAAAACTACTTAAGATTCGGATGACTACATTTAATTTGAACGTCAAATTTAGGACACACAAGCTTCATGGCATATCCACTCATTCCAAACAGGGCTGTATTATCTTCGACCTTAAACTTTTTCATCTCACAGTTTTCAATTTTAATATTGTCGGCAAGTTGTTTTTTTAGAGCGCCTTCATTTCCAACAATGCCAACATCCCAAATTTTTTCTTTACAGAATCTAGCAATCCCTTCAAGAGCATACTGTCGATACAGACGTAGCTCTTTATTTTCGTTGGTTGAACGGGCAAAGTTATACGGACTTACTCTATATGTTCCAGAATAAACCGCCTTATCTAAGCCTTCTTTTCTTGCTAGCGCTGCGTTTTCATCAAGAATCACTTTTTTACCGTTAAATTCACCTAAACTTACGATCATTTTAGGTGAGTCATTGCTATGAAGAACCGCGATTCCGACAATTCTGTCCTCTAATTGAAAACTATTTTTATATGTATCTCCCACGCAAAATTTTCGACTTCTCGAGCACGTTCCTTCCCTATTTAGGAATACATTTTCAATTACGTAGGATTTTTCTTCTGAATAGATTCGGGCAACGATTTTATCGACCGGTTTTCGTTGAAAATCATCCCACTCACGACGAGGTCCAAACATTTTATAACTTTGAACATCTCCCTTCGAGTCCAAGACGGCAAAAGAGTCACCGGAACACAATGGGGATATGGTGTCTAACGAGGAGTCAATACAACCGTCATCCTTTCGAATCTCGCTAATATTTACAATGATCGTTTTAAGTCCCATGGGATCGCTAACAGCCACGTCATTGCCAGAAATAAGTTTTATTTCACCTGCAAACGATACGTACTCTACCCTATCTCCCTGATAAATAACTTTATCACCGACACAAAAACTGCCAGAACAAACCGATGCCGGATTTCTGGGATCTTTTTTGTGCATGACTGTTGAACATCCGCTTACACAAACGAATAATATTAATAAAAAACTAAATCTCATCATTTCTCCATTCAATCGTTGTCTTTAATTAAAATTATTAAGGCGTTGCACAACTAGGTGGAGTTGGCGGCCCCCACGCGGTACACATTGGGTCACCCCAAGGATCAGTACCCCACTTTGTGCATGTTCCCATTGAGCCTGGATAGTACTGGACCATCTTAGTGCCGCCAAAATTGTTAGTGCACCTGCACTCAGTCACACTCGATTCGAATCCGCCCGTGTCCCATGGTATACAAGTCCAACTCAACGGAGGAGCACTTGCATCGCACAGATAAACGCAGCATTCATCTGCAGGGTCACTCGTAGCGCACCCACTCATCTGACGACGGGGATCACTGTTGGAAATATAGCAGCCATTGTTGAACTGTGCCCATCCAGCTGGACAGATGATGCCATTCGTTCCTGGAGCAATCGGATTCGTACCAACAGGGCATACACTGTCTTGAGATCTCCAACCCCACGGCCCTCCGATATCACAATGCGTTCCCGTCGAAAGAGGCGCGACTACTGGAGGCGGTGGAGGAGGCGGCGGTGGTGCGACGTAATCTGAAATGATCACACAAGCAGGCTTATGTTGCATAAACTTACTAAATTCTTTAAACGTTTCAGAGGGGACAACAACTCCTCGTGTGCATTCATTTTTAATAATTTTTTTTAGCTCATATCGTTCAAAAATGATTTCCGCACCTGGAAGAACTTTAAGAGTGTTCAACTTATTGGTGCGATACTCCGCGAATGCTCCTACGGACAAAATTAAAAACAGCATAAGAGATTTCATTTTTTACTCTTTTCTTTTTTTAATCTAGCGACCTCTTTACGCAACTCTTCTAATTCATGTTTTTGCGACTCTACTTGTTTCACTAAAACCTTTGTGGCCTCGACAAGGACCGCAGTCATATTTCCGTATTCGACACTTTTTAAGTGGGTGTTAGGATTTTCTCCAACTAACTCTGGAAATATTTCTTCCACTTCTTGCGCCGCAAATCCAATATCCCGGCGTCCAGTTGACTTCCACTCGAATGAATATCCATTCATCTTCTGAATTTTTTGAAGAGGATCTTCGATCACTCGAAAATTCTTTTTTAGTCTTTTATCCGATGAATAGTAAAATGCCTGTCCTTGGATTTCCCCTGCCACATCCAACATTGCGCCCGGAGCCGCCGTTCCTATCCCGACATTACCACTGGCATCAACCCGCATTCGTTCTGCGCCGTTTGCACTAATGCCAATTCCAGCGCCAGCACCTAATCTGAATAAGCCGGTATTGTTATCCCCGATACCTATTGATGGAATGGCAGCACTCCCCGTATCGGCAACAACAAGTTGGCCTCCGGCTATATGCATACGATAAGAAGGAGTCGTAGTCCCGACTCCAATATTTCCATTACTCAATACCGTCATTCTTGGGACTGCGTTAGTATAAAGATTTAAATCCCCCGTCGAGGGACTTGAGTAATTTGTCATGAAGAGTCCTGTGTCGCCGTTGTCTTCAAAAGCAAGACCCACTTCAGCAACATCATTGATCGGAGCACCAGCTCTTAATCGAGTAGCCCCTACGACATCTAATGCCGCCCTAGGAGAATTGCCGCCAATTCCTACCCATCCCCCTCCAAAGAAGATGTTGTTGGGATTTACGGGACTTGGCTGCCAAAACTCAAAGGCTCCCCCCAAAGCGAAACATTCCAAAATACCGCCTGAAGCATCTGTTCTAATTCGCAAATTAATGTTCTGAGAAATATTTCTAACGCCTTGGATATCCCCCGTTTTGTCTAAAACAACGTGTAGATCGGCGATACCCTGTTGAGAATTTGCGGGATCGGCTCTCCATGAGTCGACCCTGAATTCAGTGAATTGAAGACGATTTGAACTATCAGTTCCGCCAACTACAAACCTATTTGCATTCGCTCCATCTCTAATCTGAGAAACGGTAAAAGTCGAACTGGGATTATTTCCAGTAAAGGTGTTTGCACAAGCTGCTTTATCTGTAAGAATACTGCGAATCTCTCCCATCACCTCGCGCTGTTGGTCTTTAGCTTGAATGCTTCGCTGACCTTTGACCGTACCTACCAAAAGACTAGTCATGCCTGAAGCAATAATACTAACAATTCCGACCACAACGAGGACTTCGATTAGGCCTATGCCGCTAGAGTTTTCGAGAAGACGAGATGGTTTCATCATGAGTTTAATATCGGAATAAAACTCATCTCGAAAAAGTTGTTAGACACAAATCAACAACAATATCGATCCCGTTTTTTGGGGATCGATTCTTGATGAAACATTAATATGCATTCTTTTATTCTGGAATTACTGTTCGGAATTCATTTTCGACAAATATTTTTCCAAACGTTCTAAACGCTCTCTGATCGCCGCATTTTCTTGCTTCAACTTTTCATTTTCAGCTTTCACAGAGGTGATTTCACGATCGTGTTTTTTGTCGTTAGTAGCCAACTCGTTCACTTTGTCTTGCAAAGATTGTATTTGTGCCGCTGAAGCTTTGCACATTCCATAAAGTGATTTCGTGGATTCGACTAATGGTCCTACCAGGGCCGGGTAGTTGACGGATTTATAACCACTCTTATCTGTATCAACAAGCTCTGGGAAGACCGCTTCGACTTCTTGAGCGATCACGCCGATTTGATGACGGCTGTTGAATTTTCTCTCTGGGTACTCTTCCGTTTTCCAATTATAACTGACGCCACGAAGTTTCGAAATTTTCTCAAGAGCGTGATCTAAAACTTGGATGTCCTTTTTAAATCGGATGTCCGATGTTAACGCAACTCCCGCAGAGCGCACACTTCCCGAAGCATTAATGTCGCCACCTTGAACATCGAGTTTGTAGCCGGGAGTCGTTGTGCCAATCCCGACGTTACCACCATTAGCAACACGCATTCTTTCAGCGCCGCCGTTGGTTAAAAACGCGATATAATCAGAAGATCCACTTCCCTCGATTCTAGTCGATTCATCGCCGAAACCATAATAATACCCATCAGTCGCAATAAATGTTTGTGCCTTACTAGAACCATTAACATCGAGTTTATAACTCGGAGTTATTGTGCCGATACCAACGTTGCCTGCAGCAGTTAAAGCCAGAGGAGTTTTGTAAGTTCCGAAACTTCCATCCCCCACTTGATCGGAGTCGAAACGTAAAGTGGTGCCATCCAAAGGCATGCGCCAATATTTTCCGACAACAGCTCCTTGATCAGTTTCGTTGAATGTGAGCGGAACTGCAGACTCATCAATTCGAACTAATCCCATTACATGAAGTCTGTGAGCAGGAGTGCTTGTTCCAATCCCGACGTTACCTCCAAGATTTGCTAAAACTAAATCCGTTGGATTTGCAGAACCCGTTTTTTGAGCATTGATTGAGCCGTAGGTATCTCCAGTATTCGCACCCAAACCGAAAACAATGCGAGATCCTGTAGACAATGAAACAAAGTCACTTGTTCGAACATCTAATGGATAATTACTTGTGGTATTTGCTTGTACCGATAATCTTTGCAATGGTGTTGTCGTCCCGATACCAACGTTACCGCTATTAAGTATGCGCATTCTTTCAACCGCAGTCGCACTTCCGTTTGGCGTCGTTGAGAAGTAAATGTCAGATCCTCTATTGGTGGACGTAGTCGCTTCAGTGTTCACCATACCCATAAAAGAGCTGGAGTACCAGGAACTTCCATCATAGTTATTGCCGGAAACTAATCCAATACCACCACCGTTAGCCGTAGCCGTTGGTGCCGCCAAAGTTCCTGCGGCTCCCCGCAAAACTAAATGAGGCGAAGTCCCACCGAAACGATCCAGGCTGATTGCTGAAACCACACTCAATGGATGCGTTGGAGCCGTTGTTCCAATTCCGATGTTACCGCCATTATAATATATTTTCCCGGAGCCGCCATCAGCCCACACCGTCGCAGATGATGGAAGTCTCGCGGCAGCGATCGTTCCTGTTGTAATAACTCCGGCATCCAACCCGGCAATATTTGCGCAAGTGAATGTATCAGTCA
This sequence comes from Bdellovibrio sp. HCB-110, assembly GCF_047323225.1. Lineage (GTDB taxonomy): Bacteria > Bdellovibrionota > Bdellovibrionia > Bdellovibrionales > Bdellovibrionaceae > Bdellovibrio. Next base: position 2,613,333 of record NZ_CP178750.1, read on the forward strand.
GTGATGACCATGTCAGAGTTTGCGAAGCTGAACACGATGAATTCGCAAATTGTTGGATACCCGTTGCGGAAAGTAAATGGCTGACTCCGAAATTCACGGGAGCATACTGAGTACCGCTCCAACGCATCACTTGCCCGGTAGTTGGTGTTGTCGAAGCCACTGCGTTGCCATTGATTTTCGCGACAGTTGGATTGGGATAAGTACCTGATAAATCTCCGCCCGCAGTTCCTGTCGGTGTACGAGCGTCTGTAAGTCTGGCATCGTCACCCGCTGCCAAAGTATTTGCGACAGTACCGACGTTCGCCGTGATGACCGGAGTTGACGTTGTGTTTGCAACAGACAGATAACTATTTGCAGATGTCACGCTTGTTACTGTTCCCGGATTACTTGCAGGAAGAGTTTCCCATGTTGCTAATCCAGCTGCATCAGAAGTCAAAACTTTGCCAGCTCCAGGTGCGCCACCAGTGATTTTCACTTGGCCCGCGACTTCTAATTTCGCTCCTGGGCTGGATGCTCCGATACCAACACTTCCACTTGGAGTAATAACAACTCGCTCAACATTATTGGAGCGGAAGGAAGCTATTGGTGAATTGGTAAGAGCCGCACCATTAAGTACTCCATTAAAAACAACCGCCGGCGAGTTGGCGTTGTCTTGTCCCGGTTCACCATTAAAGAAAAGACCATTACGATCGGGATTGCCAGTCCCTTTACCTTTACCCCAAATCATGGGTATAAAGTCACCCGCGATTGATGTCCCATCACCTATTTTTAGAAATCCGGTGGCGGCTGTGGTATCAACGATTTTCAGCGCATCCGTACTAGAATTAAAACCTCCTTGAACGTCCAGTTTTGCTCCCGGTCCCGCAGTTCCAATACCCACACTTCCGCCAGAGGTGATCGTCATCCGCGTGGTATTGTTAGTTTTCAAATTCAAATCATAGTTGTCGTTCGTTCCAAGGTTCGCGACACCACCAAAACTATTTCCACCATTAACGAAGACGGTACCTGACGTAAAGGAAGAACAAATCATTAAACCTGTGGCATCGAAAGTAACAAATTCTCCAACCGCACAATTAAACGTTGTCAAAGCAGAACCCACTCCATTCGATGCTATCAATCTGTTGGCAGTCAGTGACGTAGTTCCGGTACCACCCTTTGCAACCGGAACTATAGAAGAAAAATTCGCAGGGTCAGCAATAACAGCGCTCCATTTGAGTCCGGAAGCTTGTGTTGAATCCGCAGACAAGACTTGTCCATCTGTTCCTACCCCTATACGAATATTGTTGGTTCCGTCTCGAGTTAATAGATCTCCTTTTGTATTCAGAGGAGAAAGCGCATTAAATGCACCTAGTGCTGAAGTTTGTCCCGTACCACCATTGGCAATGGGTAATGTCCCCGTCACTTCTGAGGCCAAATTCACAGCCGCACCATTGCTTGCAGATGTCAAACGACCTTGAGCATCGACTGTGATATTCGCTCTGGTATACGAGCCCGCAGTTACTGTCGTATTCGCTAGAGAAATAGTTCCAGTGGACGTTATCGGCCCTCCAGTTAACCCCGTACCTGTGGCAACATTGGTGACGGTACCGCCGGCATTACTATCGGTTGAAGCAACCCACTTCGTGCCATCATATTTTAAAATTTGTCCCGTAGCTAAGCCTGTCGTATCGACATCAACACCTTTGATTTTATTGACTGAGACAGCTCCGATACTACCACTCACGTCTCCTGCTACGGAGACGTTGATTGATTGACAAAGGAATTTGCCAGCAACTGAGTTCCAGTAAGGAGCTTCGTAAGTGGCACAGTTCGCACTCGCCACCGCGGTGTTAAATGCGGCCACAGTCTGATAGTTACTCAAAGTCGAATTTAAATTGGTGACATCACTCATAGCAATGGCACTTCCTACCCACTGAGTGCCATCGTACTTCAAAAATTGTCCTGATGCGGGAGCTCCATTTGAAACGGCGACACCTTGAATTTTGGCAACTGTTGGGTTGGGATAGCTTCCAGAAAGATCCCCACCTGCAGTTCCCGTCGGAGTGCGCGCATCCGTAAAGCGAGAGTCATTTCCCGCGGCCACAGTTCCCGCTATTACACCAACATTCACCGTGAGTGACGGAGTTGATGTTCCATTTGCGATTGAAAGATAAGAATTCGTGGAAGTCACGGATGTCACTGTTCCACCACTGGCTCCAGACACCGGAGCACAAACTAAAGCCGTTCCATTCCATGAGAGGAACTCATTGGCCGAACAAGTCGGTACTCCGGACTTTATCAAGAAATCATTTTCTGTCTTCGTACCTAACTTTTGCGCAGAGAGCGCGTAACCCGCATAAGGGACCGAACGAATGACGTTGTCTGGAGAAATAGTTTTCCATCCAGCACCATCGTAGAATTGAACTCGTAAAAGACGATCATGATTAGACACAGGTGTGTAAGTCGATGAACCGTCTACACAGGTATATCCACTACAAGATCCACAAGTAAAATTTGAAGAGTTATTAAAGGCATCCAGGATAGAAAAGTTTCCCGTAAGAGGATAACTGACAGTTCCCTTACCAATTGCCACATCAAAAACACCACCGGAATTCACCATGCTATATCCGGTCACTTGTTCCTGATATACCACGCAGGAACCCGTTGGGTTCGTGATCTGAAAAATAAAACTGACATTGTTGTACTCTAGCGGAGTACCATCCGTTTTTAGAATACGGCCTTGATAAGTCAAACTTGTCGGTGCTGCCAATGAAGTCCAGGACAAAAGGAAAACGCCGATTACGTTCAGAATTGATACGATCCAGATCCGGTTGTTCATAGAAACTTTATCGGTTTTTGACAGACTACAATTAAGGGCAACTAACGAATTTACTACAATTGTGTTCCCGAAAATATGGGATACTCACATTGTACGACTCAGGATAGGACACTCTCTAGTTGGAAACGATGGCACCTTGAACAGAACTATACACTTTATAGCTATTATCTGTCGTTGTCTGTTCCATTTCCGACAGGTAGTTACCAACCGTACTTTGCACATGGTAAGTCACGCCACCGCCTGTTGCTGTTCCTGTCTGTGTAGAACCGGAAACAAGACCTGTTGTTTTGGCGGGATCTTGGAGTTTGATCGGTGCCGCTTCTCCTGCAAGCTGTTCAAGCGATGCTTCCAATGAACAGCCCGTAAGAATAGCCAACAGTAATAAAAGAATCAGTTTATTTACAAATGACAGCATGTGGATCCTTTGCACAAAGATATGATTTAATCGCCGCATTTTCGCGCTTAAGTTTTTCGTTTTCTGCTTTCACAGAGGCAATTTCACGATCTTGTTTTTTGTCGTTCGCAGCCAACTCGTTCACCTTGTTTTGCAAAGCTTGCATTTGTTCTACAGAAGCTTTGCACATACCATAAAGAGATTTTGTCGACTCAACCAACGGTCCTACCAACGCCGGATAATTAACAGATTTATAACCACTCTTATCTGTATCCACGAGTTCTGGGAAGACCGCTTCAACTTCTTGAGCGATCACACCAATCTGATGACGGCTGTTGAATTTTCTTTCTGGGTATTCTTGTGTTTTCCAATTATAGCTAACACCACGAAGTTTCAAAATTTTCTCAAGAGAATGATCCAAAACTTGGATGTCTTTTTTGAAGCGGATGTCTGATGTCAACGCAACACCAGCAGAACGAACGCTTCCTGAGGCGTTGATATCGCCACCTTGTACGTCGAGTTTATAGCCCGGAGATGTCGTACCGATGCCAACATTGCTCGCCACACTATCCAGAGACAGAATTGTCGTGGCCGTCGTGCCACTCCAATACGTAAAGGAGAGGTCGTTTTGAAGACCCACTGTAGCATATCCGTTACCTTTACCTTCGATAGCCCAACCTTTGCTAGAAGTATTGGCCAGACCATAACCTTGACCGTTCAACGTCACAAGTTCTAAAACCGCTGAACTTGTATTTACCGCCCCATCTGTCCCGATAGTTGAGCGAACCGTTCCCGCAGCCCCAACGTGAAGTTTTGAGTATATATATGGTATTGTTCCAATACCGACGTTACCTCCAAGATTGGCTAAAGCTAAATCCGTTGAATTTGCAGAACCCGTTTTTTGAGCATTGATTGAGCCGTAGGTATCTCCAGTATTCGCACCCAAACCCAAAACGATGCGAGATCCCGTAGAGGATGTAACAAAGTCACTTGTTCGAACATCTAATGGATAATTACTCGTGGTATTTGCCTGCACCGATAATCTTTGCAGTGGCGTTGTCGTCCCGATACCGACATTTCCATCATCGTCGATTCGCATCCGTTCGACAACCACTCCCCCGGCACCACCCCCATCTTTACGCGTTGAGAAAGTAAGAGCTCCACCTCGGTCATTAGCAGTCGTACCATCAGTAAAAGACCTGATCAACGCTATACGCTTATCAGTCGGTATCGTGTTGTTGGATTTAACAAATGACAAAAATCCATTAGAAACAGCATTTCCATCAGCAGCTCCCGACGCCAACTCAAGGCCTCCATCCGCACTTGACCCCTTAACGGTTACAATAGTCCCAGTGGAAGCCGCACCATTTATATTAGGACTATTTGTTCCGATGCCGACATTTCCGTTCCCTAGAATTACCATCTTCGTCGAAGTGACATTTTCAGTCGAACCCGACGCGCCAGGAGTCGAAGTCTTGATGTAGATATTCGAACCTGCAGATCCAAATCCATTCCCTGAAGATATTACGACATCACCACCACTTGTGTTGGAAGACGCCAATGGAGCGTGGCCAGCACTTATAGTTAGATCTTTACCAGCCCCACTACCCGCACGCTCAACTCCCAGAGTTCTCGAAAAGGAACCATCAATTCCAACGTATCCACTACTGCTTGGATTCAAAATAATGCTTCCATCAGAACTTCTCATTGTAATGCGATCAGCACCCCCAATACCTAAAGACAAATCATAACCTAACTCCTTCATGAGTATTTTCACGGAACTGGAATTCCAGATTCCCATTACAAGACCATCCGAATTGGTCGTTCCGGTGGAGCTAGTGGAAAGATGTATCATGTTAGCCGTAGAAGACGAAGATGCCGTTGAAATGGTATAGTATGTATCTGTTGTCGTCGTGGGTCCAATCTTTACATTTCCCCATGTCGAATCAAAAGTGAGATTAGAACTAGCCGCAAATGATCCAGCGCTATTAAACTGAATTTGGCCGTTTGCGCCTGCAGGAGTGCCCGACATCGTCGTCCAAGAAAGAACTCCCGTACCGTCGGTTTTTAGAACCTGTCCATTTGTTCCATCAGTTGACGGCAATGTCCATGTCACATTAGAACCCACTGTTGCCGGAGATCTCAACGCCACATAGTTTGTTGAATCCGAATCCGCAAAACGCACTTGGTTTTGCGCATTCATCTGAACATAGTTAGAGAAAGCTTTCGCACCACTGATTGTTTGTGTGGTGGTTTTATCGACAAGACCTGCAGTATCTGGCGTACCGCTCGCCCAAGTCGTGACACCGGTTGAATAGACAACATTTCCTGCAACTCCGGCTGCAAGCGAAGTCACCGCTCCTGTGCCCGATCCCACTAAAAGATTTCCTGATCCCAACGAACTTACACCAGTACCACCATTCGCCACAGGCACAATGCCTGACAAATCCGTTGCGGCATTGATTGCAGCATTCACCCAATTTGTTCCGTCATAACGAAGAACTTGATTGGCAGTATAAGCTGCAGGCGAAACCGTTTTACCTTTGATCTTATCAACGCTTGTTGCGTTGAACGTTCCACTCACATCACCTGAGAATGATGTTGATGTTCCAAGTTTGCTATTGAATGTATCGTATTCTGATTTACTAATAAGACCCGCAGTGACTGACGCTGTATTCGCCATTGGAATATTCAAAGTATGCGTACTTGTCGCAGAACTAAATGCAGGAGCCATACCCGAAGTACCAATTGCAAAAGTCTGTGTTCCAGCAGTGAGTCCGTTAAGAGATGTAATCCCACCTCCTGCGGCCGTTTGCCATGTTGCTAAACCAGAGGCATCCGATGTCAAAACTTTGCCAGCGCCGGGGCCACCGCCAGAAATTTTAACTTGCCCTGCGATTTGCACATCACCCGCAGAAGTAATACGCATTTTTTCAGTCGTCGTTCCATCAAGACTTGTACTGAAGACCATGGCGGCATCTTGAGTAGATGCTCCCGTCTGAGACGCTTCCCACAATGTTGAAATGCTTCCCGCCGTCGCCAATGTGTTATTCGTTGCTGTTTCAAGAGAGTAATTTAAAGCTGCACCATGCCCTGCCGCCGGAGCTGTTGAGTTACTTCTAAGTCTTTGAATCGTTAACGCCGTCCCGATCGTGTCCGTGTTATCACCAAATTGGAATGTCTTCGCGCCTGTGATTGTCTGAGTGCTTGTCTTATCAACCAGTCCCGCGGCATCAAACGAACTTGCCCCTGTACCACCATTCGCCACTGGTACTATGCCCGACAAATCTGTCGCTGCATTGATTGAAGCATTTACCCAGTTTGTTCCGTCATAGCGGAGAACTTGTCCTGACGAATATGCCGCCGGAGAAACTGTTTTGCCTTTGATTTTATCAACGCTTGTCGCATTATAGGTTCCACTCACATCACCCGAGAATGCTGTTGAAGCTCCTAAAGGCATTGCCGTATTACAAATAATCGAACCTGTACCGTCCGAAGTACACATCATGTTATTCGTAATACCACTCGCACCAAGCAAAGGCACATTACCCGAAGCGGATCCTGTGTTTTGAGTGGCCGCAGTACCAAGACCTAAATTAGATCTTGCACCTGCTGCCGTTGTTGCACCAGTACCACCGTTGACGATGGGAAGAGTGCCGGTCAAATCCGTTGATGCACTGACCGTGGCATTCACCCAATTTGTTCCGTCATAACGAAGAACTTGTCCTGATGAATATGCCGCCGGAGAAACTGTTTTACCTTTGATCTTATCAACGCTCGTAGCGTTATAGGCACCACTCACATCGCCTGAAAATGAAGTTGCCGTTCCAAGTTTATTATTAAACGTATTCCAGTCAGTTGAAGTTAAATAACCATCCGTTGTTGTATTCGCTTGAGAAAGCGTAAGATTTGGAGCAGTACCACCCGAAGAAGACAATGGCGCACTTGCAGTCACTGATGTCACACTACCCGTTGCACCGTCACCGATTGCCACCCAGGCAGAACCTGTATCGCGATATAAAGTATTACTGTCCGAGGCAATGTAAAGTCGTCCCGCAGTTCCAAATGCAGGACGTGCTGCCAAAGTTCCAGTTTGAACACTTGGTGTACCGCCAAGATTTTGAATGCCGTCTGTGATACCGTAACCACCAAGAGTTGTTGGTGTCCCTGTCGTAATTTTTGACCAATCTAAGTTAGGAATATCAGTCGCAGATAAAGTTGTACCACTGGTAACACGACCTTGAGCATCTGTAGTCACTTTAGTATAAGTTCCTGCTGTGCCCGTATTTTTCAAAGTCACAGCACCTGTATTTGCCATCGTTGCATCACCGCTCATTGATGCAGGAGCATACTGAGTCGCTCCATTGTTATAAACCAAGAATTGAGCATCTGTCGGTGCCGTTGAAGAAACTGTACGGCCTTTAATTTTATCAACACTTGTTGAGTTATAGGTTCCACTGACATCGCCAGAAAACGATGTTGCTGTTCCAAGTTTATTATTGAAAGTATCATATTCAACATTACTGATAAGACCCGCAGTGACTGAAGATGTATTTGCCATTGGGATATTGAGAGTATGTGCAGACCCACTTGAAGACCAAGCCGGTGCTGTCCCAGATGTTCCTGGTGCTGCCAGTGTTTGAGTATTCGACGTCAATCCGTTGACAGATGTGATACCAGCACCACTTGCTGCAAAAGCAGTCCATGCAGATCCATTACAATATTCAACGTTGCCACTGTTATAACGAATCGCACCGGCAATACCAGCGGCACAAGCCGTTGCATCTGTACCGACACGAACAGCGCCACCAACATCAAGTTTCGTCGCCGGAGTTGTGGTTCCAATACCTACTTTGCCTGTGTTGTAGTATATATCCGATCCACTCGTCACCCATTGAGAACTAACAGGCATACTCGTAGTACAAATAATTCCACTTGCGGTTCCATCAGATGTACAAAGTTGATTTGCAACTAAACCACCGACGCCTAAAAGAGGAATATTTCCTGCCGCAGATCCTGTATTCACCGTCGCAGCCGTACCGAGACCCAAATTCGTTCTTGCTCCCGCTGCAGTTGTTGCTCCTGTACCACCATTTGCAATCGCAAGCGTTCCTGTTAAATCAGTTGAAGCATCAATCAAAGCATTCACCCAGCTTGTTCCATCGTAACGAAGAACTTGTCCCGTTACGTATGCTGCTGGCGCAACAGATTTACCTTTGATTCTGTCAACACTTGTTGCGTTGTAAGCACCGCTGACATCGCCAGAGAATGAAGTCACAGTTCCAAGTTTATTATTGAATGTATTCCAATCAGTAGAACTTAAGTAACCACTTGTCGTTGTATTTGCTTGAGCAATCGTAAGATTCGGAGTTGCACCACCCGAAGAAGACAATGGAGCACTTGCCGCCACGGATGTGACACCACCTGTTGCACCATCACCGATCGCGACCCACGCCGAACCTGTGTCGCGATATAAAGTATTGTTATCCGACGCAACGTAAAGTCGTCCCGCCGTTCCAAATGCAGGGCGAGCCGCCAAAGTTCCAGTTTGAACACTTGGAGTTCCGCCAAGATTTTGAATGCCGTCCGTAATACCGTAGCCGCCAAGAGTTGTTGGGGTTCCAGAAGTAATTTTTGACCAATCTAAGTTAGGAATATCTGCTGCAGTAAGATTTGCTCCACTTGTCACGCGACCTTGAGCATCGGTCGTAATTTTCGTATATGTGCCAGCCGTCCCTGTATTTTTCAAAGTCACGGCACCCGTATTTGACATGGTCGCATCACCACTCATTGATACTGGAGCGTATTGAGTTGCACCATTATTATAAACTAAGAACTGCGTATCTGTTGGTGCTGTCGAAGAGACCGCCCGACCCTTGATCTTATCAACGCTTGTAGAGTTATATGAGCCACTCACGTCGCCGGAGAATGATGTAGATGTTCCGAGTTTTGCATTGAAGGCATCATAGTCTGTTTTATTTAAAAGACCTGCAGTAACTCCGGCACCTGAAGCCATTGGGATATTCAGAGTGTGAGCAGAACCACTTGATGACCAACTTGGAGCAGTTCCCGTAACTCCCGGTGTTGCAAATGTTTGGGTGTTTGATGTCAAGCCATTAAGAGATGTAATACCAGAACCACTTGCCGCAAACGCGGTCCATGCAGTTCCGTTACAATATTCTACGTTGCCACCATTATAGCGAATCGCACCCGCAATGCCGGCAGCACAGGCAGTCGCATCAGTACCAACACGAACGGCACCACTCACATCCAACGCCGTTGTGGGAGTTGTCGTACCAACCCCCACTTTTCCTGTGTTATAGTAAATATCTGAACCACTCGTTACCCATTGCGAACTAACCGGCATGGATGTTGTACAAATGATTCCACTGGCAGTGCCATCAGAGGTACAAAGTTGATTTGCAACCAAACCACCAATTCCAAGAACTGGGATATTCCCCGCCGCAGAGCCCGTATTCACTGTTGCTGCGGTACCAAGACCAAGATTTGTTCTTGCACCAACAACTGTTGTTGCACCAGTACCACCATTGGCAATACCTAAAGTTCCTGTTAGATCTGTGGAAGCATCGATAAGAGCATTCACCCAACTAGTTCCGTCATAGCGAAGAACTTGTCCCGTCACATACGCTGCTGGCGCCACAGCTTTACCTTTGATTTTATCAACACTTGTTGCGTTGTAAGCTCCGCTCACGTCGCCAGAAAACGTGGTTGTGGTTCCAAGTTTACTATTGAAAGTGTTCCAATCAGTTGAAGTTAAATAACCATCCGTTGTTGTATTCGCTTGAGAAAGTGTAAGATTCGGTGTCGTTCCACCTGAAGAAGATAAAGGTGCACTTGCAGAGACTGACGTCACACCTCCAACAGCTCCGTCACCAATAGCCACCCATGCTGTGCCTGTGTCACGATAAATTGTATTATTATCTGAAGCGATGTAAATCTGCCCCGCAGTTCCAAATGCAGGACGAGTCGCTAAAGTTCCGGTTTGAACACTTGGAGTTCCGCCAAGATTTTGAATACCATCAGCGATGCCGTACCCACCAAGAGTCGTTGGTTTACCTGTCGTGATTTTTGTCCAATCTAAATTTGGAATATCTGCCGCAGATAAAGTCGTACCGCTTGTCACACGACCTTGAGCATCGGTTGTGATTTTTGTGTATGTTCCTGCAGTACCAATATTTGATAACGAAATAGTTCCTGACGTCGTGATAGGTCCACCTGTCAAACCTGTGCCCGTCGTAATACTCGTGACTGTGCCTCCGGCATCACTGTCATTCGCAGGGATCCATTTCGTTCCGTCGTATTTAAGAATTTGTCCAGAAGTCAGCCCCGTTGTATCAACAGCAACACCTTTGATTTTGTCGACATTTATCGCGTTGTATGTTCCACTGACGTCACCTGAAAATGCCGTTGTCGTTCCTAATTTGGCATTAAGCACAACATAGTCTGCATTGGAAATAAGACCTGCAGTGACTCCGCCAGTTGAAGCCATCGGAATATTCAAAGTGTGTGTTGAACCGCTTGAAGACCATGCAGGTGCTGTTCCTGCCGTGCCCGGTGTTGCAAAAGATTGCGTATTTGATGTTAAACCATTGAAAGAAGTAATACCAGAACCACTGACGGCCAATGCAGACCATGAAGAGCCATTACAAAACTCGACATTTCCACCATTATAACGAATCGCGCCAGCTATCCCTGCGGCACAGGCTGTCGCATCCGCACCAATACGAACAGCTCCCCCAACATCAAGTGCTGTAGCTGGAGTTGCTGTGCCCACGCCCACTTTACCTGTGTTGTAGTAAATATCTGAACCCGCCGTCGTCCATTGAGAACTTACCGGCATCGTCGTATTACAAATGATTCCACTTGATGTACCATCGGAAGTACAAAGTTGATTTGCAACCAACCCGCCGATTCCAAGAACTGGAATATTGCCAGCAGCAGAACCCGTGTTCACAGTGGCGGCTGTACCAAGACCTAAATTGGTTCTTGCTCCAACAACTGTAGTCGCACCGGTACCACCATTAGCAATAGAGAGAGTTCCGGTGATATCTGTAGATATATCAATTAGCGCATTAATCCAATTCGTCCCATCATAGCGAAGAACTTGTCCCGCGGCATAGGCTGCTGGAGAAATCGCTTTACCCTTGATTTTATCCACACTTGTCGCGTTGTATGTTCCACTGACGTCACCAGTGAAAGCTGTCGTTGTTCCAAGCTTGTTATTAAAAGTATTCCAGTCTGCGGAACTTAATGCGCCTGTTGTTGTCATATTTGCAGTTGCAATAGAAATCACAGGCGTAGATGTACCGGTCGCCACACTAATAGGCGCAGTACCGGTGACATCTGTCACAGTACCCCCGGAAGCCCCTGAAACCGTATTACAAATGAGAGCAGTTCCGTTCCAAGTTAAATACTTACCACCGCTACAGTCCGGAAGACCCGCTTTATCTAAAAAGTCACTGGCGATTTTATTTCCCAACTTTTGTGCCGACACCGCGTATCCCGCGTAAGGCACAGAGCGAATCACATTGTCGGGAGAAATTGTTTTCCATCCACTCCCATCATAAAACTGTACGCGAAGTTTACGACCTTCACTTACGGTGGGAGCATAAGTTGCCGTGCTATCAGAACAAATATACGTTCCACTTGATGACGAACAAGTTCCACAATTATAAGTGGAGCCATTGTTAAAGGTGTCTAATACAGTAAAAGATCCCCCGAGCGGGTATTGAATGGAGCCCCCTCCGATTGCGATGTCAAAAACACCGCTCGAGTTCACCATATTATAACCAGTCACTTGTTCTTGATAAATCACACACGAACCCGTTGGATTCGTGATCTGAAAAATGAAACTGACATTGGCATATTCTAATGGCGTGCCGTCCGACTTAAGAATACGCCCTTGATATGTTAATCCTGTTGGAGCGGCAAAAGCCATCCCCGGAAAAAGAAGAGCTAAGAGCACTTTGAAGGTTGATACGACCCAAATGTGAGTTTTCATATTGAACGTATCGGGTTGCCATCTGCCCCACGACATATCTTATTAAGAATATTTTGATCCCGATTGCGCGGAAACAGTTGAGTTTTAATGAAAAGGAAAAAAGAGGATGGTGATGACCAAAGGATGAATAAAACTGACAGATGAAAAACGACGCGAGGAGCTGGACTCCTCGCTCACTTGAATTAACCTTTATCAGGCTCGTAGTAAGGAATTTCTATGATGGCCCTGATTCCGTTGAATTGCATCATGGCCGTAAGAAGGGCACGAAGTCCTGTGATATTTTTTCCCTTCGCACCAATAAGTCTTCCCAAACTTTCTTTGGAACAATCCACGTAGTAAACTGTCGTTCTTTCTCCGACTTTAAAGGAAACCTTAATATCGGCAGGATTATTCACCATCCTTTTTATGACTTGCTCTAAAAGATTCCGAGTATCTTCTCTTAACTTATTAAACCTTGACTCATTAGACGTTTCTTCTTGGTCTTGCAACACTGGTACCCTTCTACGAATTATCTGTAATACTTTTGCTTCTGACACGAGAGCCTCCCCATATGACTGCTCTCTTACATTATCGGGACAAATATGAGGAATTGTAGACTTGAAGTCGTAAATCTAGATAGGTTTTACGAAATACCGTACATCACTTTTTTGGGAACAACACTATATTGCTTTATTTTCCACCTGATTTCTCTTTTTCTGGGATCACTGATTTCATCTTTTTAACGTAGTCCAACACATGCTCAGAAAATCTTGCTTTCTCATGGCTGCTATTGAGTTCTTTCATCACCTGACGACTTACAGAATCATTCTCCTTAAAACATATTCCCCAAGAGACGTGCGAAGCTGGTTTCGGATTAACACGCAAACTCTCTGCCACCGATTTTATTTTCGGATCAGTCTCAATCAAAAACTTGTACATGCCATCCGTGACAAGGTGATATTGTACCCGCTTACTTGCAACCTTCAAGAGTCCCGAAACATCATCCGGAGCTTCTTCGATATTCAGAAGTCCTTTGTCAAAAACCTCTTTCATCGGAGGTTTTAAGGAATACCCTCGACCGATGCTTCCCTTATACTTTCCAAGATCAGTCGGTTCATTCCACACCAGAGGAGCTTCTTTGTGTTCGACGACTAAGGTCGTTGTTTGAAAAAATTGGTCCGATAGAAGAAAACCGGGAATCACGTCACTTTTGGAACAAGGTACGAAAGCCATTATTTGAGGATTTTTAAGAGTCATATTTTTGGCGCGACGAATAGGATAGAACTCCAAAATCAAATCATATCCCATGCTTTTAAAGGTTTCATGCAAAGCATATCCAGCAGCCCCTCGTTGAGGCATGCCTTGACTCAAAAAAGGAGGAATTTCAATGGTTGCAACGTGAAGTGGTTTGAGTTCTTTAGATGAGGAATAACTTCCAATAAAAATTACGCAAAGAAACGGCAGAAATCTAAACATTCACGCTCCATCTTGTGTATCCCCACAAGAACGCTAGCTTGAAGTCATAACAAGAAACAGTCAAATTACCACTATGCAACTATAACGACTTCATAGCTAAAATGCGTCTACTTATTTTTTCTGACAAAAATATCGTAATTCCAATTAAAATCTCCTGATACCAAATTATCGGCTTCAGATTCGAACGCTATATAACGACCATCGCTACTGATACATGCCGTGGCGGAATACCAATTTCCCTCAACACCAGAACGGTTTACAGAAACGCGACTTGTGTTTCCCGTTTGACGGTCGTGTACAAAAACATCTGTCTGGGCATTCGTATCCCCCGATACCAAATTAGTGGAGTTAGACTCAAACGCGACATAACGGCCATCACCATTGATGGAGGGTGTCCCTGAGTACAGACTTCCCTGCATACCAGAACTGTCTACGGACACGCGACTCGTAATGCCCCCTTGAAGGTCATGAACAAAAACATCATCTTGGCCATTTGTATCTCCCGTCACTAAATTAGAGGCGCTCGACCTAAACGCAATATAGCGACCATCGCTATTAAGCGAAGCCGTATATGAATGATCATTCCCCTGCACGTCAGAACTATCTACCGAAACACGACTCGTTAAGCCCGTCTGACGATCATGAACAAAAATATCTTGATTGGCGTTAGTGTCTCCGACTACGAGATTAGAAGCTCCAGATTCAAATGCGATATAACGACCATCACCACTGATTGAGGCCGTTTCTGAATACGAATCCCCCTGAGTTCCAGAACTATCCACAGACACACGAGTCGTCGTACCTGTTTGGCAATCATGGACAAAAATATCTGTAGAGTTATTTGTATCTCCCGCCACTAAATTTGTGGCTTTCGACTCAAACACGACATAGCGGCCATCCGCACTCAATGACGGTGCATAAGAGTTCCCATTACTTTGAACACCGGCGCTATCCACTGAAATTCGGCTTGTAACACCCGTTTGGCGGTCGCGAACAAAAATATCCCAAAAGCCATTTGTATCTCCAGCAATCAAATCTGTTGCGCTGGATTGAAAAGCGACATAACGACCATCGGCACTCACGGCAGGAGCATACGATTCAGAACTTCCCGAAGTTCCGGAAATATTCACGGATATTAAACTTGTCACTCCACTCTGACGATCATGAATGAAAATATCACCGTCTCCATTCATATCGCCTGGAACTAAACTAGAGTCATAAGACTGGAATACAACAAAACGTCCGTCAGCATTCAATGCAGGTTTGTATGCGGCTTCACTAGCCTCCCCGCCCGAACTGTCAAGAGATACCCGCCCTGTCACTCCCATTTCACGATCGTGAATAAAAACGTCCTCATGGAGATTCGTATCTCCAGACACAAAATTAGAGGCTATAGAATCAAAGACTACGTATCGACCGTCTGAACTCAATGACGGAAACATAGAGTTGCTATCCCCCTGAACGCCGGCATTATCGACAGACACTCTATTGGTCGCGCCGGTTTGACGGTCATGAACGAAAATATCGTACACCGCATTCGTATCACCAGCCACTAGGTTAGTAGATGAAGAATAAAATGCAACGTAACGACCATCTGAACTCAGTACGGGATAATACGACGGACCATTTGCTTGCGCACCGGAACTATCCACGGACACGCGAGTCGTCACGCCTGTTTGTCGGTCGTGAATAAAAACATCAGCGTCGGCATTGGTATCGCCAGTTACTAAGTTTGCGGCTCCAGAATAAAATGTCACATAACGACCGTCTGAGCTGAGGGAGGCAAAATACGAATGACCATTCCCTTGAGCACCGAAGCTGTCCACAGACACTCGAGTCGTCACACCTGTTTGGAGATCATGAACAAAAATATCATCTTTCGAATTCGAATCACCAGCCACTAAGTTAGTAGATGAAGAATAAAATGCAACGTAACGACCATCAGAGCTGAGTGATGCATCATACGAGTTCCCGTCGCCTTGAACACCGGAACTATCCAAAGATACTCGAGTCGTCACACCTGTTTGGCGATCATGGACAAAAATATCTTGCATTGCGTTTGTATCACCAGAAACCAAATTCGTCGAACCAGATGTAAACACCACATAACGCCCATCAGAGCTGAGTGACGGGTCATAGGAAGAACCGTTCCCTTGAGCACCGGAACTATCCACGGACACACGAGTCGTTATACCCGTTTGACGATCATGAACATAAACGTCCGTTGAATTATTTGTATCACCAGACACCAAGTTCGTCGAACTAGAGGTAAACGCCACATAACGTCCGTCAAAGCTGATTGATCCACCATCGGAATCTCTGTTCCCAACCTGGCCCGCAGAAGATTTTGAAACTATATAAACCTTTCCGGTGGAAAGATCTTTTGCAAAAACGTCATCTTCACCATTATCATCCTCGGCGGCAAAATCTTCCTGAGAAGAGGTATATACTACAAATCTTCCATCACCGGATATTTTTCCACCTTCGGATCTGCCTTTAACTTCTGTCCCTGCATAATTAGGAACAGAAACACGGATTATATCCGACTCTTTCAATGTCACTTTAAATGTGATGACTTGCGATTTTCCTCCGGCAATTTCATACCAACAACTAAAACTCTGATTTTCGATATCCGACCACTCTTGCAAGGTGGGAACCCAGTAATTCAGCTTCATGGAAAATGATTTTGCACCGTCCAGATCCAGGGACTGCAATGCTAAGTTCGATGAGGCCCCTGAACACTGCAAAGAAGCTCCATCAGGCACGTTCACAAATTTAACTTTATTTTTGTAGATGTACTCTTCCATACTCAAATTCACCTGCAGCTCACCGCTCGAAGTGAAATCCATGCTGAAAACCTTGGGGTGAAGAGCGCTAACATCCAAAAAAGTTTCATCAAACTTCAATGTCTCAATTTGAGAGGGTGATGTTAAATCTTTAAGAGTCGCATCCATAGTACAAGATATGTTTAAAATAGAGACGGCGCAAAAACATATTAGATTTTTGAAAAGAGATGGAAAACCAATACGCTCAGAACAGATCATTGCAATCATTCGGTATTTCTTTTCGGATTTCGAAGAAGATTTCTGAACTATATTCGAACAGAGTTGCCACCAAATATTTGGGAGCAACTCAATCTGAGACGGAACCATTCTATGAAAGTCTTTAGGGCAACTGGGCATCGCGAACAAAGAGCTGGGTCATAGTTCCAAAAATTCCGTCGACAAGATTTGTCTGTCTGGTTTCAAATAAGACATATCTTCCATCTGCGGAAACTTGGGAATTAAAGGTATCGTAGTTTTCAAAAACTGAGGCCACCGTTCCATCTCGAGAGCTCATGAGTGCTATATTATTTGTGACAAGATCCTTACGGACAATGTTGTACCAAACACCAGTCCCAGGATACAAATTTCCCGCGGCAGTAGAAAAGACGACATAGCGACCGTCTGCACTGATGCTAGGTTCATAAGAATCATTAGTGCCTTTGTTTGCAGATGTTCCATCCGTCGAACTTACCAACGTCAGCGTTCCCGTATTTAAGTCTTTTTTCCAAACCTGACCTACGAAGTTAAGCCCTGCCATAAAGTTGGTGGCCCAACATACGAATACAGTGTAACGTCCATCTTGTGACATTTCCGGATATTCACACCCACCATTGCTCCTGTTGGGACCGGTGCCGTCTGTGGAACTCGCCAAATCCAAAGCTTGCGTTAGAACATTTTTTCTGAAGACTTGTCCATCTCCACTCAACCCTGCTTTAAGGTTCGTAGAATAAGATAGAAACGTGACGTAAGTGCCATCTGCCGAAATAGACGGCTGCTCTGCACCTCCGTCGGTCTCGGTGGCAGCAGTGCCGTCGACAGAGCTGACCAAAGAGATCGCTTGCGTATTCATATCCTTCAAATAAACTTGCTGCGCTCCACCCGTGACACCCGCCTTCAAGTTGGTTGACCAACTCGTAAATGCAATATATCTCCCATCAGAAGAGATTCGAGGATTGTCACTTGAACTGTTTCCGCGATTTGCAACAGTACCGTCAGTTGAACTCACTAATTCCAAACTCCCTGTTTGAAGATCTCTCCGGAAAATTTGCCGAGATGTCGTTCCACTCATTATATTTGTCGCACTAGAGGCAAAAACAACATAGCGGCCATTGGCGCTGATATCCACATCTCCCGACCAACTGTTGCCCGAATTGGCCGCGGAACCATCACTGGAACTTATTAGAACAATGGATCCTGTCTGTAAGTCTTTATAAAAAGTTTGCGGGAAAAGACTGGTTACACCGGCTACCAAATTTTTTGCACCCGAAACAAATACAACATGACGAGCATCAGGACTCATACGAGAAAAAATGACATCACTATCAGCGAGAGCCGGCGCACTAGAATCTAAAGAACTTGCCACTTGCAAAACTCCCGTCTGCAAATCTTTAAGGAAAATCTTATGATAAAGAGTTGCTCCCGTGCCACTGACTAGATTACTAGCTTTGGATCTGAAGACGACATAGCGGCCATTTCTACTAATTTCTGGAAGATCACTGTTAGTGTCTCCCGCTTGAGCTCCCGTTCCATTGGCTGAACTAACAAGGCCAATCGTATTGGCGGTCAAATCTTTGACATATATTTGATTGTATCCAATGGTAATTCCCGAAACCAGATTGGTGGAGCTAGATCTAAAGACAACTCGACTGCCATCAGCACTTACTGAGGAAGTCGCGCTAGCTCCATTCCCTCGATTGGCGGCAGCACCGTCTACAGAACTCACAAGAACAATCGTTCCCGTATTTAGATCTTTTCTATAAATTTGCGAACCCGAACTTCCCGCAACAAGATTTGTCGCCCCTGAAGTGAAAGTGACGTAACGACCGTCATCGCTGATTTGTGGTTCCGTGCTTGAAGAGTTTCCTCTGTTAGCTGACGTTCCATCGGTCGAGCTTACTAACACGATAGTGCCCACGTTCATGTCTTTGCGAAAGATTTGTGTCCCTGAGCTTCCTGCTACTAAATTAGTCGAGTTAGAAGAAAAGACTACATATCGTCCATCTTGACTTATTTGAGGCTTATTACTGCTGGCATTTCCGCGATTGGCAACCGTGCCATTGGTCGAACTTACAAGCTCCATAATACCCGTTTGCAGATTCTTACGATGAACTTGCAGAGTTCCACCGGGCATTCCGGCGATAAGATTTGTCGACGATGTTGTAAAGACGACGTAATTTCCGTCACTAGATATACGCGCTTCTAAGGAAGACTGATTGCCTTGGTTAGGTCCCGTGCCATCTGTAGAACTTGCCAAGACGACAGCACCCGTTTGGCGATCTTTTACAAAAAGCTGATTTCTAAAAACTGTGCTGGAGCCAGCACCTGCTACGTAATTCGTTGCTGCTGACACGAAAAGAACATAACGTCCATCACCAGAAAGACTCGGATAATTGTTGTAATTGTTTCCTATTTGATTTGTGCTATTTAAAGATATAGCACTACGTGTGCCATTTGAAATATCTAAACCCAGAATTTGCGTCACTCCACTTGACGTCGTTCCATCCGAAGCCCAAGCAAGAAAACTTCCATCTGCTGAAATAGACACGTTGTAAGCCGATGTCTGCGCCCCCAAAAGAGTTGACGACCATCCTGACGATGCCACTCGAACAGAGGCGGGTTTGGAGTTGAATATGAACTCCACTGAACCCCCATCAGAGTTGCAAACAAAATGTCCTTGCGCTGGTGAACCCGTCGGCTGAAATCCAGGATCCCAATTCACAGTATTTCCGTGAATAAAAGATGAACCGGATGAAGGCGTCTGACTGCAAGAAAGTCCCGTAGACTCCAGTCCATCTTCAAACAAAGCAAAAGAGGAAATTCTGCCTCCAGAAACATTATTGATCGTGATAGTTCGATTTGTTTGATCCACAGCCACGGAGTTATCTGAGTCCGACTTCACCGATAAGAGAGAAGTGCCAACCGAACCGCCCCCTGATGGAGGAAGAAATGGAGGTTCCTCTGAAGCAAACTCATGCCGACGAAAAAACTCTGCATCAATCTGGCAAGCAGAGATCCATATAGAGACAAAGACAAGAATAAATACATGAAAGATTTTTTGCATGTACCGCTATCGGTACACCCAAAATAGATCCTGAGATTTCTTCGAGAAATATCATATCCAGATTTTTGGGAACAGGTCTTTGGTTACCACCCGTCGATGGAAGGTCGCGTGCCATACCGACTTTCATAGTCGTCGGCATACTTTTCCTTTCCTTCGATCAAAATCCGGTAACGACCTTCACCGACAAGATCTATTTGCTTTTGCTCAAGGCGCTCATAGATTTTCTCTCTGGGCTCAATAAAAAGTCGCATTAGTTCCTCTCTGCTTGGCTTCGGAATTTTATCAAGCCTGAGGCTTAATTGATAGACTTCGTTCTCCGCCGCCTGCTCATTCTGATTAAGAGCGGAGGCCTCATCGGGAGTTAGCTTAACGTCTTCATACAGCTTTATTCTATAAGGCTCACTCATACGACGCCCTAAAGAATGATAGAAAGACACCTCTGCCTCTGATTTATACTTTTTTTCAATTGACGATATCTCTCCCCCTCCTCCAAGAACAACGGTCGAAGAAGAAGGCACTTGCGACTCCACGGCGATCTCCACAGAGGTCGCATCACTGTGTGAATTTTTCTTCCCAATATGAGACATCGAATGTAAATGAATCTCTTTGGCTTTGGGACTGAGCCACCAAATTCCAACAATAAGAATGGCGAAAAAGAAAAACTTCTTCATTCTCCTATCCTAACAAAACAAATTACAATTGGGATATCTCTTTATGAGAAAAAGTCTTGGGTTATGGCAGCGTAAGCTTGTAGTTTTCTCCGAGATACTCAATCTCGATATTTTGAACTCGGCTGCCAGAAGATAACTGGTGACCGAGGCACTTTGCGAGTTCTTCGCGAAGGGCGTCTGAATCTTTATTGGCGATCGGCTTTAAAAGTAAAAAACCTTCGTGCTGATAGTCCGCCTCGCACCCCTGCACTCGCTCCCAATCAAAAGCGACACGCACTAAATCAAAGGCACCTTCTTTGGGAACCGACTCAATGTAGTGTTTGTATTGAAAGGTCATTTCTTCAGGAGCTTGCGAAGAGTTCCAGGCAAAAGACCATCCGCGCTCTTCACGGAACGTGAGACTTGAAAGACCCACTCCGAGTTCTGCGGCTTTTTGGGTGAGATTTAAGCGCGCCACCGCCATGATTTCAGCAAATGCATGGTTGAGACTTTCTCTGGAAGATATAAAAGGATCTTTTTCTAAACCCTTTTTTAACTTCCACAGCCACTCATCCACGAACATCAGGTTCACACTCATTCCTGACAGAGGGTCCACGTCATGACTAAATCCTGCGGCAAGATGAAACAAAAAGCCCCGTCGTGAAGACAGGGCTCCTTGAATTACAATTCGAATGGGAATCTCACGAACGAATTGCAACATTATTGAAGTTGCAAGGCTTGCGTGTTCATTGTCACGTGAGAGTTCGAACGGAATTGGTTCACCCACGCTTCAAACATGCCGTCGCCACGACGCTTTTGCATCATTTCAGCAGCCATTGGTTCTAAAGCTTTCACTTCTTCAACTTTAGACTCTTTCAATTTCAATACGTATTTAGAGTTGCCATCGCGAACCAGGCGTTTCAACAAAGGCTCAGATTTTTTAAGTTCGAAGATAGCTTCTGTCGCCACAGCGCTTGTGATTTTTGGGAAGTTTTCAGCACCCAACTCAACCAAACCTGTTTCTTCCCATGTTGCTTTCAACTCTTTAAGCTGTGCATTCACGGCGGCTTCGTCACCTTTTACCAAAGCTTCATCCAATGCTTTGATTGCGGCTTCTGCTTTTTCTTTCGTCATGGCTTTAGAAGCCGCTTCAGAATCAACTTTAACGAAAAGAACGTTGATCTTTTGAGACTTCATTTCTTGCAACTTCTTAAGTTCCGCACCTGTCGGAGCTGAAACTAACTCAAACATCTGACGAACACGCACGTTGGCGATGTCTTTACGAACTTTGTTTTCAAAGTCCCCTGGGTTTGAACGCGTTGATTCAAGATAACGGCTGTAGAATTCACGTTGGAATTGGCCATTTTGTTGGAAGAAAGGAATGTCCTTCACGATAAAATCGCGAACTTCCGCATCTGTTGCCAAAATGCCATTTTTTTGCGCAGCTTGAGAAACAAGCTCCATGCGCACCAAGTTCTCAAGCGCTTGCTGACGAAGCAGTTGACGCTGAGAGCTAAAATCCATCTGACTACCGAAGAGGTTTTGGTAGTACTGCTGAATACGATTTTCTTCCTGTTGGAAGTCTGCCAAAGAGATCAAACTGTTGTTCACGCGCGCCACGGAACCAATGCCCGCGCCCAAGCGTCCCGGCAAACCGAAAAACACGAAAACAAGAATGATCGCACCGAAGAGAACGATTGCGGTAACGCTCTTTGCAGAGAGCTTTCTCTTCATTTTATCAGCCATACTATCGCTCATAACTTTTCCTTCCTTAAACAAGCTTTGCTGTAAGCGGTTCCATTACCCAACGATTTTCTTATTTTTTCAAGGGGAAATTGTTGAATTCTCAGTCTATTTTGAATAGCGTTTGAAAATAAGATCTTTGAAAAGCATTATGGATGTCACTAAATTCTGGTGGCGAGTTCCGCAGCTGCAGTCCCAAAGGGACGCGTCCGCGAGGACTGTTTGAGCCAACAGAGTTTAGTGACATTCATAATGCGTCTCGAAGAGCTATTTTTTACCGTAATAGAAGGTGACTTTTGAACTTTTTCAACTTTGATCTCAAGAAACTTGTGATGATCGGGATTGTTTTGGCTTTGCCGCTCATTTCCATCAACATGCAGCAAAGACCTCAGGAATCCAACTGGCTCTCAAAACCCTTCACTCTTTTGGGAAGTGCTGTGTCCGAGACTTTTTACGGATTCAGCCATGGCGTGAAAGACACCACGGCGATGTACATCAACCTCGTCAACATCAAGAAACACAGCGAAGAGTTGCAAAGTCATAACAACGAGCTTGAAGCTCGCTTGGAAAAAATGAACGAACTGCTTTTAGAGAACGACCGCCTGCGCGGACTTTTGACGTTCAAAGAGCAAACGAAGATGAACTTGATGGCGGCCCAAGTCATCGGCCGCGACTTGGTTATTGATCACAGCACTGTGACAATTAACAAAGGAACTGCGGACGGTCTTAAAGCCGGACAAGCTGTCATCACAACAGGCGGTGTTTTAGGTTATATCTTTAAACCAGAACCTTTCACAGCGCATGTGATGTTGATCACGGATCGTTATGCCGTTGTCGATGGTATCGTGCAAAGAACTCGCGCTCACGGGATCGTTGAAGGTAAGTCCCAATACGGAAGCACTCTTTCTTTGAAGTATGTCGAGAAAACAGAGGACGTGAAAGAGGGCGACCTTGTCGTCACTGGCGGACTTGATAATATTTTTCCGAAAGGCTTCCCTGTCGCTGTTGTTGAATCCGTGGAAAAGAAAACTTTCAGCGTTTCTTTGAAAGTTGATTTGCGCCCCGTGGTTGATCCTTACAAAGTGGAAGAAGTTTTTGTCGTGCTCCAAGCTAACACGGAAGACTTCGGTGATAAGTATGCTCCGCAGGCCTCGGTTGAAGCACCTGTGACTGTGGAAGGAGTTACTCCCACGGTCGTTCCCGGTGCGCCAACTCCAGCGGCTCCTGCGGCGCCCGCAGCTCCAGCACCAGTGGCTCCGAAAAAGCCTGAGGAGAAACGTCCGTGAAAATTCGTTGGAATGTGATTCTGAATTTCCTCATATTATTTGCGGTACTGATTCTGGTCGCCGGATTTCAAACCACTTTCTGGTTCCAACTTTTTGGAAATGTTCCTTCTCCCCTTTTGTGGCTGAATCTTGTCGTGTATGTGACCCTTTATCGTAAACCATTCCCGGCTATCATCATTATTTACGCTATGGGCTTTGCTTTGCTCGCCTTCACGGCAATGCCGCTGAAGATGATGTGGATCAGTCTTTTGATTCTCTTTACCTTGGTCTATGGAATTAAAACTCGCGTCTTTTGGAGTGGCTATGGTTACTATACAATCATGTGTGCATTCTCGGCCGTGGCTTATCACCTGATTTATTTCTTTGGTTCTATGGTGATGGAAAAAAATCCCGCGAGTTTTGAAATTGTCGATCGCCTGGTACAGATCATCTTGACGCCCTCCTTTGCTTTCCCCATGTATTGGGTCCTCGCCAAAATCGATAAGGTTTCGCAGGATGAACTTGTGCACGAGCCCGGAGGATTGGAGTTATGAGTACTTACGTCAGCAATCCGGACGAAGCAAAAGAGTATCAGAGTCGATACAAAATTTTCTATATCATGATCGCGTTCACGCTGGTCGTGTTCTCGATGCGTTTGTGGTATCTGCAAGTCATCTCAGGAAACGAACTTCGTGAGTTCTCTGAAAAAAATCGTATCAAACAAAATAAGATCACGGCTCCCCGTGGTTTGATGCTGGATCGTGATGGCAAAGTGCTGGTGGAAAACCTTCCGGGCTTTGAAGCGATTTTGTCGCCTCAATATATCGAAAACTTAGATGAGCTTTCTAAAACTGTCGGACCTGTTCTAGGAATGGAGCCCGATAAGTTGATGGTGAAAGTTACAAAGAGCCGTCGTCAAAACGGTCCTTTCGCACAGATCCGTCTTAAAGAAAACTTAAGCCGCGAAGAAGTCTTCCGCTTAAAGCGCATGCGCCTGGATACTCCGGGACTTGAGATCCGCGAGTCAATCATTCGTTACTACCCTCTTAAAGACAATGGCGCGCAACTTTTTGGTTACGTCGGTGAGATTTCTAAACGTCAGCTTCCTATCCTGAATGATTTCTATAAAGGGGCTTTGCGCTTTGAACAAGGTGACATCATCGGTAAGAGCGGACTGGAAGAAACTTTAGAAAAAGACATTCGTGGTGCCGACGGTGTGAGCTTTATTCAAGTCGATGCCCATGGACGCGAGGCTGTCACAGCGACACCGAACATCTATGGACAAGAGATCAAAGATCAAATTCCCGTTCACGGCAACAATGCGGTTCTAACCATTGACCGTGAAATCCAAGAAGCGGCCTTTAAATCATTCATGTCTTTAAATCGCATCGGGGCCGTTGTCGCGATGAGAACCAACGGCGAAATCTTGGCTTGGGTGAGCACCCCTTCCTTTGATCCGAATGAATTTTCAACAGGGATTTCTGGACAGACTTGGTCACGTTTGATCAACGATCCGTTCAAACCTCTTCGTAATAAAATCATTCAAGATCACAACTCTCCGGGATCGACATTCAAACCGTTGGTAGCTGTGGCGGCTCTTCAAGAGAAAGTTATCACACCAACAACCATCGTCAGTGCTCCGGGTGTTTTCTATTTCGGTCGCCGTCCTTACCATGACCACTTAAAAGGTGGGCACGGTAACATCACAGTATTTGATGCTTTGGAAAGATCTTCCAACGTGTTCTTCTATAAAATGGGTATCGCTCTTGGTGTCGATAAGATGTATGACTACATCCATCTTCTTGGTATCGGACAAAAAACCGGTATCGAACTTTCTCGTGAAGTTTCAGGAACAATGCCGAACTCTGCCTGGAAGAAAGCCACTGTCGGTGAAGAATGGCAGCCCGGTGAAAACTTAAGTACAGCGATCGGACAAGGTTTCGTGAACGTCACACCGCTCTCGATGGCCATTGCTTACAACGCAATCGGTACAGAAGGAAAAGTTGTAAAACCTTTCTTGGTTCGTAAGATCATCGATCAAGACGGAAAAGTTTTGCGCGAAAACTTCCCGCAAGTCGTGCGCGATCTGCAACAAACTCAGCCTAACGGCGTTCATATCAACGCCGACACCTTTAAAGTTGTTAAAGAAGGTATGCGTCGCGTGGCCAACGGTGATCGCGGAACTGCGAAACACTGGAAAGTTCCTGGCGTGCAGATGGCTGGTAAAACAGGAACAGCGCAAGTGATGGGTTTTTCTGCGGATCAAATCTATGCGAAGTGTGAAGGCCGCCCTATTCATATGCGCCATCACGGTTGGTTCGTTGCGTTTGCTCCAGCAGACAATCCGGAAATCACAATTGCGGCTCTTGCTGAGCATGCCTGCCACGGAAGCACCGGGGCCGCCCCCATCGTGCGTGATATCGTGCAAGCGTATTTCCAAAAATATCACCCTGAAGTTATCGAAGCCGCGTTGAAAGCCAAAGGCGGCAAAAGAGCCACAGCCCCTGTGGTTGCACCGGAACCGGTTGAAGGAGAATAAGAGTGTTTACTTCCCTGCATGTTGAAGAAAGAACTCTCTTCAAAAAATTAGATATCAACTTGATCATCGTGATCCTGGCGCTGAATGTGATTGGCCTTATCAATCTTTACAGCGCCACACACGGACCGACATCGACAGACGTCGCCTCCCTCTTTATCTCGCAAATCATGTGGTTGGTTGTGGGCTGGACGGTATTCTTGGTTATGACCCTGCTCGACTACTCCATCGTCAGTCGTATCGCCCTGGGAATCTATGTTTTAAATCTGGGCGCGATTATTTACGTCACCTTCTTTGGTAAAGTCGCCTTGGGAGCACAACGTTGGATTGATCTAGGATTTTTCCGCTACCAACCATCGGAAACGATGAAGCTTGCCTTAATCATGATGATGGCGAAAATTCTTGCGACAAGAAATACTCACGGTTCCGGCATGGGATTTAAAGAAATGTTCATGCCACTCGTGATCTTAGGAATCCCGTTTGTTTTCGTCGTCGAACAACCGGACTTAGGAACCGCGATGATGTTAGCAGCCATCGGTGGTTCTATGATGATTTTCGCAAAGATCAAACGCTTGATCATGGCCTCGATTATCGTGTTAGGAATCATTGCTCTTCCAGTTGCTTGGAAGTTCGTGCTTCATGATTACCAAAAAAACCGCGTTCTCACCTTCCTCTCTCCAACAAGCGACCCAAGAGGAACAGGCTACAACAGCATCCAATCAAAAATCGCCGTAGGCTCTGGCCGCTTCTTCGGAAAAGGCTTCATGAAGGGAACTCAATCCCAACTTGAATTCCTCCCTGAACGCCACACCGACTTTATTTACTCAGTCCTTAGCGAAGAACACGGCTTCGTAGGCTCCATCTCTGTCATCGGCCTGTTCTGTTTCCTCTTCATAACAGGAATCAGAATCGCCACCAACGCCAGAGACAAATTCGGAGCCCTCTTAACCGTAGGCGTCCTCTGCTACATCTTCTGGCATATGTTCGTAAACATAGGAATGGTCATAGGCCTCCTCCCCATCGTAGGCGTCCCTTTACCACTTCTCTCCTACGGTGGTTCAAGCATGCTCACCACAATGGCCGGCCTCGGAATCATCTCCAGTGTCGCCTACAGAAGATACCTGTTCTAGATCTTGAAACTTCTTGCTTCGAGCAGCGGATTTGAAGGCCTTTGATTAAAGCCTTGAGTCGCTGCGGTGGGCACGCCATCCAGGCTCAATCGGTGCCGAGGCTGCGCCTCGGTTCGCGCCATCGTGGCGCCACCGAAGGTGGGCCTTCGGATTCAAGGCTTTAATCAAAGACCTTCAAATCTTTGCTAGATTCAAAACTTCATTCTCTATATGCCTTCAATTCGTCTACACATCGATAAAACATCGATGTTGCCATTTATCTTGGGTATTTCATTCCTCAAAACATATTGCTTCAAGAAAGATTCGAAGCCACAAATTTGGTGATGGCATTTAATGCTTGCTTAGAACGAAGTGGGCCTGTGCCGGCGCATGGATGCGCGAACCGCGCGCCAGCGCGGCGGCAATTGAGCCACGATGGCGTGCCCACGCAGATCTAAGCAAGCATTAAATGCCATCACCAAATTCGTCGCGCTCGCGACGTCCCATCTAGAAACCCGTATCCAAGAGCGAAACGTCTCACTCTAAGAATGAATCCCAAATCGACTAACCACTAATCAGACATTGTCTAGACATTGATTGACACCCCCTAGAGCCACATCGAAGGAATGGCTTTTGGGAGGTGGTTCATTCTAAGAACTCATTCATTCCGCGCACTTAAGGTTTCGGCACGACCCTTGAACTTACCTACTAACAACAGGAGGTCGCGGATATGAAAACGAAAAATCTCAAAATCGGACTCGCCATAGCTGCCGCAACGCTCACGTCAGCTCTTTATATGAACTTCGATTTCTTTAACTGGAACTCACTCAATGTTTCCACGATAGAAGTCGTTAACGAAGCGTCTCGCATCTCTCACGCGAAGGAGTTGCTCGGTGGCAACTACAAAGGCAGTGATGCGCAAAAACTTGAAGGACGCAGAGCTCTTAATGAAATGATTCACAACAAAGTTCAAAACTCTCTAGCTCCTAAATGGAAAGCGCAGTCACGCACAATCGCTCGTACCGTGATTACAGAGAGTTCTAAATACAAAATGGACCCTGTGTTTGTGTTGGCGATTATTAAAACCGAAAGTAAGTTCAATCCTTTGGCTCTCGGCCGCTTTGGTGAGATTGGCCTGATGCAAATCAAACCTGATACCGCAGAGTGGATTGCTAAAAAATACAGAATTCCTTGGAATGGCAAGAAGACTCTTGAGAATCCTTCATCGAACATCCGTATTGGTTTGGCTTACATGAACTACTTGCGCACAGAGTTTAACGGCAAAGCACTTCGTTACGTGAGCGCATACAATATGGGACCACGTAATGTCCGCCGTCTCCTTGCGAAAAATTTGAAACCTGCAGAGTACAACTCTCGCGTGATGAAAAACTACGGCGAGCTGTATGCAAAAATCTCTGACAACGCAAGCGTTGTGATCGCAGCTAACTAAGCAAAAGGAGGAAATCTTTCCTCCTTTTGTCCTTCTCGAAACTTAAGTGCTCCCCGCTCTCACCCATCTGGAGCCACTTTCAAGGTAATTCAAAAATCTTTTTTTTATACGCTTCAAAACCGTACATAAACATTAAATGTTTTGCGCGTATCAATTTCACTCTAAAAAATAAGTCCTTTACTCCGAAAAGACACTGTCGCTCAGAGGGGGACACCAATGAAGTATCAATACTATCTTTTCAATCCTCGCATTCTGTCTGATGAAACTGCCGAACTCGCGAATCAAGTTTACGAAACGTGGAAGTCTGTCTATGCCGGAATTTTTGATTCCCTGCACACGGAGGACTATTATCGGAATGAGATCATCGCGTGTATTAAGGACATGGAGGCGAATAAGATTGTCGCCTTCCACATGTATAGCTGCTTTGATTCACGGGCCGTATCACATATGGAGCATCGGTATATGGAGCCTTTCACTCCAGAGCTTATTACCCAGTTCGAGAAGGAAGGCGCTAGCACCTACATGTCGCTGGAATACTTGGGAGTCAATCCTGAGTATCGAACAAATGTCACGGGAATCAAGTTTGCCGACCTTACGATCTCATTAGGACTGCGTGTATTTGAAAACTCTCCGTGGGATGGTCTGCTCGCTGTCGCCCGTATGGACTACAAGATTCACGAAAAGGCCCAGCAGATGGGAATGAGGCCTATTGGACATATTCTGAGAGCTCAATATCCCTGCGAACTTCTCTTCTTGAAAAAAAATGAGACAAGAGCCCTGCAAGATCCTTTTCTTGCGAAGATGGTGGATCAGCTTTGGGCCTCTAAGGTGAACTACGTGCAACTTCTTACAGAACAAGCACCGAAAAAACGTCACTTGCGAATCGCTTAAATTATTTAACATAAACTAAAGAGGAACGTTATGAACAAAAAGCAGCTTGCAACACTCATGGACGGCGAGATCAAAGCTCTCGGAGAAAAACTGATGAACTCTCCTTGGGAAAACGAAGAGTTTTACAAAGGATGGCTCGCGCAAACCTACTATCTCATTCGTCATACGACCAAGTTCTTAGCTCTTTCTGCCGCCCGCCTTCCCGTCGAAGCACGGGACCATCACTATGCTATGCTTGATCATATCAAAGAAGAACTGAATCATGACTTCATGCCGATGAAAGATCTCGAGAATCTTGGCGGACATGTAAATCAATATCGCGAGTTGCCGGAAACAGAAATGATTCGCCAACTGCAGTATTATTGGATCGAATTTGAAAACCCTCTGGCTCTTTGTGGTTATGCCTTCATACTTGAAGGTGCCGCGAAGTTTTATGGCCCACGCCTTCTAGAAGTGCTTGAGAGTAAATATGGCAAAAAAGCGACTGTGCATTTGCGAGTTCACGCGGTCGTAGATCAAGATCACTATGAGGAAGGTCAGAAGTTTCTAGCAACCCTCAGCGATAAAGACTGCGAGTGCATCGCAAAAAATATGCAGCAGGCAGGACTTCTGTATATCCGCATGATGGAGAGAATGGCCGCAGAATGCGCTCAAAACAAACTGCGCAAAGCGGCTTAAAAAGCAGTTTCATTGGGACATAAAAAAAGGGACTTCTGTAGAAGAAGTCCCTTTTTATTTTGTGTCTTAAGATTCAATATTAGTTTGAAATCACATCTGCAGATTCGATCACAAGAATCGCATCGACGCGCTTATTTTTCTTAAGCGGGCTGATCAATTTCAACTGTTGCATGAAAGTCATGCCGTTCTCGCCACGAATCTCTCTAAGAGTGTGGGGTTCAATTCCAGGAACATAACTTCCTTCGATTTCACCAGAAATAACTTTTGCCGCTGCATCAAAAATCTTCATCGTCATGGCTGGATCTCTTTCATAAAGATTCCACCACTCCACAGAGTAAAGCTCTTCCAATGTGTAAGAGCAGCATTCAAAGAATTTAAAGTTACGATAAAGCTGTTTGCTGTCGTAAGAGTAAATTTCAACAAGATCTTCATCCGACATGTAGTTGAAAACGTCCGCGCGTGGAACGTAGTTCAACTTACGGAAAGCTCTCCATGTAAAGCTGGAGTTGTCTTTCAACTTGTAGCCTTCAGAAATTTGCTCTTCGCAAAGTTCTTTGAAGAATGTCAGATTTTCGACGATCTCTTGTTTTTTCTCGATAGGAAGAATTGTGAAGTGAGGAAGACCCTCAAGGTAGGGTTTGCGGTGAACACCTTCTGTCGCAAGCATCATACAAACTCTTTGTGACAGAGCTTTGAATGAGTTCTCCAATTGTTTGGATAAACTATTTTCTGAATCTTGTATTTTTAAAACTTCAATCGACATGCCTCACTCCCAATCAACTTTTGTTACACGTGAGTTGCAATAAACATATCGACAAATCAGCACTTTGTCCAATTTGCAGAAGGATTTAGGAAAAAACTTACCCCTCCTTTACTAACTTGCAACGTTTCTATGGGGAATTGAAGGAGTTGGGAGAGAAAAACCCCGCGTTTAGGACGCGGGGTTGATAAAAAACTTTATACGTTTTTGTTTAGGAAATCGAGAATAGCGTCTTTTGGATGGTTACCAACAAGTTGGCCGATCTCACTGCCACCTTTGAAAAGCAACATCGCTGGAATACCGCGGATACCGTATTTGCCTGGAGTTCCAGGATTCTCATCCACGTTTACTTTTACGATTTTTACTTTTGGGCCTAGCTCTTGAGCAACTTCTTCCAACTTTGGAGCCAAGGCACGGCAAGGTCCGCACCACTCTGCCCAGAAATCTACTAGGACTGGCGTTGAAGAATTCAAAACTTCTGTTTCAAAAGAACTATCTGTGACTGGCGTAGTTAATGTGCCCATGAATGGCCTCCGTCTAAATCAAGTACCAATTTCTATTACTAATTTGAACATCAAATGGTCTATCGTCAAGATGCGCGAGGAGCAATTATTTTTTAAAGAGGGCTTTCGTAAACTCACGGCGTAACTTATCGAGTTCGTTCAGGTTTTGCTCGTCCCAATCCGCTTCGAGCTGCTTCTGGCGACGACGCGCCTCAACTCGGGTCACTGTGCTTTTCGGAGAGACCTTCACATCTGCAACCATTCCGCTGTATTTTGCAATACGGTCTTTGAGGGTCTTTTCTGACTTTTCAAGCTCCTCGCGAGCCTTGGTTTGAACAGCGGCTTCTTCGTCTTCACCAACTTCAGAGACTTCGACACTGTCGGCGGGCTGAAGAAGATCCCCATTTATGGTTTCTACTCGCTCCACTTCCGGAGCTCCACCGCCCAATAACTCCCGCTCCAAAGCTTTCAAATCGACATCGGGAAAAGCCCCTTCGGCATCGCTGGTAGTTTCAGCCTCCGCCCCTGCCGACGACATGCGATCACCAAAGCGGAAAGATACCTTTTTGCCTTGTTCTTCAGTATTTAGCGTGAATTCTTGAGAATCCACCTGAACTCTTTCAGGGTCTAATGAACTCTCCTCAGACTCGGGATTTTCCCCTTCAACAATTCCTTTAACGTAGATCGCCTCCCCTTCCGGAGAGTGCTTAGGGCCCCCTACCGTTGAAGATGTCTTCTGGGGGCTTTCAACGTGCATGGATTTATTTAAACGCTCTAACAAAATGGCTTCATCGTGCCCGAGAATTTTCCCGATCACCTGCACCAAGCGAAGAGGCGGCACTGGCGCTTCCAAAATCATATCCACACGGATGCGAATAAGCTCTTGAGGATTCGGCTTGAAGTTTGCGGGAAAAATAAGCACGGACTTTCCCTGCCAGCGGGTCATCTCTTTCAAACGCTTTCCAACGCCTAAAGAGTTCACCTTACCACCACGCCCAGAGCCCACGACAAGATCCGGATTGAACGCCAGCATTTGTTCCGCAATAGCGTACTCGCTTGAAAGGCCAATCACGTCGAAGCCGACTTTTTTAAGAGTCCCCTCCACTGCCATCAAGTCAGCGTAATCCTCGTAAACCAAAAGAATCTTGTTCATAACAACATTGTCAGATAAGGAGTCTTTACCGTCAATATGCGTTCAAAAAACTCGCTTCTGGACAATGGGCGCGATGACTCTGGTGACGGATCACCCTACAATGATCAGCAACTATAAGGAGACTCCTTTTTGAGTATCTTTTCAGGAAAAAAAGCAGCGCAGTACATTTTCTTTGAGATGCTTCCAAGCTTCATTCTGGGACTCATGGTCTTTATCTCAATAATTCTCATGTTTCAGGTTTTACGCCTGACGGAGTTTGCACTTGTTCACGGAGTGACACTTAAGACAATTGCCGAAATTATTGGCTATGTCGTGATCTCCCTTTTGCCCGTTTTATTCCCCATGGCCTTGTTATTCTCTGTCCTCCTGACTTATGGACGCCTTAGCCAGGATTCTGAAATTGTGGCTATGAAAGCCTCGGGACTTCCTATGGGAACTCTCCTGTTACCCGCTCTGGTTTTAGCTCTTCTTGTTGGAATTATCTCTGCGCAGATGTCGTTCAACATCGCCCCTTGGGGGAACAGACAGTTTGAGGTTCTCTACTCTCGCCTGGCCAATACAAAAGCGGGAGCCGTCATCAAGGAGGGAACTTTCTCTGAAGGTTTCTTTGACATGGTGGTTTATGCCAATGAAGTAAACTCTGACAAAGGTCTTCTGAAAAAAGTTTTTATCTATGACGAGAAGTCAGGAGATGTTCCCTTAACGATCATTTCTAAAGAAGGCGAAATCATCCCTGATCCGGAACGCCCTGGCCATGAAGTGCTCTTGCGCTTAAAGAATGGCGAAATTCACCGTCAGGCAAAAACTCATACGAAAATCAGTTTTGATACCTACGACGTGCACTTCTCAGAACCGATGAATCTGGAAGAAAAAGCCAAGTCGCCGCAGTCTTTAACTTTGCAAGAAGTGCGTGGCCGCCTGAAAGAAGACCTCAAAGATGCGGAGCTAGAGCGCACGCTGCGCACGGAATATCACAAGCGCTGGGCGATCTCGATTCTTTGCATTGTCTTTGCGATGATCGGTGTGGGTTTGGGAACTACGACAAATCGCCGTGCTGCTAAGGCCGGTGGAATGATTCTTTGTATTGGTCTGATTATTTTTTACTGGATTCTTTATGTCGCTGCCGAAGGAGCTGCACGAAGTGGCACATTGCCAGTGGCCCTTGCCATTTGGACGCCCAATTTTATATTTGCTGCTTTAGGTGCTGAGGCTTTAAGAAGAAATTGGAACTGAGCTTAGAGGCGGCGGTCTAAAAATTAGAGCGATGCAGTAGCATCCATACTACCACGGTCATCCTTGACCACATCGCCCCTCCCTTAAATCAAATGGTAGGGGCAATCCCTGCTCCTTGCAAAAGAATTTTTTAGATCATTTCATTTTTTTCTAAAGGATTTTGGTTACTTAGCAGCACCACTATAGGTAGTGGAAAGCCTCTTGGTTGTCCGCTATCCCTACTGGGGACATTTTTTCTTGTGATAATTCAGAATTAAAAAACATGGATAGATCTTGAGCATCTCTCACCATCTGAGCCCCCTCCATCAGAAGATCTAAGCTGCCTGCGAAATGAGGGTCTAAGGGATGACCGGGGACAACTCCTACCGCACGGCCCAATTGAATCGCTTGCTGTGCGGTGATCAAAGTTCCACTGCGTTTGCGCGCTTCTACTAACAAAGTGGCTTTCCCTAAAGCAGCAATCAAACGATTGCGATGATGAAAGAGATGTTTGTGCATTCTTTGTTCGTAGGCATACTCACTCAGAAAACATCCGCCTTGATCTACGACAGGAGCGATCCATTCCTTTAAACTTTCTGGATACAGATTTCCTAACCCCGATGGCAAAACAATCACAGTCGTAGAATCTTTCCTCAAAGCTGTAGAATGGGATTTTTGATCTACACCGCGGGCACCACCACTGATAACACATGGTTTTTCTTTTTCGCAAAAAGGAGCAAACTCTTTTTCCATCCATTGAACGGATTCAAAACTAGGCTCCCGACTTCCCACGACGGCCAAAGTTCTTTCGTTGAGCCACGCGGGCGACCCCAGAAAGCTCAGTGTGAGCGGCGGCTCCGCCATCCAATAACACTCTTGCGGAAAAACATCCTCGCCGTAGCACACCAACTGCACGCCTTGCATTTTCAGTTTCAAACTTTCTTCGCAGTGATTTTTAAAAAGAGCATGATTTTTTTGAAGAGCCAAAAACAATTCTGGCAGGTGCTCTTTTAATTCTCGCAGAAGACTTTCCGCGCAGAGGTTCTTGTTATTACCAAGAGTCCGATAGAGATGATGAATTTCATCGCGTTGTACGGTGTAAAGAGGATGCGCCTTAATAAGTTGAGAGAGGGAATACAAATCATTCATGCGAAAAGGGCCCTGCAATCTGCAGAGCCCCTTCGTTTGATCTTATAATTCGAGGTCAGAGTCGTCGGTTCCGGAATCCGGCGTTGCTTCCTGAGCGGGAGCATCTTCAAAATCTTTTTCAAAATCCTCGCTGGATTCTTCTTTGCTTGGGGCCGGGGCTTCCGCAGCCGTCGGCTCGCTAAAGGCATGAGTCACGAGTTTACCCACGTAATCACCCAGCAAAATATCGTCCGTCGCTTTAGAAACATAGGCTGTTGCAAAGTTCGGAGACACCCGCACCACTTTCGCGGTCCCAATCACACGGTCGTTAATCACAGCTTCCACTTTTTTATTGCGCACTCTTTCGTCAGCATAGATCGGAAGAGTTTGTCCAACTTGCAAGCCTTGGCTTGAACCACCATCTAAGAACACCAAAGAGTTGGAACCAAAGAGGCTGCGTTTTTTATCAAACTGCCCGCCCATGATTTTTGCACCCACTCCAGAGGTCAACGCTCCCACAGAAGGATCAATCATTGGCAGCTTGCCCGGAGTTAAGATCGCGCCCACTTCCAAAGGTTGAATCGCTTTTTTCACAATGGCGCGGTAAACGTTCTTTTGCTCATTCACGCGCTCGACGATTTCAATCTCTCCTTGGATTTCAACCATGTGACCTTGGCGATTTTTAACTTGCGGGTCTTTGACTTGTGTCAGGTTTTTCTGTGCTACAAATTCTTTGCCGCCGCCCTCATCAATACGTACGAACACGTATTGATAATCGCCTGCCGTCTTCATGGACATCTCAGTTCCCGTAATCACACCCACTCCATATGCCGGAGTGTCGCTGATGTAGTACTCCAGATATTCGAGCCCTGCCGGGAACTGGTTCTTAGGAAGCTCCAAATCCATTTGCACGGGTGGAGCATTCACCGCCCCCATGCGATACAAAGGCAAACTGTCAGGAAGCTGTTTCAACAAGGGTGTACGTTTTTTAGGTGCTGGCAGCGCTGTTTTTGTCGTCTGCGTGCGCACCTCTTCAGTGCCGTCGGCATTGACAACTTTTTCTTCTTTCGTCGTTGTCACTTCCAACGTCGGCGCATCTTCCATGCTGCCAGGGAAGAATTGCACATTCATGCCAGGATCAATTTCATGGGGATTCAGAATAAGTCCCTTATTCAAAGACCACACTTTCGGCCAAAAGAATTGATCGCCAAAAAGCGTTGTCGAAATCCCGGAAAGCGTGTCGCCCTTTTGCACTTGATAAATTTCCGCCTGACGAGGGCCTACGGCTTTTTCCCAGGCTTCTACCGAAGTGGGCTGCTCATTGTAGGTTTTGTAGATACGATGGAACTCGGACTCTCTGGAGTAATCAGGCTCGTTGCTGCCAAATGCTGCTGCTGGCGTCTCTGTCGTCACAGCAGGAGTTGTTGGTGTCGCCAGAACATCTGCCGGCTCCGTCGGTTCTGCATACTCTGGCGGAGGTGGAGCAACCTCTTCACCACCAGGGCCAATTTCTTTAAACTCAGGAACCGTGGGTTCCACGACTTCTTGCTTTTGCGGTTCAAGAACATCCAAAGGATCTGACTCCCAATTAGCATCAGGAGGCGTGTCTTGAGCTTGCGCCAAAAGAGCACAAAAAATTACAGATAACATGACAGAGAACTTTTTGTTCATCACTCTTGCGTCCTTGCGAGAAGTGTTCGTTATTTAAACATCTTTAGTTCAGCATCAGCACGGAAAGACTCAGGACTGCCCGGGAATTTCACACGCACTTCTTGCAAGTTGCGTTTTGCAAAATCCGGCAAATTCATTTTTTTATAAGTCATGGCTTTTGCAAATTTCGCAGCTCCGATTTTGTTGCTGCGAGGATAATCTTTTTCAATTCGCGCAAAGTATTTAATCGCCTCTGCGTAGTTGTTGTGATCTACCGCCATGCGGCCTGCTAAGAACAAGGCATTGTCGGCGTAGGAGCTTTGCGGAAATCTTGTGAGAAGACTTTGCAGACGACTCTTAAATGCAATTTCATCATCGTTCTGATAAGCGCTCACCATTTCAGCATATAAGGTGATGTCATTTTCTTTCGAAAGATCTTTTCCTGTGAGCTCCACCAGAAGAGATTGTTGACTTAATTCCTTCGCAGATTGTTTATGTGCTTGTGCGGCAGGTTTTGCCAGTACGCTCATTGGAACACTTAAAAGGACCGTTGCTGCTAATAGTCTAAGTTGCTTCATCTCTCGACACCTCGTGATCTTTCTCAAGTATGACACGCATTGAGAAGTGCAAACAAGCAGGAGTTATCCACATAAAATGTTGAGTTATTGTAATGCTAGACCTTGGACCTGTTCATTTTCAAGGCTTTCAGCGATTTGCATAGAACTTGTGCACATCTTAAATATTTGATTTTACTGTGTATTACAACATTAATGCCCTGTAATTCAGCGTAAAAATGTCAGATCTTAAAATCCGCCCACAGGAGACGCGCGGACCCGATGACAGATTATTTTAGAAATCGGGTGCGTTATGAAATTTGCTAAGTGTTGAGAACTATGATTATTCTACTCTTCCTTGCTCTCTGCTTAAGCACACCACTTCCGAACTCTTTGCTTATAAACACATCAGCAACATCCTCTGTTTTTCACGAAAAATGTTTACAGATTCTGCCGAAGAAATCACAACATCTCGCTTCGTTAGCATCTTTAGTTTGTGGCGAAAAAATCACAGATCAAGAATTGAAGAAAAATCTTAGCAAAACTTCTTTGATTCACATCTTCGTTGTTTCGGGTTCTCACCTGATTTTGCTTGATGAACTCTTAGGCATTTTAAGAATTCCAGTCCTTGTAAGATTTCTTTTTCTCGGCGGATATTCTCTTGCCGTGGGTTGGCAAGCTCCCGCAGTTCGGGCGCTCTTAGGATTCTCCACACGCGAACTTCTCCACCAACGGAGGGTTTACCTCCCCAATGATCTCGCAGTGCTCGCCACAGGCTTCCTGACGCTGATTCTGTTTCCGTCCTGGTGGGACTCCCTCTCTTTGCAAATGAGTTGGTGTGCTGCACTTGCTTTGTCGTGGAGTTCGATTCTTCGAGTTAAAAACACCTTTGCGAGAACTGTTTTATCACAGCTTGCGATTTTCTTTTTTATGAGTGCTCCTCTGTGGGGGCTGGGAAGCCTGCACCCGTTAAGCATTCTTTATAATTTATTTTTAGCGCCATTAATTGCGTATTTGCTCTTACCCTTAAGTTTTCTCGCGGTCGTTCTTTCGCCTTTTTTATTTCTGTTTGATCGCGTGATGAACTTTTTTATGCAAGTTCTCCCCGCTTTGTCTGAACCCATTGAAATCGTCAAAGGGTCGACTCCCTCGACCGCATTTTTGTGGATGTGGATTCTGATCTGGCATGTGTTCTTTCACTATTTGCGTTTGCGCCTGTGGCAGGGAAAGGACTCCCCATGAAATACTTTGTCTTTCTTGTCTTGAGCCTAAGTGCCAGTCTATTAAAAGATATTTCATCCCACTCTTACATGGTGGTTTGGAATGTCGGACAAGGACAATGGGTCACCGCCGTGACTCCCACCCACTGCTATCATTTCGATACCGGAGGAGAATATTTTCCATGGGAAAAGATTTTTCGTTCTTGCGAAGGAAAGCAAAACGTTTTGAGTCTAAGCCATTGGGATTGGGATCACATCGGCGCCCTCTCTAAACCAGCTCTGCGTTCCCGATTAAAAAATCTCTGTATCGCTCTTCGTCCTATTGGCAAGTCGAGCGCTCGCAAGATGGCTCTTCTTAAATCATTTTCTGCGTGTGAAAAAAGTCTTCCTGAAGACCTACTGTCGTGGACTCCACAACGGCAGGCTAAATCCAACGATCAAAGCCATGTCGTCCGCTTTGGCAATGTTTTACTTCCCGGCGATTCGTCATCTTCGCAAGAAAAAATCTGGCGTTTTCTTCCGTGGGTAACACAGAGTCAGGTTTTGATTTTAGGTCATCACGGAAGTGCCACGAGTACCTCTGAAGATCTCTTAAGATCTTTACCTCATTTAAAATTAAGCATCAGCTCAGCCCGCTGGAGCCGCTACAAGCATCCTCATAGCTCTACGGAGGCTCGCCTTGCAAAAGCGCGCATTCCCCTTTTACGCACGGAAGATTGGGGAAATATATGGATCGAAAGCTATTTTTAAACGGTATGGGAGCGCTTATGTATTCCAAACGAGACCGCTTTTGGGCGTCTCTGTCTATGCTGTTAACAACATAGGAGGTCGATTAAACAATTTAGAGGGGAGAAACCCTCGGCACGGAACATGAATAAAGGGCTTCGAACCTAATTAGAACGTTTATCTAAACAAACATAAGGAGTTCCTATGAAAAAGATGGTTATTGTTGGTCTATTGCTTGCTTCTACAATCGCTCAAGCTACTGAGATTTCTCAAGTTTACTCTGCTTCTGTAACAAGCACAGTGGACTCTATCTTGGCGATCCCTCTTTTGACATCTGCGGGTACAGCTGGAACTTCAGCTGCGATCTCTGGCAATACTCACAAGCTAGTTCTGGCTGCAAAAGAAGACGCTGCTACTTTCGTAGCTTCTGACGCTGCTATTCGCGGTGCTGCTCTTCAAAAAGCTTTGGAAGCTATCCGCGCTGAAAACCCAGCCTTGCAAGCTTCTGATCTTGATATCGCTCAAGGCATCTTGAAAATGTAATTTACTTCTTGGCGGAGCATCCTCTCTCACTTCTCGCTCCGCCATCTCCCTCCACTGTTCGTTGAAAGGAGTTCTCTATGAAATTAATAGCTCTACTTTCACTCAATCTTCTTTTGACAGTGCAGGCTTTCGCTTTTGGATACGATCTCTCAGATAAAAGTATCACTCCGGCGGCTCGTCCCGCGTTACAAACTCTGTTTACTAAAGCTTCCAAATTGCTTCCGGCGACTCTGAAGCAAAGTCTTAAAAAAGATCTTAAAGTTGAAATTTCGGATTTAAAATCTAAGAACAAAGATGCCATGGCTCTGTATCGTCGTGGCCGTATTTATTTAGATCGCACGGTGATTAAAGAAGTCATTCGCGGTGAATCTTTGGCGACACCGACAAACAGAACTCATAAAACTCTTTATAAAGAAATCCTGGCGGCAGTTCTTCACGAAACAGCCCACGCCTATGACCATGAGAACGTGCACTCTTCAGCAGAATACGCACAAATCAACTATTGCAATACTGATGACGACAACAGAAATCGCAATCGTGGAACACCGGAATGTGCGCCCTATATTAATATGAATCGAAGCTTCTCACAAAATCCGTACTTCCTTTTGATTGCAGGTTTTGACAGAGACGACGAGAGCTGGATGAAACATCGCAGCCCTGACATCTATGAACTCACGGATCACGAAGAGTCTTTTGCCGTCAACATGGAGTACTTCCTTCTTGACCCTGAATACGCTTGCCGTCGCCCGACTTTGGCGCGTCTTTATAAGTCACACTTCCGCCATGATCCATTTCCAGGTGTGAAGTGTGATGCTCCTTTGACTTATGTTGTTCCGAATTACAAAGAAAACGAGAACCCCGTTAAGAAAATTGATTTGAGCCGCGTTTACCAAGTTCACTATTTCCTGGCAGACGAAGGCGAAGACATGTCCAGCGGCTGGGGTCACTCGATGTTCCGCCTGGTGATTTGTTCTCCGGAAAGAAAAACTGTAGGGCCCGAGTGCATGAAAGACGTGAATGAGCATATCATTCTTTCTTACCGAGCTTTCGTAAATGGCATTCAAATCAACACGCTTAAAGGTCTGAACGGTTCTTACCCGTCCCGTTTGTTCTTTGTGCCTTTGTCGCAAGTGATTGACGAGTACAATAAAACAGAAATGCGCGACATTAAGAGCATTCCGTTGAATTTGACTCGCACTGAACTTGCTCATTTCGTGACTCGCGCTATTGAAACTCACTGGAGTTATGACGGTAAGTACTACTTCGTTTCTAATAACTGTGCAACGGAAAGTCTAAATCTTCTTCAGGCTTCTGTGTGGAGACCGGAGTTGATTTATGCCTCTATCAAAACACCAATGGGCCTTGAAAAAGAATTGGTCAGAAGAAAACTTGCTGACAACTCGATGTTTAACAATCGTCTTAAGGCGATTGAAGACGCTTACCTTTTTGACTCTTACAGATCCCGTTATGATATGACCTATGCGGTCCTTCAAAAGACGTTGCGTCTGCCTTACAAAGATTTTATGGAGTTTTTAAAACTTTCCGCTAAAGATCGTGGCACTGTTTATAAAGGCATAAACCGTCTGACGGGCAAAGAGCGTTTGAAATCCGCTGCGGCTCTTTTGATGTTGGAAACAGCGGCTCACCGCTTTGTTCTTGCTAATATTCACACGACTTTACAGAAGTGGGTTTTGAACGACATGAAAACCGCGAAAAAGAACAATCAAAAGTCTGACGTCGTTGAAGTGACTGAAAATATTCTTAAGATCAGCAATATGTTCTCGCAACCTTCTGCGTTCCTCGTTGGCGCTCCAGGATATGGTCTGCCTTCGCAGCAAGACTGGGTGACTTTGGAAGAGCGTGCTCGTCAGAGCCAATCACAAGGCGGCATGGTTTATAGCCAAGCGGAAGCTCAAATGCTGCAATTGATTTCTCCAGAGCAACAACGTGAATTGGATCAAATCAAAGCTAATACGGCTTTCGGTCTGACGTTTATCAAGGCGATTTAATGTCTCATGTTGAGGCATCATACGAAAATCATTGATAAATTAGGGCCTTTGTCAAATCCATAGACAGCTCTAGTTCAATATAAGCCAAACGGGTCTTGGCGCGAACATTGAACTAAAACCTGTTATATGAAAAAAAATAAACTTTCATTCAAACTGTTTCTTTCAGCCCAACTTGTCGTCGCGACCCTCTTTACGGCGACAGTTCCTTACTCCGCTTTAGCACAAGGCCCTCAGTGTGCTGAACTCTTCCTCGCCGAAGGCGGAGCCTCAGCCCTGAGTGCTGCGAAGGTCAGTAAAATCGGGACTCTTAAAGAGATTCGCGAAAGTTTAGAGACGAACTACAAGGAACGAAATAACATCCTTGCCAAACGTTATCCGTCATTAGAATTCGTATTCAAAGATCCAGAAGCTTTTGTCAAAACTATGAAGCAAAGATTTGAAACGCAAAAGCAGATCACACCTGAAGATCCGCGCCTCTTTGACTTCCCCGAAGCCGCTCCGACAATGAAAGAAA
Organism: Bdellovibrio sp. HCB-110; assembly: GCF_047323225.1. Lineage (GTDB taxonomy): Bacteria > Bdellovibrionota > Bdellovibrionia > Bdellovibrionales > Bdellovibrionaceae > Bdellovibrio. The sequence continues at coordinate 2,655,421 of NZ_CP178750.1, forward strand.
TCAGAGCCGATTTGGAAAAATTCCGTCAGGAATTGATCGTCGAACTACAAAAAGAAAAAGGAAGTTTTGCTAACAAGGCTTCCCATATGCTGCTTGGTAAAAGATCTGGAAAAGTTGAAACCACTACAAAGGTTCTGCAATACATTAATAAAGTCCAAAACGATATCGACACCATGGTGAATAGCAATAGCTATCCATATCGCGATACCGTTTACACTTTATATTACTATTCACGCGTTCGCGGATTCTTCCAATTCAAGGAGTTGGGAGCCTACCACCAGGTAGCAAAATATATTGATATGGCTATGCACGGTTACCGCCGACTTAATATTGACGCGGAACTGCGTCTCTACGAATCCAAAGGCAGCCCTATCATTCAAGTTCGCAGTGGCCGTATTGCCCATGAGTTCCGCGTTGCTGAAGTTCCCTTCAGAGATGCCTTCGAAAGAAAAGATTCTCTAGAATTCGTTATTATTCCTTCCGTATACGCTTTGGGATCATCTGCATTCTTGCATGTGCTTCCTCATAAAATTCACTTCCTTGGCGCAACAAACACTCCAGTTCCGGCCGATGGCTTCAACCGCCCGGGTGGTTTATTCTGGATGCATGACGTTCGTCACGAAGCGGACCGCTACATGAAGGTGAACGCCTACCAAAAGGCACAAAACTTGACTCCGAAACAAGAAGAAACTTTGGCTTTGCTTCAACAAAAATGGCAAGCCGACTTTCTGAAAATGAAAAACTCAGTTCAAGACCCAAATATTAAAGCGGCCTTGGAACACTATCACTTCTACACTCACCACGACGTTGGCGTGCCTCTCACTCCAAGTATGTTCCTGAATCACCATAAAGATGGCATGTCCGTGTACTATGCCTTCTTATGGCATAAAAAGAATGCGAAACAAGACCCTGAATTTAAAGACTGGTTTAAGAGCACTAAGAAGGCTCAAGAAATTCTTACTGAGTTTTGGACCGAACGCCTTCCTCTTGAAAAACAACTTCTTCAGAAGGATCCGGTAAAAATTAAAAACTGGGAAGAGTGGTTCCCTATGAGCCATACACAAACCAAAACTCAAACTTCTGTTTTCAATAAAGCTATTGAGTCAGGGGCCCTGGTTCGCATCAGCACTGAAAGAAATGGTGTTGATGGCACTCTCTCGAAAGTTATTTACAGTCAACAAGGTGAACCTATTTATCTTCAGTTCTCTGGCAAAGCACGACTTGTGGATAGCGCCAATGAAGTGATCCCAGGCCAAGACATAAATGTCCATGCTCAAGGATATTCGTCGCCTGTGGGTAAAATCAAATCCGTAATGGCTGACGGTCAATTGGTGACGGCGAACTCACTGCAGGCAAATCAAAAAGTAGAAATTCAGTATGAGTCAGGTATCACAGTGAGAGGAGAACTTTCAAGAGTGACGAGAGATCTAGCTCAAAGCCCTTCTGTTTTGACTTTCTCTTCGGCTGAAGTTCACTTGAACGATAAAGCTCTTTATAAACCTGAATGGGGAAGCTTCGACCTTATCCTTGGCGAGCAAATTAAAAAAGTTGAATTCCTGCTTTCTATGGAGAAGTGATATGAAAAAATTAATTATTTTTATAGCCATAGCACTATTCCAAGTTTTCTCTTTCGCGTCAGCGGACTCAAACAACGTCGCCGGCCACAGTTCTTCTTATAAATATTTCGAGAAGATGAATCAATTCGGGCGATTGACAGACTATCAATTCAAAGCCTTCCTTGATCACGTACAAAGTCAGTATAATTTAGACTCTTCGACGCGACTTCAACTCGAAGAGGCGATTCAGATGCAAAGAAACACTTTGTGGTCTGAAATCCAAAAAATGGAAAGTCTTTATAATAAGATCTTCATTGAAAAAACCGCGACCAAAGAAGACAGAAAAGCTCTTGTCTATTCCGAGTCGAACCTTTCTGTGGCAATCCACCGTCAGCTCATTCACCTTCATGATTTTTTGAAGTCCAACAAACCAGGCTCCTATAGACTTTCCCAAAAAACGACGAAACTTATTGAAAAACTGAACACCATTTCCAGCGATTTAAAGGAAGGCAAATCCATCGAGGTTCCAGCCTCTATGGGAATCAGCCAGGTTTTCCAAGCCGGACAGAAACTTCCAACCTCAATCTGTAAACTTGTAGCAGGCTTCTGCACTCGCGCGTCTTTATCAGAATTAATGGATTCACTGGATGAAAGAAACTTTCTGCGCGACGGACAAAAGTATCAGTACAAAGGAATTTCCAACATCAAGGCCGAGTTGGATAAAAATAAAAAAGCCGTATTTATTCTTATTGGCAACCACGACCAACCACTCATGGACATTGCTCTAGCCCGCAACGTCTCTGTGCAACTTGGCAGTGACCAGCATATTACAATGACGAGAAAGTCGGTCTATCCTATTCCTCCTCCAGAAAAAGCTGGCGACGTTGTCTTTGTCGTCGATAACGATCCTAAATCAAATCCCGTTCAAAAAAGTTTAGATCTATTGACTGAAAACATAGTTAACAAAAACAAGGATCGCGTCAGCCTTGCCGTTTATCCCGAAGGCATGCTTCCTTACACCGGGGGACAAATGCCGATGACGGTTAAAGAAGGGGCTTTTGTTATTGCTAGAAAATTAGCCGTTCAATTGGAGGCTTCAGGAGTTCCGGTATTCTTGGTTCAAATGAAGACAAACATTATTGAACATCTTTCCGCAACAAATGCGATTGCACCTGAAGTTAAAATGGAGTTCATCGAAAGAGTTCCTAGCAACCCGATTGACAAAAGTCAGCCGGATGTCTGGATTGAAACAAAACGACTCCAAGCAGAAAACTCTTTTAACTCTCACCGTGGAAATACTCAAATTGACGTTTTTAACTTGGACAAAGTCCCTCACTCTAAAATACCCTATGGCCTAGAGATGAGATCATGCTCGAAAGTATTTATACCTTAGCCGCATTACACATTTTATCGACTGTTTGGTTTCTGCTTGTCTTTATCCCGGCAAAGAGAATTTGCTGGGGTTGGCTTTGGATTCTGCAAATTGTTGTCACGGAGTGGATTTCCATCGCAGTTCTGGTTTTCGCTCTTCTTGCCGTCTATGACTTTTCTTTCATTCTTTATTTTATCCCATTGCTTTACTATTTATTCGCTCGAAAAAGCACAGTTTATTTTTCGGGAGCAATAGCATCTGATTCGCGTTCAGATGATACAGAGGTTCGCTCTTGGTTTCATAAAGTGGGGCGCTTTATTTGGCCATTTAAGTTCAATCCTCAAGCGAAAACTTGGTCTGAACATTTGAAATTCGAGACAAGTCATCCGCAGAGAATCTGCATCCACATCCACGGTGGCGCCTGGAAACATGGAGATGCCAGCCAGCTCACTTCTATTGCTGGTCTTTTAAATGAGAAAAATATTGAGGTCATCTCTATCAACTACAAAAAATATCCGGAACTTACTTTAAGCCAAGTTATTCTTGAAGTTGAGAATACATTTAAGTCAATACTCGACAATTACGGCGACAAAAAGATCATCCTCTACGGCCGTTCTGCCGGCGGCCACTTAGCCCTGCACTTAGCGAAAAAATGGCCCCAACAGGTTCAGAAAGTGATTGCCCTCTATCCGGTGACGGATCTTGAAAATCTTTATCTTGAAAGCGACAACAAGGACGTTTTAAAAACACATACTTGGATGCAAAAGATTGTGGGGAAAGATCTCAAAGACGGCTTGGCTCTTTACAGAGAATTAAGTCCGATCCATCTTCTTGGCAAAGACATGCCTCCCGTCTTGCTGGTTCACGGAGAAAACGACCCCGTTGTTAACGTCAAACAAAGCCAACGCTACTTTGAAGAGTTAAAGAAACACAATCTAGAGTGTACTTTTCTGCGGTTTAAATATGGAACTCACGGATTTGATGCCGTCTGGAATGGTCCTAGCATGAGCCGTTTTAAATCGGTCCTTATACAATTCCTAAATTAAATTTTCTCTTCCAGCCATTTATTTGTGTGAACGCGGAAATGCTCGATGACCTCAGCGCCCCGATCCAATCGGTCTGGCCCCATCTTGAAGGGACTGCGGGTTTTAAAGAAATATTTCTGGCGATGAAGATTGTTATAAAGATATCGATCTTCCAGACGACTCATCCATCCGTCTGCATGCAGATAATGAATGACTGGCGTGAGTGAGTTTTCACTCACACCTTTGTGCCCCGCCCGGTCCCGAATTCCTCCATCCCAGTAGCGATGCTGTCCGATGCGAACCGGATGAAACAACACAGGAACGGCTGAAGAGGCGCGGCAAGCAACAGCAATCGTTCCCGTCGTCACCACTTCGGTTTTTCTTTTTTGAATATTAAAAACCGAGATATACAAAGGGACTTTCGTCTCTTCAAACGAAGAGACGAAGTATTTACTCATCAATTGTTCAAACTTTTGCCCCTGTAAATATCCCCACCCCAGGGCAGGATCCCAAAAATCATTTTTTGTTATTCCTAAAAAAATCTTTTTCAGATCCTTCGCAGAATATCCACTAGCCAGCCCCGCCGCAACCAAGGAACCAGCACTGCTTCCGCTAAGCGCCTGGGCCGCTAAAGCATTTTCTTCAAGAGCTTCGACAAAGCCCACATGCGCAAAGAAACCGAAAAAACCCGAAGATAAGCTCAGCGAAAAGGGGGACTGCTTTAATAACTCAGAACGCCGAATTTGCACGCGAACTTTCCTGAATTGCTCTTTCAATCATGCTCTTTAGCGCCGTCATCTGAGCACCCGACTTCGTCATATAATTCGGGCCTGTGAAACCGAACCAATCCCAACATGCGTAAGGATTGTCTTTCTGAATTTTTGCTGACTGCGGATAAAGTACTATGATGCGGTTTGTTTCTGCCCACTCATTGTAGCCGCCCATATTCACAAATTTATCTTGGATAAAATCCGGATTCATTTGGCAACCGTGCAAAGCTACGTGCAAACGACATTGATTTCCCTGCTGACATTCCTGAGGGACATAGACCCAGCCCTCTTTATAAAGAGGTGTCTTTTCATCGCCGAATTCTTTTTGCGAATACTTAAAAAGGTTTTTGGGGTCCGCACTTCCACGCGCTTGCAACGGTCCGTAGGCAGATTTTAAAATTTCACCTGCAAGATCAAAGTTGCATTTTAGAATCCACGGTAAAAATCCCATTCCGCAGGCGTTACCTGAATTCAGTGTCGGAAACCCGTGAGCGGAGGCTACTGATTTTTCAGCGGTCACTTGCGACGGATTTACAAATGCATTGTAGAACTCTTGAAGTTTTTCAGAGTTGAGCGGATTGATGACGCTGTCTTTGGGACTTGCGAAGATATAAACTTTTTGACGGCCAACATGGGTCACAGAATCAATCTGCCCCTCATCAGATAATTTTCGAGCCTGGGCGATTTGCACTTCGGAATTAATTCCCTGCGGCTGTCCCATGCAGCGGCTTTGCGCTTTCTGCGAATCCCCTTCTGAACACCAATAAATTCCCCCTGCCACACTGGCAACAGCGGAAATATCTTTTGAAAATGCCGTTCCCATCTGAACTGCCATATAGGCGCCAGAAGATACACCGGAAATAGAAATGGTATTGCGATCAATTTTCCAAGAGCCCAAGGGAGCTGCAGGTCCGGGATTGGGTACTGGCCCCGGGGCTGGAAGAGGTAATTGGGGTTGAGAGGCAAAAACACTCGTGACCAATAAAGCAAGAATCGCCGACATAAAAACCTCCAAGGATTTTCCCAAGTGTTCGCCGAGAGGATTTACTTGTCAATACAGTCGGTGGCATTTGCAAAAATAAACGCCCGCATTTTTGACTGCGGGCGTTTGAGATTTCTAGAGTAGAAACTTAAAAAATTAACCTTTGTATGGTTTGTATTCCATGTGAAGGTCGCGTGCTACTGGCTCGTAACATACGTAACCACCGTACACGTTCAAACCTTTGAACAATGCTGGAGATTTCGCAATAGCGTCTTCAACGCCCATTGCCGCCAACATTGAACCGTACTTCGCAGTGACGTTTGTCAAAGCGTAAGTAGAAGTTCTTGGTACAACGCCTGGCATGTTAGGCACGCAGTAGTGGATCACTCCATCAACTTCGTAAGTTGGTTGTTGGTGAGAAGTTGGGCGGCAAGTTTCAATACAACCACCTTGGTCAACTGCGACGTCAACAACAACAGAGCCTTTGCTCATAGAAGAGATCATCTCTTTAGAAACAAGAGTCGGAGCTTTGTGACCAGTGATCAACACGCCACCAACAACAAGGTCAGAATCTTTGACTGATTCTTCGATGTTTTTTGCGTTAGAGTACAAAGTCATGCAACGACCTTGGAAAATATCATCAAGATATTCCAAGCGGGCTGTGTTCACATCAAGGATTGTTACAGAAGCGCCAAGGCCTACAGCCATTTTCGCTGCATTCGTACCAACAACACCACCACCGATGATAGTGACTTTAGCTGGTTTTACGCCCGTTACACCACCCATCAAGATACCTTTTCCACCATGATCTTTTTGTAGGTAGAAAGCACCGATTTGAGTCGCCATACGACCAGCAACTTCAGACATCGGAGTCAACAATGGCAATGAACCGTTGTCGAGTTGGATTGTCTCGTAAGCAACTGCTTTCACTTTGCGCTCACAAAGAACTTTTGTAAGCTTCGGCTCTGCTGCCAAGTGAAGGTAAGTGTAAAGAATTTGGTTTTCCTTCATCAATTCGTATTCGTCAGGAAGTGGCTCTTTCACTTTTTGGATCATGTCTGCTTTCGCATACACTTCTTTTTTAGTGTCGATGATTTTCGCACCAGCTTTTTCGTATTGTTCGTTGCTGATACCAGAACCAACACCCGCATCTTTTTCTACGATAACTGTGTGGCCTTCTTTCACGTACTGGCGAACGCCAGCTTCCGTAATACCAACACGGTTCTCAGAAATTTTAATTTCCTTAGGAACACCGATAATCATGATTACTCCTGTCGGGGGCTAGAAAACCCCGTCTGTTAAACCCAATTTTTGACAACCCAGGAACTATGCCAGATCGGTAATAAAAAGCAACGCTCCGAACGCCCAGAAAGGTGCCAGGGGATATTTTGCGTCTATAGCGCGTCATTGCTTAACGCAGCGTAGACGCAAAATATCCCCTGGCACCTTTTTACCGTTTTACATTCTTGTTTAGCGAATATTGGCGCTCTTGGGGAAAAGGGGGCTCAGATGCAATTAAAGGGGGTTTTATTGCCTGTTTCCTTGGCAGAGGTGTTGCTCCTGCTTCATCCGAATATAATCGTGGAGATTTTAATATGAAGTTCTTAGGCACCCTCTCGTTTGTTGTCCTAGCCTCGCTGGGAGCCCAGGCCCAGTCTGCGGCCACTCAATGGCGTATCACTCAGCCCACTTGGACCGACCTGCATGAACGTCAGTTCGGAGAGTTCGTGACCCGTATCGGTGAAGCCGTTGAAAAACGCCAATGCTGGAAGGTCGACAACTGCCTTCAGAGCTCTGCGAATCCTTATTATAATTCCGACCCTGCGGGACTTAAATATTTCGCCGACTGTGCGGATTTGCCTTATTACCTTCGCGGCTATTTCGCATGGAAAAACGGTTTGCCGTTTTCTATCGTAAGCGAAGTCAAAGCGAATTTGGAACCGGGACAAGACCCTAAAACTATTAAAGACGTTCGTTACACGACACTGGGTAACTACGTGAACAAACGTTATGACGTTCTGACTAAGAACGGTATTTTCAAAAACACTTATCCTAATGCCCTTGAAATTCTGAACGACATCGTTCCGGGCCTTACCTTCTCTGCAACATTCCGTATGCCAGGCGATGTGGATCAAGATCTTTTCACGGACTTCTACCCTGCTAAGATTGATCGCAACAGCATTCGCCCGGGAACTGTGATCTATGATCCCAACGGACACGTAGCGATTATTTATAAAGTCGCTGACGACGGTCGTATTTTCTATATCGATGCTCACCCTGACAACTCTTTGACGATGGGGATGTTCACCCCGAAGTTTGTGCGCAGTAAACCTGCGCAAGGTGCGGGCTTTAAAAACTTCCGTCCATTGGCATTGGTTGATGCGAAAGTGGATTTTTCAGGATCTTATACCGGAGGAAGAATCGTTGCGGCTCAAAACTATCAACTGCCTTCTTTCGGAACTGAACAATTCTACGGCACACAACCTGATTCTGCAGGTTGGAGCAAAGGAAAGTTCATCATCGGCGGCCAACAAGTCACATTCTATGACTATGTTCGCATGAGCTTGATGCAAGGTGATCTGCACATTGATCCGATCAAAGATATGGCGCAGTTAACTGATGATATCTGCGTGAGCTTAAAAGACCGTGTGGACGCTGTTGAGGCGGCTCGCACTTCTGGCGTTTACATGAAACCTCATCCAGAAAAATTGCCAGCAAATATCTATGGTGCCGAGGGAGAGTGGGAAGCTTATGCAACTCCATCTCGTGATGCCCGTTTGAAAGTGGCGTTTATTGATTTGCTCAACCAAACGAAAGCCAATATCGAACGCTATAAAAGAAGAGATCCAGCGATCAAGTATTCCGGCGGAAACTTGGCTGCGGACTTGTTTGCGATGTATGCCCAGAAAGCTCAAGCATGTCAGTTCTCTTACACGACGACAAATGGTCTGACTGTAAGAATGAATTTGGAAGCTGCCCGCCAAAGACTTTTTGCGATGAGTTTTGACCCTTACCACTGTATCGAAAATCGTTGGGGCGCAAGAATGGAGCAAGAACTTGCCGCTTGCACGGACGACGACAACAAACGTGCATGGTACGAAAAAGAAAAATGGTTGCGCAACCAACCAGAGCGTAAATATGACGCCCGCATGGACTACTCTCTTGAAGAGATCACGGGTCCCATGCCAGGCGGAGTAGGCATCGACGCCCCACCTGACGTTGATATCGTGGGCTATCTCAAATCTCAACGTTAAGACAAATTCCTCACATTCCCGCAGCGAGACGCTCATTCCCGCGTCTCGTTTATTTTAAGTTTTTTGGTTCCTAAGCTTATAGATGTTTAATGAAAGTTTGCTTTAGAGCAACTCTGAACTCACCGATGCATTTACCATCGGCAAAGGAGTTGCCCATGAAGCGATTAAGTCTTAAAGCACGTTTCTTGTTGATTTTCGCACTTTGTATTTTCAGTATTCAGGGATTCAATTACATTCAGTTCCAAAAATCCCTCACGACACAGCGACAACATATCGTCGACAATTTCAACCTGCATTCAGAAACACTGGCGTCGTCAATAGCTACTCAGTTTTATGAGCGCTACGGGGATGTTCAGGCTTTCGCCAAAAATGATGTCCTCACCAGCGCAGACAAAGCACGTATCACTGAAACTCTGAATTCCTATGTCGCTCTTTACGGCATTTACGATCTTATCCTTTTTGTCTCTGTCGACGGAACTTTGATGGCCGTCAACAACCAAGATTCCAAAGGACAGGCCATAGACTCTCAGGGACTGTATAAGCTCAACTTCTCCTCCCAGGAGTGGTTTCAAAAAGTGATGGCCGGACAAACCACGGATGATCCAGGCAAGGGATTTAAAGGAACCTATGTCGAACAACCACAAGTGGATTTCTTTATACAACAAGTTTACAAAGAAGAACGTCGCGCCAACAGTTTCAGCTCTATCGTCAAAGATTCGCACGGCAAGGTCCTAGGAGTTCTTTCCAATCGTGCTAATTTCAAATGGGTCGAAGACGAACTGAATTCCGCTTTTCACAATCACAAATCCAAAGGACTCTCTTCAATTTTATTGACGCTGATTGGTCCTGAGGGAAATGAGATCACGCTCAGTTCAGATGACAAAACACTGCAACCGCAAAGTAAAAACTTACAGTCTTTTGAACCCGTCCAGAACATTCGCAAAAAAAACAATGGCGTCTATCAAGGCTTTGATCCTCGCCGCGAAGGTGTTGAGCAAGTTGTTGGTTACAGCTTTTTAGAACACGGAAAATTCGTCTCGGACTTAAAATGGGGTATTATGGTTCAAGCCAACTCCAAAGATTTATTTGCCGGCCTTATTTCCGCAAACACATATTTCTTAATCGGCCTGTTTTCTTTTACGTCCATAGCCCTTGTTCTATGTTGGATCGTGATAAGCTCATTAGCAAAACGCATTCAAAGTATCACCTTACGAATCGCTGAAAACACCGTGGATGTGGCTTCCTCCAGCGAGCAAGTCAGCTTAGCCAGCCAGACGATTTCAAAAGGCTCAGTTGAATCCGCCGCCTCTATTGAAACATCTGTTGCTTGCATGGAAGAAATTTCTTCTGTAACTAAGAAAAATAATGAAAGCGCAGAGAATGCGGCCCTGCTCTCACAAGATTGCCAAGGAAAAGCCAAGGTCAGCAGCGATGTTTTAACTGACCTCAGAGTTTCCATTCAACAAATCCACGCCTCTTCCAAAGAAATTGCTGAGATCACAACGGTCATTGAAGATATTGCCTTTCAAACAAATCTCTTGGCTTTAAATGCTGCGGTCGAAGCCGCTCGTGCTGGAGAGCAAGGTAAAGGATTTGCAGTCGTCGCCGACGCGGTTAGAACCCTGGCCTCGCGCAGTTCTGACGCCGCAAAAAATATCAGCCAACTTATTTCCAAAAGTGCCGACATCGTAAGTTTAGGAACAAAGAAGGCAGAGGAAACAGAATCCGCCATCAAATCGATGATTCAGTTGATTGAAAAGATCGCGTTCCTAAATCAAGAAATCTCTCAGGCTTCCCGCGAACAAAACATCGGCATTCAGCAATTTGGCAAAACCATGAACGAAATTGATTCCGCCTCTCAGGGCAATGCCTCCGTGGCGGAAGAACTTTCTGCGACGGCGGAAGTAATGATGCTCAAATCACAAACTTTAAAAACAGTGACGGACGAGCTTGAAAACGTCGTTAACGGGGAAAGGTCTCAGATCAAAGAAATATTTCACATGCACGAAGAAGTGAAACGACCTTTCCTAGCAACTAAAAGAAAAGCCTTGTCTTAGATTGGCACGGTCCAACCGTTGTATCTTTGAACTTCTTCAGAGATATCGGCACCCAGCTCCACATGGCGATAGCTGTTCGGAGAATCCCAGATTTTCTTCACAAGCTTATTCATCACATCGTGGCCGGCTTTATAAAGAACCACATGCCCCATCATCGGCATTTCCAAAGTCACAAGGTCCCCTAAGGCATCCAAGGCTTTGTGACGAACGAACTCGTCTTCCCAGCGAAGACCTTCGGGATTGATGATAGCTTCATGATCTAAAACGATACAGTTATCAAGACTGCCGCCTTTAGCAAGACCGCGAGACTTTAAAGCCTCCACGTCCTTCATAAAACCAAAAGTTCGGGCGCCCGCAACATCGCGGCCGAAGGACTGTTCGTTGATATCCAGATCAATAGTTTGTTTTCCGATTTTTGGATGAGGAAAATCAATAGTCACTGTCAAACGAAGTCCATGATAAGGGACGACATAGGCGTGCTTTTCCCCTTCGCTAAAATAGATCGGCTCTGTGATATAGCAATATTTGCGAGGCTGATCTTGCTCTACAATACCCACATCCAAAAGAGCTTTTAAGAAATCGCGGGCACTGCCATCCCCGATAGGAATTTCCGGTCCATCAAGTTCAATAAATAAATTATCAATACGAAGAGCAGATAAAGCGGAAAGACAGTGTTCGATAGTTGCGACTGAAAAAGCCCCGCCACCAATCGTAGTTTGATGAGACGTCGCCTGAACATTTTTAGCTGTGACTTTTAAAGAAGGGCTGCCTGGAAGATCGTTGCGGATAAAGTATACACCTGTATCCGCCGGAGCCGGTCTGAATGTGAGAGTGCAAGGGTCACCGGAGTGAATCCCGATACCATGAACAACTGTCTTTTTACGGATCGTTTTCTGTAAAAACATACTAGTTAGACATTACTCTAACTAGCCTATCTTCGCAATGCGCATTTGCCCGACAACATCGCCCTTCCAGTTTGTGACCGAAGGTTGAGTGTACTTTGCTAGCGCTTTGAACTCTGTCTCATTGAGACCGCCTAATTGGAGTAATAACGAAGCTGCCGCGACCTGAGCCGCGCGACTCGCACCATCGGAGGCCTTGATTGCGAAGGCGACTCTTTTTTCTGGAAGAACTCCACAGAACACACCTTCGGCTCCGCCCTTCACGATGGCTCGCCCCTGTGACTTTTCAATCACAGCTGTGGCGAAATTGTCACTGCCTGAGATGTAAAACGGAAAAGACCTCACAGCTCGCAAAATGCGCTCGGCTGCGGCTTTTCGCGCGGGAGTTTCTTTGGGATTGATAAGTGAAGACATCCCTACGGCCATGGATTGAAGAGGAACTGCATAAGTCGGAATTCCACATCCATCAACACCATAAGCGGTCTTTGAATGATCAAAACGCATGGTCTCAGTAAGAACTTTGCGCAGGCGTTTCTGCGCATTGTGCTCATACTTTTCATAGCCCGCGGGGTCTTCCCCCAAATGCAGGCATGTTGTGATAATGGCAGAATGTTTTCCAGCACAATTGTTACAAAGCACGGTGGGTTTCTGACCTTTACGAATCATGTCGTGAGCACTGGCCTCATCATAAGGAAGATGGGGACCACACACGTAGGCTGATTCTTTGATCGAAACTTTTTCCATCCACTGCTGAAGAGCCGCCAGATGGTCTTTCTCTCCACGATGAGAGGCGCATGCCAATGCAATCAACTTATCATCTAAACCATATTTATCTGCGGCACCGGATTCGATCAGGGGCAATGTCTGAAGCATTTTAATTGCACTTCGAGGCATTGTTAAAAACTGGGGATTCCCCCAATACTGACTGACGTTGCCGATCTCGTTCACGACAACGGCCATGACACTATGAAGGGACTCCACGACCGGGCCCCTTAACACTTCAACAACCAACGGTTGCTTGGAAGCCATATTATTTCTCCGACATTAATACTGTATTCTTCGCAAACTCAGTAATAACACGTCCACGCTGAGTTTTTTGAATAAAGCCTTCTTGAATTAAGAACGGCTCGTAGACCTCTTCAAGAGTGTCTCTCTCTTCACTGAGGGCCGCTGCTATTGTATCAATACCAACAGGGCCACCGTTATACTTTTCTTGAATCAGGCTCAAAATACGACGGTCCATAAGATCCAGACCATATTGATCCACTCCCAACTGGTTGAGAGCATAAACAGCGATGTCTTTTGAAATAGTTCCGTCGCCTTTTACTTGGGCATAATCGCGAACACGCTTCAGTAATCTATTCGCCACACGAGGAGTGCCGCGGGAACGACGAGCCACTTCTTCAGCGCCTTCATGATTCATTTTCACTTTGAGAATTTCTGCGGATCTCATCAAAATTTGTTGAAGAGCATCCTTATCATAGAACTGCAAACGTTCCACAATCCCGAAGCGATCTCGGAATGGCGGATTTAAAAGTCCTGCACGAGTTGTCGCCCCCACCAAAGTGAATGGTGCCAACTGAAACTTCATCGAACGCGCCCCCAGGCCTTCACCTGTCACGATGTCGATGTAATAGTCTTCCATCGCCGTATAAAGATACTCCTCCACATGACGACTCAGGCGATGAATTTCATCAATAAATAAAACCGAGTGAGGTTTGAGCGAAGTCAAAACCGCTGCCAAATCGCCTTTTTTGTCGATGGCCGGCGCTGAGGTCATTTTGATTTCTGCGCCCATGTCGTTGGCGATAATTTTCGACAATGTCGTTTTTCCCAACCCCGGAGGACCACAAAGCAAAACGTGATCCAAGGATTCGCCACGATGTTTGGCCGCCGCCACGAAAACTTTTAATTTTTCCTTAACGTCCGTTTGACCGGGAAAGTCTTCAAACTTCTGCGGGCGCAGTTCGTTTTCCCAACTCTTTTCCCCTTCAACCGGATCGCCTTCCAGAATACGACTCATGACAAGCTCCCTGAAAGAGTTTGCAGTCCTTTACGAACGCCCTCTTCCAAAGACATATCCGTCGGCAACGTTGAAACGAATTGATCCACCAACTGAGATTTGTAACCCAAATTGAGCAATGCCGATGTGATCTGCGTGTGCGCTTCGGATTTTCCCTTGATTGTTTCTTCGATAGAAACCAATTTGCCTTTAAGGGTCAGAATGATTTGCTCTGCGGTTTTTTTACCCACTTTAGGAAGGCTTGAAAGGCCTTTGGCATTTCCGGCTTCAATCATTTCTTGAATTTGCGCCGGACGACCGCCTGAAAGAATGCTTAACGCCATCTTCGGGCCCACACCGTTCACTTTCAAAAGAGACAAGAAAAGATTTTTTTCTTCTTTCGAATGAAAACCAAAAAGATTCAAAGCATCTTCACGGACATGAGTGTGAATCCAAACGATGATGTCTTTTCCCAAAAGAGATTGCAGATCAATCAAAGTATTTGAAGAAGCATGGATTTCGTAACCCACCCCTTGCACGTCAATCAAAGCAGTGTCATTTAAGACTTCAATAATTTTTCCACGCAAATAACCGATCATAAACTCACCGCTCTCTCAAGAATCGCTTTCTTTTTTAATTCAAAGGCATGGTGACAAGCCATCGCCAAGGCATCAGAGGCGTCAATGCGATTGATCACCTTGATGTTCAAGACGGCTTTCAAAATAGCTTGCACGTCTTCTTTCGAAGCGCCGCCACTCCCCGTCACGCCTTTTTTAACCACACGAGTGGCATACTCATAAACGGCCGCATCCCCCAAACCCGCTTCGTACATCACAACACCGCGAGCATGACCCAGCTTAAAAGCACTGTCGGCATTTTTACCCAAGAAGATTTTTTCAATCACCACTTGGTGAGGTTTGTATTTCTCCATAACCTCACGGAACGCAGAGCCCAGTTCTTTCATGCGGTGGGGAAAGGCTTGGTCGGCATCAAGCAAAATCACACCGTGATTGATATGCTCAATCTTTCCGTTCGTCACTCGAACGACGCCAAAACCAGTAATGCGGGAACCGGGGTCTACCCCGAGAATCGTCAATGACATCAAAACACCCATCCGTCGCCCTTATTTGAAGCTGAAGCTATTGCTTAGTCAATAAATCTGCTCTAGAATTTCCTCATGCCTAAAATAGAAGCGAGCACAGTTGAAAAGTACCAATTGATTCTTGAGAAAGATCCGAACTCTCAGGTTTTCGCGCCGTTGGCTGAGGCCTATCGCGAAATGAAGATGCTTCAAGAGGCGCAAAAAGTTGTGACTGCAGGCGTTCAACGCCACCCGCAATTTGTCGGCGGACTGGTCACTTACGCCAAGATTATGCGCGATCTGGGACAGTTGGGCAAAGCCCTGGATGCCTTAAAGAGAGCGACTTCCCTGGCGCCCGAGAATATTTTAGCGCATCAATTGTTGGCGGAAGTTCAGCTTGCCAGCAAGAATCCGAAGGATGCTCTTAAAGCCTTTAAAATGGTTTTATTTTTAAATCCAAATTCCCAATCCGCACAAAAAGCGGTTCAGAAGTTGGAATCTTTGACGGCGGATGAATACGACGAAGAAGTATTTGCGATGTCAAAACTTCCCGACGTTCATTTCGATAAAGCGCCTCCGGCACCTGTAACTAAATCAGAACCTGTGATGATGGTGCCACCTCAACCAACGACTCCAAGCAAAGCCATGGAGCGCATGCTTTCTTTGATTGATGCCTTTATCGTGCGCAATGATTTGGAAAAAGCCCATGCTCTTTTAAAAGACACGCGCATTGAGTTTGGAGATCATCCGGAAATTCAAAGACGCATGAAGACCCTGCAAGTTCGTTACAACGACACGGATGAGGCCACACCTTTGCGCCCACTTCAACCTCGCGACAAACTGGTGCGCGAAAAGAAGTTGGAAGTTCTCGATATGATGCTTCGCAATATCGAAACTTACCGTTCTCAGGGGATTTGACCTAACAATAGAAAATTCCGAGTTCAATTGGGGCATTGCATGAATCATCAATTTCCTATGAATATTATCGTGAGGGAAGTTGCAAAAAGTGATGCAACTGGAATCGCCCAAAATATTTCTTTGCGACCTCAATCAGAAATCGAATACACCACAAAGCTTATTTCGCAAGAGATCGAGGCTTTAGAAGCAAACCCAAATTCAAAAATTTTCGTTGCCTGTGTAAATAATGAAGTCGTGGGCTTCGCCAGAGCATTATCATCTTATCGGTTGCAGTGGCTTAAAAATATGGGGGTTGAATATTTTTATTCATTTACCAACTCTGAGAATCTCGCCTCTTTGCAAATGCACAAAGCTTTTGGCTTCGAAGAAGTCATGACCAATTCGGGCTTCTTGAATGTAAACTACACCACCGGAACGGGTGTGCTTTTCAGAATTAAAATTTTATAGTTAGATTTCTTCATTTTGATAATGTTATTTCTGTTGACGCTTCTTTTGACGTTTTAATTGCCTTTCTATCAAAATAAAAAGATTTCATCGCGATCCTTCGTGCATAACCTACATAATCCTCCTATTGATCCTGTCATGACTTTTACATCGCTGTTTTTCTAAGTTCTCGCATCACACTTTCATTTGGGAAAATGTAGAAAAAGCGAATTTTAAAAACCATGGTACAACTCTTTCGAAACGGATCACAACCGTAGCGGAGGTGAAAAATGAATCTTAAAATGCTTTCGAATTCAGAACTGATGAATCGTTTTGGAAAGCTGGTACAAACAGAGAGAAAAATTACTCATTTGGTTTTGGAGTGTATTGCCGAAATTGACACTCGCAAGATTTATCTAGAGCGAGCCTATCCAAGTCTTTATGAGTTCTTGGTGAAAGAGTTTGGATATAGTCCCTCTGCTGCCGTTCGCAGAATTGAATCTGCACGACTACTACGCGAGGTTCCTGAGATTTCTATTAAAATTGAAGATGGATCTTTGAATTTGTCACAACTTTCTAAAATTCAACAGGCAGTTCGCGCCGTCCAAAAGGTCGAATCACGCAAAGTGAATACCGAGGAAAAACGAGAGCTTTTACTTAAGATTGAAAATACGACGCAGGATCAAACGGAGTTGATCTTATCCCAGGAACTGGCGCTTCCGATTTTTCAGGAGGAACGAGAAAAGGTTCATCGTGATGAGTCTGTTACTCTGACCGTTTCATTTTCTAAGGAGCAGATGGCTTTGCTGGAGCAAGTCAAAGACTTACTCTCTCACTGCGTGTCTGACAACAAATGGGCAGAGGTCATCACTTATCTTGCTAAGAAAGAAGTTCAAAAACGAACTCAACTAAAGCGACCTCCCCTTAAAGAGGAGCAAAAAACGAAAGAGACGATGCACGCGAAAACACAAAGAAAAAGTCTTAGCCCGAATTTACGGAAAAGTATTTTCATACGTGATCAATGCTGCCAGTACAAGGACCCACAAACGAATAGAGTTTGTGGTAGCAAAAAGTTTTTAGAAATTGATCATATTAAACCGATTTGGGCGAATGGAAACAACAGTCCATCGAATTTAAGAGTTCTTTGCTCTGAACACAATGTTTTTAGATACAGAAAACAATCCGGCTTACACCCGCTACGGAGGTAAAAGTTCTTCATGCGGAGGGAGACGAAAAAAACTTCAAAGATCGCCCTCCGCCAATTCAGAAAAAATCTTTTTCAAAATCGAAGACTGTCGGGTCCAGTAACCTTCATTACTCTGCCAACCAAGAATATTTACGCTTACCGATCTGTGTGCAAGTGAGTTGGACCAACTCGTTTCGTGTGTTTTTGCAATAGCCGGATGTTCCCACCTGAACTTGTTGAGCGCCTAGCAATTTTCCCAACATGGTGTCAGGGCCTACACAAGCCTTGTTTTCAAAGTCTTTGCACTGAGGATAGACCGCTTTTTTACGTCGTGAATCGACAAAAGAATACATATTCGCCGTCGGACCAAAGAAGGAATCCCAAAGACCGATGCTGATCACTTGATTGCCTTTGATAGCCAAATACTGATTCTGTCTTAATTGAGGCCTTACTTCCTTGACGAAATACTTTTGCAAATCTTCCGTGTCGCTTGTTGCCGAGCATGCTGTATTATCATACTCGATGGAAACGCCCGTCGCTCTCATCGTCGGAAGTAAAACTCTGTCGATGTAGAACTTGGTTTGTTCACTGCTACTCCAGTGACCGACATATCCCAGAATCACTTTTTTGCTGACATGTTTTGGAAGCTCCAAAGGACTGTAGTCACTGGCCTTCTCGCGGACATCCCACCAATCACATTTATTTTGCTTGATCAGACGATTGAGCCACTCATTGCAGCCCATTCTGTAATATTTCATTTCAGAGCGAATGACCGTGTCTATTTCACAAATACAAGTGTCGGCTTTGGCCATGGAAGATAGGCCAAGAATACAAATCACCGCAGACAAGATACTTTGCATTTTCATAAACGCTCCCAAGATTTAAAAGTTTCAAGTTCTGAGAAATGCAAGACGAAGACCAATCACATTTTTGTTGGATTGAATTGAGGTGTATTAGGCCGTTCGCTGAGAGAAAACCGATATTATTCTTTTAACAGCGGGACAAAATACGCACTACGCTCGGCTTTCTTCTGCTCAACAAAATTCGTCAACGCCAAGGAAAAAGCATCTTCAGATTCTATATATATCCTCTAAACCGGATTGGATATTGCAGCTTTTTTCCAAACGAAGGATGGGTTTGCTATGTCTCATTTTAAGACAGTCTCCAACAAAGTTTTACGAAGCATTTTTTTCGGCGTTTTATCCCTGAGCATAACCTCTAACGCCTTTGCGTTTGTCGACATGGAAACGCGTAAACCCGTTGAAATGGAAGACGGAATCCTGACTCCTTTCTGGGCGCAAGAATATATTGGTGCGGATCTTGTGAAAATGGAAATGAAAACCCTGCCAAACTTGCATCGCATCCCTTTTGCCGTTTACGACTCGGGCTTTGAGAAAAAACACATTCGCCTATCCTTTGATATTCCTGTCGATACGTCCTTTAACGGCAATCGCCCTGTGAAAGGTCATCACGGAACCAGTGTTGCGAATCTTATTAACGGCACTGGCATGATGTCCGTTTCTGAAATCGTCGACTATGTTCACTTGAAAAGAGTTTCTCCCGCGGTTTTCTATTTTGGCGTGGTGAAAGAGATGCAAAGTCTTCCACTGAAACCTCAAGTTATTTCTAATTCCATGGGATGGACATCACCCCGAGTTCTGGAACTCGCCCAGCAAGTCGATCAAATGGGTATCATTTGGGTGATGGCCTCTGGAAATGATCACCCAGAAAAAATCGTAGAACATGAAAGAATCGCGCCGGTGATCGCTGTGGGTTCTTATTCTCCCCGCGGCCTGCAAACTCGCTCTTCGCAAGAATCCGATCAACTCGATATTCTGGCTCCTGCAGATGAGTACCAAGCTTCTATTGACGGCAACGGTGCGGAAACACTTTTTGGCGGAACCAGTGGCGCGACACCTTTGGTTTCAGGATCTATTGCCAATATCAAATCTCTTCTTCCGGGTCTTACTCGCCAACAAGTGGAAAGCCTGATGAAACGCACGGCCATACGCTCTTTGCATAGCTATTACTCCCCGACAAATAAGACAGGACTTTTTAATGCTTATAAAATGTTTCATGTGGCCTTGAGATTAAAAAATATTTGCGGCGACGATGGCGTTTGTCTGCAAAAAGAAATCGACCAAAGAAAAAACTACGCCTTTATTCCAGAGAACTTGGACACAAAATCTTTGATGGCTTGCCAAAACAAAGAAGCTCTACCCAAAAACTCTATGGAAAATCTTCGTCGTAATTTTTTGCTCAACGCCAATAACACCGCGTATGCACGCCTTCTCTCTTGCGCTTATCGCAACGAGGGATTTAGCATCAATGCGGACTATTATGAAAATATGGCGCTGATCTATGACTCTCCCGGAAAGCTTCAAGAAAAAATCCAAAGGGCGGCCGTTAAAGCCGTCGAACAAAGATATTTAGAAAGTGCCGCAATAAGAGACGCGGAAATCCTCAACGACTCTTACAAAGAAGCTCTTTTAAAAGCCATTGCTGAAGATTCCGGCATCGGCGCCCATCGCGCCAAAGAGCTTCTTCAAATTTACGAGAATACTCCGAAAGTTCGCCCTCTCGGTTTATAGTTTTTCGTCAGTTCCCCAAGACCATTTTGGTTTCTCCCCTTTACGATAACAGAGGGCGACCAAAGCGATCGTCAAAGGGATCGTTATCAGAGAAAAGATAAGAACGGAAAAATTCTCTTTCTCCGTAAGGATGGGATAAAGAGAGACCAATCCCGTGTAGATTAAAATCGCCAACCAACCCTGCACATTGTTTGGCGTCCAACCCCAACCGTATTTTTTCCGTTTAAACCACATTGTCTGAGCTGTTTGACTGGATTTCATTGATCACCTCATGACGTCCCGCATAGCCTCCCGGCCATACCGTCTTAAATACTCCAATACCTCTTGATAGAGAAGAAACGACGCAAACGACTATCTAACGCGCCAAGACTAGCGATCTGAAAGAGCCCAATGTTGACCAAATACAACCAGTTAGGCCAATATGGCCCTTCTGCAGTTTTAATATAACAAGGATTATACAATGTACGAAACGTCGGATTTTAAAAAAGGTCTTAAAATCATGATCGAGGGGAAACCCTACGTGATCGTGGATTTCCAACACGTGAAACCAGGTAAAGGAAATCAATTCACTCGCACAAAACTTAGAAACATGCTGACTGGCCAAAACTTGGAATCGACTTTCAAATCTGGCGAAAAATTTGAAGTACCTAACGTTGAAAATAAAGAGATGACTTATCTTTATAAAGACGACAGCGGTTACAACTTCATGTCTCCTGAGTCTTACGAGCAAATCGCAATGTCTGAAGACGACTTGGGCGAATCTAAATACTACCTAACTGAAAATTTGAAAGTTGTGATCTTGTTCTACAACGAAAAAGCCGTCGCTTGTGACGTTCCTAAAGCGGTAAACCTGACTGTGGCTCAAACAGACCCAGGCATCAAAGGGGACCGTGTTACTGGCGCGACTAAACCTGCGACTATGGAAACAGGCTTGTCTGTAAACGTTCCACTTCATATCAATGAAGGTGATGTCCTTCGTATTGACACCTCTTCAGGTGAATACGTCGAGCGCGTCAGCCAAAAATAAGACTAACGCCTAGTATTAAGTCTCCGCAACCACTCAATTTTATCGCAAAATAAAGTGATAGATTTAGGATAAGGTCGCGGAGGCTTTTTTTGTCCACGTATATTGAGTTAGAAATTCAAAATTTACTCAATGAGATCGACGATCTCGATGTCGTGGGCGAACGCCTTATTCAACATCTTGAAGCGTCTCCAGATCACTTCACTCTGGATAACATCAACGCTCTTTCTCGCTTTCTTTTAAAATCTCAGCATCCCGTAAAGCTTGTGAACTTTGTTCTGCGTTATATCGACAACGAACACTTCCCTATTCCCTGGCCTTATTTTCTGGAAGCCCTGGGAGCGATCGGCGAAGAGCTTGACGAAAAAACTGTGAAGGCTTTGATCGAAGGGATCGAAGAAGACAACTCGGAAGCGGAAGCGGCCCGATCCCAGGCATTGAACAAAACCGTTTCTCAGTTGGGTGAATGGCGCAGCAATCGTAAATATAAAATTCACAAAGATTACCTGAACAACAAAAGACTTTTGCTAGAGCAGTTGATCACATTGCGCACGCAGCAACTTTACGAGCAAGAAAAGAATCTTTTGCAGCGTTTGCAAAAACTGTATCCCGGCGATTCCGATATCCGCAAAGAAGTGAATGAACATAAGCAACGCTATGCTTTGGAAATTCTGCAAAGACGTTCTCCGAAAGCCCGCGCGGTCAAAACGGAAGACTTTGCGCCCAAAGATCCTGAAGTGGAAAAAGCTTTGGAAGCTTTGATGCAAAGTTTGTTAGAGCACGCGGAGCAAAATCCTGACATGGCTTTTGATTTTGCTATCGCGGCTTTTATGTTGGAAAGCTATGAAACAGCGTTGGAACTTCTTTCCTTCAGCGACGAAACGATTTCTCTGCTGTGGTTCCGTTTGGAAGTTTTATTAAAGTGCCGTCGTTTTGTAGAACTGCTCAATGAACTTGCGCGCATTGAAATGATCTTAGCCCATGAACCAGAAACTTTTTTTGCGACAGCATATTTGCGCGCGCAAGCTTTGTGGGGGCTTGGTCAAAAACACACGGCCATTGAAGTTCTTGAAGGACTTATGGCGTCCCGTCCTCACTATCGCGCGGCCAGTGCCTTGATCAGTATCTGGAGCGGTCAATGAAAAGAGCCTTCTGGATTCTGATCACGCCCTTAGCGGGTTTTTTAGTTCTGTGGGTTCTCGGCTCTATGGTCGTCGGTCCAAAGCTCGAAGCGTGGGCTTTGGAAAAAATCCAAAGTTATTCAGATTCTTCGTTGCCAGTTCGTATCCGCGCACAAAACCTCAACCTGAAACTTTTCAAACCCTCTTTGTCCTTGGAGGGAATTGACGTCGAAGGCAAGGGCGAGTTGGCGGAGGCGATCAAGAAAGTTCATATCGGCAGTGTGCGCGTGTTTGTCGATTTCTTTCATCTTCTCGGCGGACGACTGACTTTGTCTGCGGTGATCGTAGATGCGCCAGAAGTTGAAATCAATATTGATCCATTTTTAAAAGACGACTCCCCGCCTAAAGAACTTCCTATGGATGCTCTTTTTGCACAGTTGGAAAAATTGCCTCTGCAACGAGTCTTCCTGCAAAACATCCAGCTTAAACTCACGTCGCAAGATTTAAAAATGAATGTGGACGTGGCCAGTGGCGATCTGCTTTTAACCAACATGGGAAAGAACATCACGGCGAAAGCGGATGTTCCGGCTTTGCAATTTGCCCTGGGCAATTTTGGCAGCTTTCAAGGATCTTTTGACACTCACCTTTATCTGACCCGTCAATCTTTGCGCGTGATTCAGCTGGGTGTCCGTTTAGGTGAGTCCGAGCTTCTGGCTCGCGGCGAGCTGACTCGCATCAACCAAGTGTTCATCAAACCTTCTGGACTCTTGGACGTTTCAGGACGCATCAATCTTTCCGACATTCACAAAGAATTAAAAGAGTCTCGTCCCCAAATGAAGATCCCTCTTTTTTCTGGTGAAGTGAATCTGGACGTAGAGGCGCGCTTTGATGGCATCGACAACTTACGCGCTAAAGCCGATATCAAAACCCGTTCTTTGATGGTGGACAAATTTGAAATTGGTGATGCCCGTCTTCAGGGGGAATACAAAGACCGTGTTGTGACTCTTTCTGAAGTGAAAGTTCAACATCCTGCCGGGGACGCTATCGTCACTAAATCGCAAATCGCTTTGACGGGTGATTACGAATTTAAATCTCGCGTGCAAATTGAAAGCCTTGATTTACAAAAACTCTTTCAATCTTTGGATCTGAACAATATTCCCGTGGGTGGGGAACTCAAAGGTGAACTTCCTTGCACCGGACAGATTTATCCTCACTTCCAAGTCACTTGCACCAACGCCTCTGCTTCTGCCCAAGACCTTTGGGTGAAAGCGGGCATGAAACCCAAAGACACTGCGATTCTGAACTTGAATTCAATGAGTGCCCAGGGACAAGTGCAAGTCACAACCGAAGCTGTGAGTTATGCGGCGGCCCTCACCGTGGGATCGAGCACGGGTAACAGTGATGGTGTGATTGATTTCAATAAAGGTTTTAAAATCAACTTCAAAACAAAAAAGCTGGAACTTAAAAACATCAAGAACCTGGCTAATTTAAAAATGGAAGGCTCCACCAGCATCGAGGGTTTTACTTCCGGCGATTCTTCCGCGGCGATTTTCGATATGAATCTCAATGCCCGGGATTTTGTCTTTGAAGACTTCGCCCTGGGAAATCTGATCACGATGCTGAAGTATCGCGGCGGGAAATTGATCTTTCAGGATATCGCGGGAGCGGTTAATAAAACCCAATACCTGGGCGAACTCGATGTGGACTTGGTTCACAACAATCTTGAAGGTGAATTCAGCATTCCAACGGCGGACCTTCACGATGTGGCTTTGATTTTTGAGCGCATTTACAAGTTTCCAGTGGAAGTGCAGGGATTGGGAGCGGCCAAAGCTCGCGTGCGGGGCCCTTTGAATTTCTGGAAGCTCAATTACAATTTAGAATCCGCATTTAAGAATATCAATATAGGACCAGAAAGTTTTGATATTCTGAACTTCAATGCTTCTGCTCAAAACGGGAATATCAAAGCCGATAAAGTGCTTTTGCAAAAAGGCAACGCCACCATGACGGTTCAGGGCGGCATCAGTTCGGATCAAATCATGAATCTTTATGCCGATGGAAAAAACTGGAAACTTGAAGAGTCCGATATCATCAGCAAGATCAACTCCAATATCATCGGCAACTTGAACTTTGCAGCCGAACTAAAAGACTCCGTCAAAGATCCTCATGTTATGATCAAGGGTGCGATCACCGACACTCTTTTTGAAGATCAAGAAATTCCCAATTCCAATTTTATTTTGACCATGAATCGCAACAGCTTTGGCGCCCAGTTGAGCCTCTTCGGGGATAAAGTTCAGGGCGAGTTCCAACTTCCTTTTGAAAAAGGCAAAGCGCCCCTTCTGGTTAAAATGAAGACCAACAATTGGAACTATTCCGCCCTGCTCGGCCTTATTGGTGGCGCTAATCTTGCCAGCGAATATTCGTCAGCGTTAACGTCCACCGTGGATCTGCGTTCCGACGCCGGAGACATCTTTAAATCGACGGGCAAAGTTTATATTCAAACTTTTTCTTTAAAGCGTGGCACACTGAGTTCTTCCAACACAAGTGGACCCATTGAAATCACAACCAACAATGGTGTTGTGAATATTAAGAATTTCCATCTTGAAGGCCCTAACAACAGTCTTTCCGTGAAGGGTGAAGGTTTTACGGCGGAGGACTTGAATGTCTCCGTCAATGCGCAAACGGATATGCGTCTTTTGCAAATTTTCACGCCGTTCCTCGATGACCTGGGCGGGATGATTCATATCTCCTCCACAGTTTCTGGTTCTGTGAGAAAGCCAGAGATCCTGGGAAATCTGAATTCCACCAATGCCTTTATTAAACTTAAAGGATTCCCTCACCCACTTGAAAGGCTTTCTTTGGAAGTGGTCTTTTCGCAAAGTCGCGTCCTTGTCAATTCCATCCGCGCACAAATTGCTGGCGGAACTTTGACAGGTGATGGTGGAATTCTTATCAACGGTATTCGCGACATTCCAACATCCATTCGCTTGCGCATGGATAACGTGACCTTCAATGTTCCTGACAAAGTTCGCAGCAGCGGAAATGCGGACCTTTTATTCTCGGGACGTTGGTTCCCGTTCACCCTTTCCGGAACTTTCCATGTCAGCAGTGCTTTGGTTGAAAAAGAATTCACCGAAGACGGTGGCGGCGTCGCCGGAGTTAAACAAAGCGTTTACTTGCCAAAAATTATTCGCGAAGGTCACTTTGAGCCGATTCTTTTAGATTTGCAGTTGATTCTAGATCGCAACATCATCGTGAAGAACTCCTTGATCGATGGTTCCGTGTCCGGAAACCTGCAAGTCAAAGGGGCTCCAAGCAATCCTATTTTGTTGGGCAAAATTCACACCGAGAAAAAATCAAAACTGATCTTTAAAGACAAGGTCTTTGATATTCAAAATGGTTTGATCGAATTTAACGATCCGGATGAAATCAATCCAAATCTGTACATCACAGCCCAGTCTCGTATTAACGATTACGACGTCGCTCTTTTAGCACAAGGTCCGTCCAAAACAATGACGATTCGACTTTCCAGTGTGCCTCCCCTTCCTGAACAAGACATCATTTCTTTGATTGCACTAGGGGTTACTTCTTCGGCCATGGACCAAAACCTGCAATCGCGTCAACAGGCTGAACAGTTGGGAGTGGAAATCGGGGGGGCTGTTTTAGCGAAACCGATCAGCAAGGCGTTTGAAAGTACGATTGGATTTAACCTTCGGGTGACTTCACAGTATGACTCCACTCGCAACATCAGCGTCCCGAAAGTGACTTTAAGCCGTCAACTTTCAGAGCGTGTGAAAGTTTCAGGAAGCCGTCCGGTTCGTGATTCTCAATCCTATGATTTAAAACTGGAATACCTCATCAACAATAACATCACCGCCATCGGCTCCTTTGAAAATCGTGGTATTGATGACGATACGGCACTCCAGTCAACGCAGCCTGAATCGAAAAGCATCTTTGGTTTGGATCTCGAGTTTAAAAGGGAGTTCAAATAATGTTCAGAACAAGAACTCTCCTGCCCGTCATTCTTTTTTCTTGTACGCTCGCTTGGTCTCAAGCCGGTTTTGCTAAGAAGGTTTTGAAGTATTCAAATCTTCCAACAGACGTTCAAGCCGAGCTCGTCAAACGATTTCCACAAATTGAGAATGACAAACTGACTTTGGAACAAGTTGATGAAGTGATTCGCTTCTTACAACTTAAACCTCAGTTCACTTCTATCCGTGTTTTGGATGACGGCAATGGAAGTCCTTATCGTCTGGAATATCAAAGAACTCGTCGTGTTTCCAACGTTCAGATTATCGGCAACAAAGAACTGACAAGCTCGGAAACAGAAAGCATTTTCGGAGTTAAAACAGGCGATGTCTTTGATCAACAAAACCTGATTGAAGGCGGCGAGAAGATTCGCCAGGCCTACAAAGAGCGTGGCTATTTCAATGCAGTGGTTGATATTGAAATGCCTCCAGAGAGTGAAGATCTTGTTGGTGTGAATGTTAAAATCACAGAAAACAGACAAACACGTATTCACAACATCGTTTTGCAAAGTCCTAATGAAGATCTCAACCGTCAGTTGGCAAAAGAGCTTAGCGACTATCTCAATGAGCCCTTTACGGACAACACTCTGTCGGAAGTAAATAAAAACGCCCGAGAGTACCTCACCAAAAAACGCTACGTACGTGCTGATCTCACGGGGCCAACCACGGAATTCAACTCAGACGAGTCCGAAGTCACTTTGTTTTATAGCCTGGATAAAGTGGAAAGTTACACTTTTGACTACCAAGGTTATCAAGGCGTTAAAATCTTAAAAATTCGTGATATCGAAACGGCTCTGGATCTGGATAATTTCTACTCAGGCAACCCGGCCATCGGTTCCGAGCTCGCACAAAAAATCCGCAGTTACTATTTACTCCAGGGTTATGCCCGCGTCGAAGTGAAGGTGGAAGAGACTGAAGGTAAAACTCGCTTTGAAAGAAAAGTGACCTTCACTATTGAAGAAGGACCGCGAGTTAAGATTCAAAAAATCAATATCAACGGTCGCTACAGTCGCAAAGAAAGTTACTACACAAAATTTATTGAGAACCACAGCTCCAAAGTGGTTGATGAAGGTTATTACAATAAAGAAGACGTCGACGCTGGTCTTAAGAACCTTGTTCTTGAGTTGCAGAACAACGGTTATCTACAAGCGAAGGTTCTTTCAACACGCACTCAATACAATAAGGAAAAAGACAAGGTCACCATTTACGTGAATCTTGATGAAGGTCCTTTGACGGTTATTGAGTCTGTGGAATTTAGCGGCAACCAAGACTTTACAAGTGAAGCCCTTTTACAAGTGACACGTTTAAAAGCGGGGCCCCTCAGACTGGGACAGATTGAAGAGGCCATTGTTCGCCTCAAAGATTTCTATCGCGAACGCGGTTACATCGAGATGATCTTGCTTAATGAAAAAGCGGATCTGGTCACTTACGATGAGACAAACACCAAGGCTTCGTTGCGCTTTAAGATTTTGGAAGGCCCTCAAGTCCGTGCGGCCTCTATCATTATTGAAGGCAATGACTTCACGAAGTCTTATGTCATTCAAAAAGAGTTGGAATTTGAACAAGGTGACCTGATCACTCCAAGCAGTGTGGAAGAATCCATCGCCCGCCTGCAACGCACGGGCTTTTTTAGCTCTGTAGAAATTCGCACCTTGGAAGAAAAAACCAATGTGGCCAACCGCACGGTTCTGGTGAAAGTTTCTGAAAGAGATCCGGGCCTCTTTACTATCGGGGCCGGTGCGACGAATGAAAGAACCCTGACTTTACGCGGATACATCGGTGTCGCTTATCGCAATCTTTTGGGAACAGGCCGCGGGATTTCTTTGCGTCTCGAAGGAAACTACAACGTTGCGGATATTAAGTACCTCGAAAGCCGCATTGTCCTTGGATACTTGGAACCTTATATTTTCGGAACACGTATTCGTGGTCGTATTAATCTCGCGCGTTCTCGCACTGTGACGGATTACGATCTGCGCAAAGTGACGGAAGTGAATTCAACAACGTACTCTTTGGAAAAAGACTTCACTTCTCACCTTCTCGGCATCTGGGATGTGTGGTCTTTGGCGACAATCAAAGACTTCAGCTTGGAAGACAAATTCCCATCTATCACCCAAGATATCGCGACAACAGGTCCGACGGTGGATCTGGATTTCCGCGACAACCCCTTTAATCCGACCAAAGGAACTTTCACACGTTGGAGTGCGGAGTACTCGTCACCAGAATTAGGCAGCACACGCACGATTGAATACTGGAGAAGCAGCCTCAGCTTCACGCACTATTGGACCGTCGGTCACTTGAGCAAACAGCCTGTCGTGTGGGCCAACCAGGCCCGTGGCGGTTACTTGAAAAACCTCAGTGATGAAGGCGGAGTCCCTTGGGATAAAAAAGGTTTCACTCTTGGAGGACAATCGACCATTCGCGGGTACGAAGCCGGAACTCAAGAAGTCTTCCCGAATCGCTCTGACTTGGGCATTGGTCCCAATGACTCCACTTATTATCTTTTAACGGATGCCACCATGTATCTGCTTAAATCCGAAGTGCGCTTCCCAGTTTACGGAAACTTGGGTGGAGCTGTTTTCTATGACGGCGGTTACGTGCAAATTCAAGGACTGCAATTCACGGACAACTATCGTGACTCCGCAGGATTCGGTATTCGCTACAACACTCCTGTGGGGCCTTTGAGTCTAGAGTGGGCATGGAAATTAGATGCGCGTCCGACAGAAGAACCATGGCGTTTCCATCTTTCTATCGGAACTTTCTAAAAGCATTTATGTTTCTAAAAGAGGATGACAGCGAGCCACGACCAAATAGGCATCGGTCTTATCCTCTTTCAAAAGTGGAACGATATAAAGAACCTTGACGTTCACAGCCAGTCTTTCTAATGACGCTTTTTCTATCAAAAGATGCTCTTGCACATCTACGTAGACAGTTTCTTTAGACCCTTGCGTGAAGGGCATCAAAAGGTTCACCAATTTTTCGCTGACCACGGGGTCTCGATCATAAAGATGAATCCACGGGCGACTGTAAATATCTTCAATTGTGTAGCTTGCGTATTCAAAGTAGCTGATCGTACGGAATAACTGAATGTGTGTACTTAAGCTATAGAACTCCGTCAGATACTCGTCTGCCAGATCTTTCAGTGGAGCTTCGTCATATTTGTATCCATAAAACTGCAAAGCTTTTCTAACAAAAAGAGATGCATCTTCCAGCTTTCCACCCTCTTGATGAACCGTGTGACAGATAGAGATGTAATTTTGGAGATTAGTGACAGAGCGCAGTTGCTCTTCCACGGAAAGCTGACGGAAAAAAGGTAGAGACTCTTGATTATAAGGGCGAACCACCAAACCTTCTTGCTCAATAAGAGAGCAGAGCTCCTCACTAAGAGCCCGAAATTTGGAAACTAAATCTGAAGAGGAATTGGAACGCACCATACTTAAGATGAACTTATCTCTTATTTTTGCTCAAAATAAAAGAGGCCCCCCAAAAGGGGCCTCTTTTAAATTTTTAATATTTAAATTTTCAGCGAATTAGCGAGCTTTGCTACTTGCGAATTTGCGGCGAAGATCTTGAGTCACCTCTTGAACTGTCGCATTGAGAGTGACTTCGAAAAGATCGTCAGCTGACACTTTATAAAGTTCGCCCAATTTCTTAAGAGCATTGATTGGAGGATGAGAAACGCCTCTTTCCCAGTTAGAAATGAACTGAGGAGTTGAGTATCCCAATTTATCCGCCACGTCTCTTTGAGAAAGACCCGCTGATACGCGTTTTTGTTTTAAAAAATCTGCCAACATATTTTTTTGTCTCATGTGCATTCCACCTAATATTGATTTAGCTTAAACACAACCCAGGGAACGTGACAAGTATTTGCTTTCAAGTTTTGCTTTTCATGCCCCAGTAGCAGCACCTAAACAAATACAGTATACATTATTTGGTCTAAATTACTTCCTGTTTTTTTGCAATTTCTATGTTTGAGATATGAGTTATTTCATGTTTTCCCGCAGGAATTATGGGATTATACCCCCATGACCAAATCCGATAATGCCCTCTGGACAGAAAAATATCACATTACAAGTTTGCTAGTGAATCCCCTGGGGAAACTCGGGCTTTACGGAACACTCAATCTCATTCAGGAAACGGCTTGGATGCATGCCGAGCGCTTGGGCTTTGGAATGCAAGATATGGAAAGAGAAGGACTTTATTGGGTTCTCACGCGCCAAAAACTGCATATGAAACAATGGCCACGCTTCGGGCAAAATATCTCCGTACAAACATGGCTGCGTCCACCTGAGGGCGCTTTTGTGACTCGCGAATTCGCTCTAATTAATGAGAAGGGCGAAGAAATCGGGCTCTGTTCCACATCTTGGCTTGCGTTAGACCGCCAAACAAAAAAAATACTCCCTGCGCAAAATTTACGCCCCTGGGATTCCCTCACCCACTCCCGTTCATCCGGGCTTGTGCCTGAAAAAATCCCTGTTGAAGGACAATACGAGAAGCTCGCCAAGTACCGCGTGCGTAATTCCGATTTGGACATCAACCAACACGTGAACAACACTAAATACGCCCAATGGATTTTGGATGCGATTCCTTATGAGTTTCACAAGTCACTGATTCTAAAAACTTACTCTGTGAACTTCCTCTCTGAAACCCATTTGGGAGACGAAGTTCAAATAGATAAGAGCAGCCAATCCCCGGATGTAAAAACGACGACCCACGGAACAACGACTTATCGTGGTGTGCGCGTAGCTGATGGGAAAATTCTTTTTACCGCCACCTTAGAGTGGGAGAAGCGCTCATGAAATCCCTTGTTCCATTTACTTCCACCCAACGCACGGCCCAGTTCACGGTCTCCGCTGATTTTTTTCAAACAAACGCAACTCAGCTTATTATAGAATTTAAAATTTCCGGGCCTTTGGAACACATTGCTTGGCCAGCTCCAGGAATCATTGAATCCCGGGAAGATGGCCTGTGGAAAGGGACCTGTCTTGAAGCCTTCTTTTCAGAAGGTTCGCAAAAACACGATCCTTATGTAGAGATCAATTGCTCCCCAAATGGAAACTGGAATGCTTATGCTTTTAGCAGTTACCGCGAAGGCATGACACCCTCACAAAATATTGTCGTGCGTCTGAAAGAGCGCAGTTCTGACTCCAAAGAGGCTTATTTTAGAATCGAAGTTCTAGGTACTTCCCCTTTAAATGTGAAAGTCATGGGCTTGACCGCGGTTATCGAGTTCTCCAACGGAGAAAAAAGCTATTGGGCCCTTCGCCACCCGGCTCCCCAAGCGGATTTCCACGACAAAGGCGGCTGGGATTAATCCTGCGACGCGCTGAGCGAAGTGGACTCTTCCCGTCTGATTCTTGACCCTTTCAGAGGCCCAAGTTAGTTTCAGTTGTTTTATTTTTTAACCCCTGAAAGGACCTTTCATGAAGAAACACTTAGTACGCGTTTATCCTTCTAAAGAGAAGCTTGATCGCAAAGACCAACTTGCTTGGAAAATTGCTGAAATCGCTTCTGACAATGCACCTATCAAAGCTGACGTTGTAGACATGGTTATCAACCGTATCATCGACAACGCCTCTGTTGCTATCGCAGCTGCCAACCGTCGTCCGGTCGCTTCTGCTCGTGCAATGGCGATTGCTCACCCTCGCAATGGTGGTGCCACTGTATTCGGTATGCCGAATGATCAAAAATTTGACTGTGAATGGGCAGCATGGGCCAACGGCACTGCGGTTCGTGAATTGGATTTCCATGATACTTACCTAGCGGCTGATTACTCTCACCCTGGCGATAACATCCCAGCTATCTTGGCGGTGGCTCAACAAATGGGTAAAAGCGGTAAAGAACTTTTGAAAGGTATCGTGACAGGTTACGAAGTTCACGTAGACCTTGTTAAAGCGATCTGCTTGCACGAATACAAAAAAGACCATATCGCTCACTTGTGCCCTGCTCAAGCGGCTGGTATCGGTACTTTGCTTTCTCTTCCAACTGAAACTATTTTCCAAGCGGTTCAACAAGCGGTTCACGTTTCTTTCACGACTCGCCAATCTCGCAAAGGTGAGATCTCTTCTTGGAAAGCTTACGCTCCTGCGCACGCTGGTAAGTTGGCAGTAGAAGCCGTTGACCGTGTTATGCGCGGTGAAGGCGCTCCATCGCCAATCTACGAAGGTGAAGATTCAGTTATCGCTTACATGCTTTCTGGTAAAAACGGAAAATACGAAGTGCCACTTCCAGAAGTGGGCGAAGAAAAACGCGCGATCCTTGAGACTTACACTAAAGAACACTCTGCAGAGTACCAATCTCAAGCATTGATCGACTTGGCTCGTAAGATGAAAACAAAGATCACAAACTTTGACGATATCAAAGATATCGTGATCCACACTTCTCACCACACTCACTACGTGATTGGTACTGGTGCAAACGATCCACAAAAAATGGATCCAAATGCATCTCGTGAAACTCTTGACCACTCGATCATGTACATCTTCGCAGTGGCTCTTCAAGATGGAACTTGGCACCACGTTAATTCGTACGCTCCAGAGCGCGCGAAACGCCCTGACACAGTGGCATTGTGGCACAAAATTTCAACTATCGAAGACAAACAGTGGACGGCTTGGTACCACGAGACAGATCCAGATAAAAAACGCTTCGGTGGCCGCGTAGAAATCACAATGAAAGACGGTTCTAAAATTGTTGATGAACTTGGCGTAGCAGATGCGCATCCAGCAGGTGCTCGTCCATTCAAACGTGCAGACTACATCCGTAAGTTTGACACTTTGACTGAAGGAATCATCACAAAAGCAGAACGCGATCGTTTCATCGGTCTTGTTGAGAATCTTGAGAATTTGACTGCGGAGCAAGTTCAGCAGTTGAACGTTCAGATTCCTATCGACAAGCTTGTTAACAACAAACGCGATAACAAAGGGATCTTCTAGAATACGAAGACCGCCTGCGGTGAGTTTGGGCTGGGTCTTTCCGAGACCACGGCCCTCCAGGCCTCACCGCTTCGCCTGCGGCGAGGGGCATCCAGCCCCCGCGGAGGTCTCTCCAAGACCCATCCCAAACTCACCGCAGGCTCATCGGTTTAGAAATCACTTTTTCGTTCTTATTGAAATCAAGTTCACGTTTAGAAGTGGTACGATTTACAGATGCTCTTTTCAGAGTTAAATTTGAAGAGAGCACAAAACCGATTTGAAAACCTGGTTCTGAAAGGTACGGACTTACTTTTGGTTGAGATTTGCGTCAAACCAATCAAACTAAAGTAAAGAAATGGTACCTTGGCCTGACGACCACGATGGTCGGCAGGGAGCCTTCTCAGGATGGACAAGCTAACTCAGTTAGCAATAACAGCTGTATGAAGGTGCATTCTTTTAAAAAAAATTCCTTTTGGAGGAACGATGTTATTTCCTGAAATTACTCCCGCTCAAAAACGTAAGAATTTTCGTGAGGCTTTGAAGTCTGGAAAACTTTTGCAGTTTCCGGGGTCTTGGTCTCCGCTTGTTAGTATGGCTATTGAGAAAGAGGGATTTGATGGGGTTTATATCTCTGGGTCTGTTCTTTCTAATGATCTTGGATATCCGGATATTGGGTTGACGTCTTTGACTGAGGTGGCTCAGCGTGGTCGTCAAATTGCTCGCACAACGAAACTTCCTACGATCATTGATATTGATACTGGCTTTGGTGAGCCGATGTCTGCGACTCGCACTGTGCAAGAGATGATTGAGATGGGACTTGCGGGTTGCCATATTGAAGATCAGATCAATCCTAAGCGCTGTGGTCACCTTGATGGTAAAGGCCTTGTGACTCGTGATGAAGCTACTCGCAAAGTGGCGGCGGCGGCCCGTGGTAAAAAATTGGATGAAAATTTCCTTTTGATTGCTCGTACGGATGCTCGTGCTGTTGAGGGTATCGATAAAGCCATTGATCGTGCAAAAGCTTACATTGATGCGGGTGCGGATTGCATCTTCACTGAAGCTCTTGAGAATGAAAAAGAATTTGAAACTTTCCGTAAGGCAGTTTCGGTTCCTCTTCTTGCGAACATGACAGAGTTTGGTAAAGGTCGTCTTTACACTTATGAAGAGCTTTCTAACCTTGGTTACAATATCGTGATTTATCCTGTGACTACATTCCGTCTTGCGATGGGGGCGACTGTTTCTGGTCTTCACGAAATCAAAGCCAAAGGAACTCAAGAAGGTCTCTTGGATAAAATGCAAACTCGTAAAGACTTGTATGCGCTTTCTCGTTATGACGAGTACAACTCTTTTGATACCAGCATTTTCAACTTCACTTTGAAGTAAAAATTAAAAGGAGGCCACAAGCCTCCTTTTTTATTTCCGCCCACTTCGGTGAGTTGTCACCAAGCCCAGTAAAAGTACAATCACCATCATCATATGAATAAGAACGTCAGGCATTGTTCTGGGGCCGATACCGATGGTGATCATCACAATTCCAACGAAGACGCCAAGAAGTGCGAAGCCTTGAGTGGCCATGGCGGTTTTATAAATCCATTCCCTCTTTACAAAACTGAGAATAAGTCCCAGCAAAAGAACCGAACCAATCACGGTTTCGGCGGTGCCGGCTTTTTGATGTTCGTATCCGCTTGTCAGAATACCGAAATGAAAAAGAGCTGCTAGATAGAAAATGAAAGTTTCGAGTGTTAAAAAACTGCGGATCAAATTTGATTTCATGACCTCTCCCTTCTTTATCCCAAACAAGGTCGCATTAAAAGGCAATCGGATTTTCCCTGCGTTGACATTTCTATAGAATTTGTCATCTTCTAAGAAGCAACTCTGTCCTTTGGAGTCTATATGAAAAGTGTCTGTGTGTTTTGTGGTTCAAGCCCCGGAGCGCAACCGGAATATCTGGAGGCCGCGCGGGATCTTGGCAGAACTTTAGCCCAAAATGACATCACTCTTGTCTACGGTGGCGCGAGCGTCGGCTTGATGGGAGCTGTGGCAGATGCCGTGCTTGCTGAAGGTGGTCATGTTATTGGTGTGATTCCGAAAATCTTAATGACAAAAGAGGTCGCTCACCATGGTCTTCAAGATTTGCGTGTGGTGGATTCTATGCACTCTCGCAAAGCTTTGATGGCCGAACTTTCTGATGGATTTATTGCTTTACCAGGAGGCTTTGGAACTTTTGAAGAGCTTTGTGAGATTGTCACTTGGTCTCAATTAGGACTTCACCAGAAGCCCATCGGAGTTTTAGATGTCCTGGATTTTTACAAGCCTCTCAAAGAACTTGTGAATAAAGGCATTGAGCAGAAATTCATTCGCGAGCAATACAAAGAGCTTATCGCCTTCGCGAAGACTCCAGAGAATTTGTTGCAGAAATTTTCCTCTTACAAACCACTCGATGTTCCGAAGTGGATTCGCTCGACTTCTGAGACTTAATACACGCATTACCAATAAAAAAGCCAGTTGGATAAAATCCACTGGCTTTTTTATGAGATGGATCTTGATGCTAATTAGCAGCCAGAGCCTTCCATGATGATTTGGTGGATGATGCCGTTTTCAGTGTCCAAGATCATCAATGATGGGAAAGTCACTCCACATTGGACTGCGCCCATGGGAGCCACACCGTATTTTACAGATTTGATTGAACGAAGAACGTTGAAGGCTTTGTTCAATTTCAAAGTGCCGTCCGCGAATTTCACTTTATCCGCATCCGTTTGTTCGCCTTCTTCCAAAGCGACTTCTAACGCATTTTCAATATAGCTGTAAGCACCGCCACGATCTTCCTCGGCCCACAACATTTCGTCAGCGCCCCAAACGTCGCTGGCTTTTGCATCCCAGTGATCGTCGAAATCCTTTTGGTCTTCGATCATGCCTTCGTTTGTGCCAAGTTCGAACAACATTTTTTTAGCGTCACTGTTTGGAGTGACTTTGAATTCATCGGAGCCTTCAGCGATAGACGCAAGAAGATCAGCAGCGTAACGCACACGTTTTTCGATATCTTGGTTTTTTGCAAATGCAGATGTCGATACTAACAATGTCAGAGCCAGAATGAGGTGTTTCATAAATACTTCCTTTTGGTATTTGTTTTTAAATTTCAAATTTCAGAACCGCTTATTTATCGCAAAATTTCTAAGAGTAGTGTCAAAGGTCTCTTCTCGTTTTAAAAAAGCGAGTTCAGATCCCTTTTCGCTTGCTCCAGAAGTCTTGTGATCTCTTCGAGTTGCTCAAGTAGATGATTTGCTTGAGACTTTTCACCTGTAAGAAGTTCCTGTATAGAAACTTGATAGGCATTAGCCAGGGACGCATACGGTTCCCCGCGAATTTGGCGACCGTTTTCCCATTCCTTATAAGTACTCTCGGGAATCCCAGTCATTTGAGAAACTTGCTTAATCGTCAGTCCGCGTTTGCTTCTGTATTTTTTAAGTCTCTCGTGAATCTGGCCCACTTTTGCACCTCGTGTGGGCTTTATATACCGAGACCAGACTTAAATAAGAAATGAATAAATAGACATTATATATTCATTTAAAGAATGGTAAAAAGTTTCACCTCGAAAGACTAATTCGCTCCCGATGTGACCTTCAAACCGATGATGGAAACCAAAAGAAGCCCCAAGAAGAACAGTCTTGCCGGGCTTGCCGCCTCTTTAAAGAGAATGATCCCCAGAATCGCGGCTCCCAAGGCGCCAATCCCCACCCACACTCCGTAGGCAGTTCCAATGGGAAGAACCGTCGCAGATTTTGCGAGTAAAAACATACTGGCAGCTAAGGCCACCAGAGTAAAAATACTGGGACCTATTTTTGAGAAACCTTCTGTATATTTGAGTCCGATAGACCAGCCGACTTCAAGAAGACCGGCAACTGCCAAAAGAATCCATGCCACTGTGTTAGACATAACCAACACTCCTTTCATTTAGAAAAAAGCGTCGTCTTGTCGTAACCGGGTACGTCGCACATCGTCCGGGCATTTCAGCGAGGAATGAAATACAGACTCTATTTAAGGCCATAGAGTAAAAAATGTCAAGGTTCGGCCCCTAAACGCATATATACTCTTAGATGTCGCGCTTCTTGACCAAAGTGTTTATCAGGAATAGGTTTGCGCGGCCTGCGCCGCAGGATGTGCAGCGAGCTCCGCTCGCGGAACTGGACTTAAAAATATGAAACTTAAAGTTTTTCTCTCCGACAGTTTTAATCCGCATCTCAATCTTGCCACTGAAGAATGGATCTTTCACAACCTCGATCCATCTCAACAAGTTTTATTTTTGTGGAGAAATGAAGAGACTGTTGTCATCGGAAGAAATCAAAATCCGTGGTCAGAGTGTAATCTGGCGCAAATGAAAAATGATAAAGTTCATCTTGCTCGTCGCACGACCGGCGGCGGAGCGGTTTTCCATGATTTGGGAAATACCAACTTTACTTTTTTGTCTCCGAAAGAATCATATAAACGCGACAACAACGTACAAGTGATCTTTGATGCTCTTAAGAACTTTGGCATCACAGGAGAGGCTTCTGGCAGAAATGATCTTCTGATTCCTTTCCACGATGGCCCTCGCAAATTTAGCGGCAGTGCTTATCGTGAGAAAAAAGACCGCGCTTTTCATCACGGCACTTTGCTTTTGCATACGGATCTGACTCGCCTTGGAAATTATCTGACTCCAAATCCTAAAAAACTTCAGGCGAAGGGCAAAGAATCTGTTCGTGCGCGTGTGGCTAACTTGAATGAAGTTTCTGCGAATATTAAGCATGATCAAATCGTAGAGACCATGGTGGCATCGTTTGAAAAGTTCTATGGAGCCAAAGCCGAAATCGAATCTTTGACCATGGAAAGTTTAAAGCTGATTCCTGAATTGAAAGCTCAATACGACTCTTTGAGTTCTTGGGAGTGGTTGTACGGAAATACTTTGGAATTCAATCACAAGATGGACGAGTACCTGTCTTTGGGTTTCTTTGATTTTCAATTTCAAGTTGAAGATGGCGTGATTAAAGAGCTTAAGATTTTTACGGACTGTCTTTACCCGCAATTGATTGAAGATATGACTGCAAGTTTGCGTGAACAGGCTTATCGCGGTGAAACCATTCGACAAGCCCTTCATAAATCTCGCGAGAAATTCCCAGATCTTTCTGCCGGACTTACGGAGCTTGAACAATGGCTCTGCCGACAGATTGAAATCTAAGATATTACTTCACGCGTTTTAGGCTACGGCACTCGTATTGTTTATAAGTACGTCTGCCTTCTTGCGGGAATTGGTGGTCGTAGTACATATTCGCTGCCAACACTCTTCCCGTTCCATCACTTGCGATTTTAACTTCAATAGAAGAATCGCCATCCATCTTCAGCATGTAGGCGTGGAAATTATCTTTGTACAAATAAGGTTTTGTTACAGAGACCGTGTATTGGGCTTTACGAGCGTCACCCGTGCTATAAGCCTCAGGAACCTCTACTTGCATACTGCGAACTTCGCCATTGCTTACATTCAAAGCCACGGCACATTCTTTTTGGCTTAAAGCCAACTTCTTACAACCAAGATCCGTCGCAAAAACACCGCCTGTATCAGCACATTGCTTACGAGCCGCCACACGGCCATGGAAAATCATTGTTTCCGCCTGCGTTCCCACGGCGAACATCATCACGATAGCTTGAAGTAAAAGTGCTCTCTTTGTCATAAAAACCTCCATCTAGTTTATTCACAGAGGTTAGAAAGCAACATCCGTTCCCGAGCGAAATAAAACCGATTTCTTCTCAGCATTATTTCAGCGAAGAACTCTTGCTCGGGTGACAAAGTTGGCGCCTAGAGCTCGCCAAGGGAGCGGGATCGGACGGATACTAGAGCGAAGGGGTTCTGCCTCCATCCACAGGTAGGTTGATTCCTGTAATATACGAGGCGGCGGGGCTTGCTAAAAATGCAATAGCCTCAGCCATTTCGCGAGGCTCTCCGATGCGCCCCATAGGAATGGTGGTTTTCCATTTTTCTTCGACATCTTCCACCGAAGTTTGTGATGAGGTCGCTGA
Source organism: Bdellovibrio sp. HCB-110 (assembly GCF_047323225.1). Taxonomy (GTDB): domain Bacteria; phylum Bdellovibrionota; class Bdellovibrionia; order Bdellovibrionales; family Bdellovibrionaceae; genus Bdellovibrio. The sequence continues at coordinate 2,694,666 of NZ_CP178750.1, forward strand.
GGAATTCATCAAACTGCGCAGACGATCCGTTCTAATATATCCAGGTAGAACATTATTAACGGTCACACCAAACGGCGCCAACTCCCCCGCCAAAGTTTTTGACCAGCTCGCCATAGCCCCTCGGACAGTGTTAGAAACACCCAAACCCGGAAGCGGATTTTTGACGGAGGTCGAAATCACGTTGATGATTCGTCCATATTGCGATTGTTTCATCGACGGCAGAAGTGTTTGCACCAACAGATGCGATGCTAAAAGATGTGCATGCAGAGGATTTTCAAATTCAGAAATATTCGCTTCATACAAAAGCCCGCCTTTGGGACCTCCGGTGTTATTCACCAAAATCTGCACGGATTCTTTTTTTAGTTCAGGAAGAATTTCTTTCTGAAGTTTTTCTGTATCACCAAGATCAATGGAAAAACTTTTATGTCCTTCGCCGGGAAGACTTTGCAGAAGTGATTTCAGTTTCTCTTCCGTCCTGGCTAAAGCAATCACGCGCGCGCCTCGCTCCGCAAAGATTTTTGCGGCCGCCTCCCCGATGCCTCCTGAAGCGCCACAAACCACAGCCGTTTTTCCCTGCAAATTCCAAGAGTTCATCTTATGTCTCCTTGACTTAAATATTCTGAGCGAGCCACTTTTGAATATCGTCTCTCATTTCAGCCGTGATTTCATGACCCGCCTTGTAAGTTTTAAACTCATAGTCAAACTGCGCAGCTTTCAGAGTTTCTGCTGTCCCTTCGCCGTGAAACAACGGGAGCTTGTTATCAAGCACACCGTGGATTAAGAGCACTTTGGGTTTCTGAGTGTATTGACGTTCACGAGCTTGGGCCGAAATTTCTTGAAGCGTGCGGCCACTGATCGCAATCACACCTTTAATAAGGCCAGGCTCCGTGAGCGCCAACGAAAGACTCATGATTGTTCCTTGGCTAAATCCCATAAGAAAAACTTTTGAAGAGTCCACGTCGGGATGATCTTTTAAATCTTCAATAAACTTTTTAATGATTTTTCGCGACTCCTCAGCCTCGGCTCGATTGTGATCGGGCCCCTGAGGAGTGAAGTTCACATGAAACCAAGCGTAGCTTTCGTGCCCCAACGTCAAAGGAGCTCGCAAACTAAAAACAGCCAAACGTGGGTTCAAAGATTCCGCAAAGCTCGCAAGATCTTTTTCATTTGAACCCACTCCATGCATCACAAGAAGAACGGGCGATTTTGTCGCCGTCTTTTCTTTCGCGGGAATATAAATATATTGAAGTCCTCTTTCGTTTTTCATTGTATTAACCTCTTTTACCAAAACTAAGGCCGCGCATAGAAATAGAACCCAAATCATAACCTTCGAATTGAAAATCCAATTCCTCTTTTTCATTGGCAGCTCCTAAAACATAAAGCAGCGGAAGATAGTGATCTGGCGTAGGAACACTGAGTTGCCCTGCCGTTGTTTTCATAAAGTCCTCAGTGAGAGATTTAAAATCTCTTTGAAGTAGTCTTTCTTTCGTCCATTCATCAAACTCCACGGCCCAATCAAACCCTTGAGAAGTCTTATCCCAATCGGCTCTTCGCAAATTGTGAACGATATTGCCACTGCCAAGAATTAAAACTCCCTGCTCCCGCAAAGAGCGCAGTTTCTTCCCTAATTCAAAGTGAAATGAAGGAGGCTCTGACATATCGATACTCAACTGCAAAACCGGAATGTCAGCCTCGGGATACATTTTGCGCAAAACCGCCCACGTCCCGTGATCTAATCCCCAGTTTTCATCGCCTTGAATTTTGGGACGCTCCGAAAGAGTTTGAATATGTTTTGCCAACTCCGGATAACCGGGCGCTGGATATTGCACATCAAAAAGTTCTTGAGGAAAGCCACCGAAGTCATGGATCGTGCGAGGCTCTGACATCCTTGTGACCCATGTACCTGCACTTAACCAGTGCGCCGAAATTGTCAGAATGGCTTTAGGTTTTGGAATCTCTTTCGCTAACTGTGCAAGACTTTGCGTAAAGGAGTTGTCTTGGATGGCGTGCATTGGACTGCCGTGACCAACGAAAACCACTGGCATTGTGGTGCCATCATATTTTGTACTCGTATCAAAAAGAGTTTTTAGGTCTTGAGGCATCTTAATTCTCCATAGCCCGACGCTGGCCAACAAACTTCCCGCCCCTAGGAGGAGCGTTCTACGATTGAGATAAAACGGATTCTTATTCATGCCTTTATTATCAAATGAAATGCATTGTTCCGACAGTGGTCAAAACTGCATAAGACTGTTCCACCAATGCAACAATCTATATTTTTTCAATATTACGCATAAGCACCCTCACCTAATGCTTGAAAAGCATTCGAATCAAGGTAGGCTAACAAGCATGAACAAATTTAAATTACTCGTTTTTTGTTTTGTTTCTTCCGCTCTTTTCCTAAGCTGCGCTTCACGCCCACCATTCCAAGAGAAGGACTCCAACGGAATCGGATATGAGGTGAAGGATATACAGTCACCATCGAACTTTCAAACATCTGCAACCCTTCCTGCATCTACAAACAACAACTATCTTACCAAATATGCCTGGCGATCGGTTGGTGAAGTTTGTGCTCAAAGAGGATTCAATTTTTTTGACTTTTCATCACCTGAAACAACATCGACCAGAGAAAACAAAGTTCTCGTTAATACGATTGGATACTGCTTTAAAGAAAGCACTCGACGAGGCCTCGGCATAACTTTTAAACCTTCAAAAGTCGGTTTAGAAGTTGAACATTTAAATAACAAACAAAACTCCTCCTTGAAAGTCAAAGACATCGTCCTTGAGATTCAGGGCAAGAAAGTTGCTACGACGACGGATGTAAAACAGGTCGTGTACATAAATACTGCAAAGTCCAGTGTCGACATGGCCGTCATACGCGATGGCAAAAACATCAAAATCGTTGAACCAATATCAGTTTTGGCCGGCTTCAACTTTGACCATGAGTACTTAAAGGCTCTACGCAAATGGACTAACTAAATTTGCCGAACAAGACCATCTCGTCGCGCCTAGTCAGATAGTGTTTCCTGCTTCTGGAAGCTCAATTCCAAAAGAGACTTTGTACATTGTATTTTTCGCTCTGGTAACGCCTCATACAGGGATCATTTTTCACTGAATTAGATTATATACAACAAACAAGGATTCAAAAAAGAATATCAATCCTCGATGGAATACTCGATATATCCATTTCTCCTTTTTACTCCCATTGCTCTCGTCCAACATTTAACTTATAGACGAGACCATGCGGAACTACTGTTGGCCGAGGACATTCTCCTTCAAATATCGTCTGACTTCCAGAAGGGCCTTTTTTAGCTCCTCCAAAGGTTGCTCGCCGCGCCTAGCAAAGTGGTTTTTGCAGCTCCAGGCTATTGACCGATGCCAAACCCCAAGCTAGCTTGAACCATTATTTTTTACACACATTACGCGTCGCACCCTAAAGGTGTGAGGCATCCTAGCGGAGGAAAAATGGCTGAATATATCAATCCAGATTACGTTCCAGAACCAGAGAAAATGAATGTGAAAAAGGGCCTTGATGGCGTTGTTATGGACACGTCTTCAGTTTCTAAAGTGAACCCTCACACAAACTCTTTGATCTACCGTGGTTACCCAGTTCAAGACTTGGCTGAAAACTGCTCTTTCGAAGAAGTGGCTTTCTTGATGTACAATGGTGAGTTGCCAACAGCTTCTCAACTTGCTGACTTCACAAAAAAAGAGCGCAGCTACCGTGAGATCTCGACAACTTTGTTGAATGTGATCAAAGCTCTTCCACAAAAATGTCATCCAATGGATTCTATCCGTACTGCGGTTTCATTCTTGGGCGCTGAAGATGCTCGTATTTGGGATGCTTCCCCTGCAACAAACATGGACAAAGCGATGATGTTGTTGGCGAAAATCCCAACAATGGTTGCAGCGGACTACCGTTTCAAAAAAGGTTTGGATTTTATTCCTCCTAAAGCGGAACTTTCTATCGCTGAAAACTTCTTCCACATGTGCTTTGGTAAAGTTCCACAAAAAGAAGTTGTGAAAGCTTTCGACGTTTCTTTGATCCTTTACGCTGAGCACAGCTTCAACGCTTCTACTTTCACAGCACGTGTTGTGACTTCAACTCAATCTGATATCTACTCTGCAACTGTAGCGGGTATCGGTGCGTTGAAAGGTCCTTTGCACGGTGGTGCGAACGAAATGGTTATGCACATGATGAAAGAGATCGCGGATCCTGCAAAAGCAGAACAGTGGATGCTTGATGCTCTAGCTCAGAAGAAAAAAGTCATGGGTTTCGGTCACCGCGTTTACCGCTCTGGCGACTCTCGCGTTCCAACTATGAAAAAATACGCGCAAGTGATGGCTGACGTGACTGGCGAACAAAAATGGATGCAGATGTACACGGCTTTGGAAAAAGTTATGGTTGATAAGAAAAAGATCTACCCTAACTTGGATTTCCCAGCGGGTCCTGCTTACTACATGATGGGCTTTGAGATCGACTTCTTTACTCCGATCTTCGTTATGGCTCGTACAACGGGCTGGTCTGCTCACATCATGGAGCAAGCTGCTGACAACCGTATCATCCGTCCATTGTCAGAGTATGTTGGTAAAGAACAACGCAAAGTGACTCCTATCAGCGAACGCAAATAGGACGCTCTAAAAAAGTGAATTTTGGAAAGCCTCTGCGAAAGCAGGGGCTTTTTTTTGCCTGTTCGCTAAGCCCATTACAGGATTGAAGCCTTAACGGAATGAACCTGACAGAGGCAATTTGATTGTGGTCAAAACAAGCAACTAAAAAAAATGGAGATCCGAAAATGAAAAAGTTAATCGTTGTAGTTGCACTGTTTGTAGGTTCATTGGCCTCTGCTCAAGACATTCCGAATGTGTCTGTTGGCGATTTCCCAAGCCAAAGCCAGTGGGCTATTGGAATGGTGAATATGGCTTGCGACACTGAATTCCGTGCGGACCACGGTTATGTGGGCACGATCTCAAGAGTGAATGGCGGCGTTGTTTACCGAGTCTTCGCTGACGACAAAGTCGTGGCTCGCGCTCGCGCTTCTTCGACATCCATTCTTGCAAGAAAAACTTGCTTCTAGTTTCAAACAGCTTTTGGAAATTAAAAGGGGCGCTATGAGCCCCTTTTTTATCGCTTAGTTTTCTGCGATGGTGATCATCTTGTGATCGAAGCGCATGCGCTCTTGATTGTATTGCGCAAGAACCCTTTGCGCGATTTCAGCTTGCGAATCATCTTTCTTCAAATGCTCAAAGCTCGCTTTGGTGACATTCAATGAAAGCAGATAATCGCTCTTACGAATCATGTTTTGGAAATCAAACTCGCGAAGCTTTTTGAATCCACCTTTTTCACGACGGGCCTTCAAAATAGAGGTCATAGCCTTTAAGTGGGCCATCATATCTTTGGAGTACTGAGTTTTCATGGACTCCATATCCACTCCCCGGCGCCATCTATCAAAGCCACTCATCGAAGACACGGCAAGAAGATGCAACGACTGCGTATCGAGTCGCTCAGCCCATCTTTTTGCGGCTTGCATATTGATCTCGAGCTCCTGGCGCTTGGGCATTTTGTAAACAGAGACGCCGCTTATCGGCTGTCTCATTGTGAGAGCGTGATTCTGAGCTCCAACTAATAAGAGTTCCGCCGCCAAAATAGCGCACGCAATAAATCCCAAGGCCCCAGTTCGTAGAAATATACGCATTTTATCTGTCATACAAAGTATCCAATACAAGGCTCGTGCCCAGTCTCATATTGAGATTGACCCCAGCTAGGTACGGACTTACTTTTGGTAGTGCTAATGCGTTAGACGCGACTGCGCTACCAAAAGTAAGTCCGTACCTTTTAGAGGAGTATTACATCATGAAGAAGTTATTGTTCTTAGCTCTTTTCCTTACAGCTTGCGCGCAAACGCCCAAAACTTCTGAATCTTCTAAGTCACATGAACTCGTTCATCACGGTGTTTCGACTTATGTGTCTGCGTTGCCAGCGCGAGGTATTGACTACTCTGCTACTCTCACCAAAGTGGCTTTCGGTTCTTGTGCAAATCAAGATAAGCCTGAACCTCTTTGGAAAGATATTGGTGCCGCCAATCCAGATCTTTTTCTTTTTATGGGCGACAACATTTATGCAAGCCACCCTTCGCAACAGCCGATTGCAGAACAGTATCGAAAAATGGATTTGATTCCTGAGTATCGCGCGGTTCGTGAGAAAGTTCCGTTCATGGCAACGTGGGACGACCATGATTTCGGAATGCGGGATGGAGGTGCGGATTGGACTGGTAAAGACAACGCCCGTCGCGATTTCACCAACTATTGGATTTACGTAAGAAACAGCATTCCCCTTGAGCAAGGGGGCGTTTATCACGCCAAAATCATCGGTCCCAAAAAGAAAGCCGTGCAAGTTATCATGCTCGACACTCGCTACTTCCGCAGTCCTTTAAAAGAAAAGCCCGGAATGGAAGGCAAAGCCATGGATTACATTCCTCAAGATGAAGGAACCATCTTAGGGCAAAATCAATGGGAGTGGCTGGAAGCTCAATTGAAACGTCCTGCGGATGTTCGTTTTATCGTGAGCAGCATCCAACTTGTTGCGACAGATCCTAAGTTTGAAAAATGGGGCAACTTCCCGAAAGAGCGTCAGCGCTTCTTTGATCTGCTTAAGAAAACTCGCGCAAAGAATGTGATTGTTTTAAGTGGCGATCGCCATTTAGCGACCATTGCTAAAACAGATGTGCAAAATTACGGACCTCTTTACGATATCACTTCTAGCTCTATCAATCGCGCCAATGACTACGGCGATACGGACAGTCACTACGTCGGCCCGGTTTACAATAAAGAAAACTTTGGTGTGGCCACTATTGACTGGACGAAAAAGAAAGTTACTGTTGAAATTCGTGGTTTTAACAACGAAGTCGTGAACTCCGTTGATATTAAACTAAGATAGCAGGTCTCTCTCCTGCTATCTTGTTCCTTTAGAAGGCGGGGTTCCCATGATGGAGCCAGTTCCCATCATAGAACCTGTGCCACCCATCATCATTCCGGTACCCGCCTCTGGCCATGGAACACCCACTCCAACAGATTTGCATCGTCTTACGATCTCACGCTTATTTTCCAAAGAGTTCTTGGGATCATTTTTTATAGCTTGATCATAGATTTGGTTTACAACCCGGACTCCCTGAAAATTTGAATCGCTGATATTTTCGCAGGTAGAATATTTTGGAATACCCTTGTTTGAAATACGATGAGAATGGTTGATTTGAAACTTCTCGCCTGCCTCGGTATAGATCGTCATATTTTGTGGATCTTCACCCTTAACAACAAAGCTCCAGCCGTCATCATCTAAAGGAATGATTTTATTTTTTAAAGCGACTGATTTTTCATTGATGGCAACAAGGCAGTCTGTGAAGTTTGCTTTCTTTGAAAAAGGTTTCTGATCGACAGATCCCACATCTCCGGTTCCAGCTAGTGCTTGAATAGAACTAAATAAGATAAACGTGACTACAACGATACGGCTTTTTTGCATAGACTCCTCTGTCTTTAGACCTCCCCATCGTCTCATTAACAAATTCGAACTCAAAATGGGTTCTTTTTGATCTCAAGACTATCGTTGGGAGTCAGGACCATTATTTAGATAGTTGGAGGTCGCAAAAAAGTTAAAATTAAGTTGGAAAAGTCGACGATTTTCATACGCATCGACATCATGCTTTTTAAGTCGTTCCTGGACGAACTCCTCAAAATCCTTAAGAAACCCTTGATACTCCTCTGAGCTCATCGCCAGAAACAAACTTCTAAAGCGGCGATCCTCGACTGGATAATCAATCGCCTGCTGAGCCTGTACCAAGGAATTTCGGTAAAACTCTCTCAAACCATTATCCATGAATTCGCTTGGCACTTTCCAAGAGCGCTGGTTCGACTGCCAATGAACTTCCCCAGCTTGCTCCACTTTATGCGCCAGCCCCATCTTTTCCAAAGCCAAAAGAGCTGAATCCATTTCAGTAACCTCGACATCAAAAATGAGGGCCAGCTTTTCGCTGGTTTTCGGAATGTCCGCGAAACTCAGAAGAGTTTTTAATTTGGCAAGAAGAGGATTGGCTAAGAATTCATAATGATTTTTGATCTCGTCTTGTTCTACTTTCGGCGTATTCATACGCGACAGCTGCATCTCAAAAACTTTTCTCTGTTCTTGATTCTTACTTTGTGTGTAGTTTACAAGGGCACTGAAATAAAGACGTTCTTCCGCATCCAGTTGCAAAGAGTTCTGAAACAGAATCATCATTTTTTCATTAATGGGACGTTTTCCTGAAACTACCAATCGCAAGTATGTTCTATCATCAAAGCCCGCTTCACGAGCCCAGGCTTCATAAGAGAAAAAAGGTTCCGTCTCCTTGCGAAAGGAATAGTAGTCTTGAAGAAATTTAAAGGAACTAAGATACTTTTTAATCTGCGGTTTTTCAGTAGCCATGCTCCCATGGTCACCACAGGGAAAAGCTCTCGCAAGTGGAATCATTCTGATCTCAAAATTTACCGCGCTAGGTCACTTATCGGAGCGGCTCCAGTCCACTTTTCCTGGGGCTTCCGCTTCTTCAGGAAGACGTCCATTAAAAAGAGTTCTTGTCCAAAGAACTACTTCGTCCACCGCCGAGTCTAGATGATTTTCATCGATAACGATGGAAGGAATATCCAAATCTTTTGCCGTATTTTGAGCGTCGTCAAAGGGCCCTTGAATCATGATAAGGCCCTTGCAGTATCTCGTTTCCTGACAGACTCGCACCATGTATTCAGCCCCCACGCTCACACCGACACCTACGATTTTTTCGTGATCAACGGCGGCGTGCTCTAAGAGCATCTCTAAGGCCGCTTTAATATCTTCAATTCTTTTTGATGGAGACTCCCAAGGTTGTGCAGCACTTTCTTCGTCGCCGTAAAAACTATGATCCATGATAAAACAGACGAGACCTTGCAAGCTGGCTTCACGTGCAATGTACTCTGTGATCTGATTCGTGGCCCCCGTCATGGAGCCTTCAAATAAAAGTGCTGGTGAGACACCCATCACATTATCTGGAAGAAAAAGAAGCCCTTCGAGCATGCGTCCTTGCGACGTGAAATTGACGGTGACTTTCATGACCTGAACCTCCCGCCGCCTCAGAATAAATGCGCTCACGGAAAAACAGAAATTTTTCGAGCGACTTTGCTATTTTACAACGAGGCTGGCACACACCTCATATGTGACAATTGGTGTCCCTGAAATTCTATTTAGACAGGGCTTACTTGCTGATCTGGAAATAAACCCCTGCGGGCACTGGCGTATTTCTAGCAAAAAGGCCTTCCATACGAAGGAGAGCTTTTATGTTTAATCTAGGAAAAAAACTTGGAGTGATGACTCTGGCTTTATGTATCGGTTCCCAGGCTTTGGCCTTATCTATGGAGTGCACTGTTGGGGCAACCACTGCAACTAACAGCGGCTTAATGCCCATTGAAAATGACATCACACTCAACACCACTGAGGTTCAACGAAATGGCTCTCTGGATCTAAAAAAATGTTCGACCACAGAAGCTCTTGGCATGACTCTCTCTTTTTGCGCAACGGATGATATGGAAGCCATTGGCATTTACAAGGCGAACGTCACAATTCTCGAAAAAAATAACGAAGCCTATTTCTCTACAGCTCAGGAACTGTTAGCGACACCAAAAAAAGGCCGATCTTTGATCTCTTTACTTTCAATATCGACTCTCACTCCTCAGTTTATGCAAAAGATGGATCAAGCAGAGATCTCTTACCCCGAGTATAAGGGTGGTGACTCACTCATGATTGATGATGCTGTTGCCGCGGCGTTTAGAAAAAACGTCCTAAATAAAAGTGACGTCGTTAACGTGAGCATTGGAACGTGCACGCTTAAATAGAGCTGCCGGAACTCCGGCAGGCGCCGAAAATGCAGCAGATCGTCCTGCCAGATTCCCGGCAACATCCCTTTCAAACCTCCTATATTGCATCTGAGCGCCTGAAAAGTTGGTATCACCGTTGCTTTTAGAGGAAGACATTAACAATCCTCTGAAAGGGACATAACATGAAATCACTTATTAAAAAAATCACACAGACTTTAGTTTTCGCACTTCTTGCTTTACCAGCGATCAGTCATGCCTCAATGCGCGTTGATAATGGCACTCAGCACATTATCAAATTTGCGATCTACCAAGGCGATGTCGTCATCTCCAAATGCTTCGGAATGTTGCCAGATCAATTTTATCTCTCTAAAGACGATGGCACCCTGAAGTTGTCGGCAACGACCATCCTCCGTGATAACACCTATGTTTCTCAAAACGTAGACATCGATATCGACAAATCCACTGACTACAGCGCGACCATCCGCCCTAGCGCGGGACAACAACAGTTTAGTCTTGAACAAAGTGAAGGCTCTACTGTGGGCGCTCTCAATCTCAATAACACTTTGTCAGTGGAAACACAGTTCACTTTTCAATCCGAAGGCCACACGGTACAAAGCATTGTCGTTCCGGCAAACACAATAAAAACGCTTTCTTTGGCTAGACAGTACAAAATCGTTGTTGTGGTCGATGGCGTGACTTTGGACCCTGTGGTGACAACAAATCCAAATACGAATTTCAGAGTGATTTCTTCCGTTGACCGAGATGGCAATGAAGTTTTCGAAGTTCAATACTAGTTCGGATCCAGCAAACTCAAATTGATCATAAAGTTGCGCGCAATACGCATTGCGCGCTCTTTTGCTTCACTGGCTTTTAAGCCAATAAAATGTTCATCCACGGTTTCTGTAAATAAACGAAGCCAACGTTCAAAGTGACCAAACTGCAAATTCAGTTTCATGTGGGGAGGGAATGGACGACCACGGTAAGTGTCGTCGCCTAATAACAAATCCGACCAGAAGTTATAGAGCTTCGGAAGATGTTCGTCCCAATTGACTTTGGCAACATCATTGAAAATCGGTCCGATAAAAGTGTCTTTGCGAACTTTGTCGTAAAAGCTATCCACTAAAAGTTGAATGTCTTCTCTTGTTTCAATCGGTTTACGTTTTTCCATTTCAAAAATCCTTATTTATCGCGCCGCAATTCGAAAAGGTACGGCGTACCTCTTAAGCGATCGGCAATACATCCAAATCTTTCGGGCGAATCTTGCGCAGCTCCTCGGGGATTGATTTTAGAATCGCTTCTCCTAGGCTTTCGATCAACTCGCTTTTGTAGTGCTCGCGGCGATACACCAAACCAATTTCTCGCGCCGGAATCGGACGTTCAAATTGCACGATCTGACTATGCTCCCCGATTTGCTCGGTGGCAAGATGTGGAAGCAAAGTGTACCCCCCGTAGAGATCCACGAGGTTTTTAAGCGTCTCTAAACTTCCGCTTTCAAATTTATAACGACGACGCGTGCCTTTGTTCTTTTTAATCGAGCAGAGATCTAAAACCTGATTGCGCAAACAGTGGCCTTCTTCCAAAAGCCACACATCTTCCATGGAAAGACTTTGATATTTGATTTTCTTAGCTTGGGCATACTCATGATTCTTTTCACACAAAACATAAAAAGGTTCGTAATAAAGAGGAAACTCAAACATCTTTGAAACTTGCGTCGGCGTTGCCAAAACACCGACATCAATCTCATCATCATCCAAGGCTTTAAGAATATGATCCGTCTGCATCTCTTTGATGTTGAGTTCCACTTCTGGAAAAAGTTCTTCACACATCGGCAGCAGACGCGGCAACAGGTACGGCGCCACAGTGGGAATAACACCGATCATCAAAGATCCTTGTTTTGCGCCCTTTTTTTCTTGCTGGATCAGATTCTCGATTTTTCTGGCCTCAAAGAGAACCGTCTGCATTTGAGATATCAATTTTTTTCCCATGTGTGTCAGAAGAATGGGCTTTTTTGAGCGATCGAAAATAACAACGCCTAGATCTTCTTCTAGCTTCTGTATTTGCATGCTCAAAGTGGGCTGAGTCACAAAACACGCCTCTGCCGCCTTCGCAAAGTGGCCATATTTATGTACGGCCATTACATATTCGAGCTGCGTCAAAGAAAAGTTCACTTTTGGGACCATTGAGTGCTCCTATTTAAGGCAATTTTACCTTAATAGATAAAATCTATCAATTCATATTAATAATCGATTTCCTTAAAAAAGGTTGATCCCCTACTATGAAAGACGAAAGATGTCCTCTAGTAACAAAGGCTACTAGAGGTCCTCATTTTTTTGGCTGCTAGAGCCTGAATTTAAACACCACTCTGACAAAGTCGGAGTGCAACAGCTTAAGGAGAATCAATGCAAACTCTTATCAACACGAAAGTGCCTGACTTTAAAGTACAAGCTTTCCACCACGGTGATTTCAAAACTGTGACTCAAAACGACCTTAAAGGTAAATGGGCTGTTTTCTTTTTCTACCCAGCTGACTTTACATTCGTTTGCCCAACTGAATTGGGTGACATGGCTGATAAATATGCTGACTTCCAAAAAATCGGCGTAGAAGTTTACGGTGTTTCTACTGACACTCACTTCACACACAAAGCATGGCATGATGCTTCTGAGACAATCAAAAAAATCAAATACCCAATGCTTGCGGACCCTACATTCCAATTGACTCGCGCATTCGGCGTACACATTGAAGAAGAAGGTCTTGCTTACCGCGGTACTTTCCTTGTGAATCCAGAAGGTAAAATCGTTTTGGCTGAAGTTCAAGACAACGGCATCGGCCGTAACGCTGATGAATTGTACCGCAAAACTCAAGCGGCTCAATACATCGCTGCGAACCCAGGCGAAGTTTGCCCTGCTAAATGGACTCCAGGTAAAGCAACTTTGAAACCTGGTTTGGATCTAGTTGGTAAAATCTAGTTTTTTAAAGTCCTCGCCATCTCGGCGGGGACTTCTTTCCCCTTCTCGTTCTCTTTTTAGGAGGTTGTTATGTCACTCGATTCTCAACTTAAAGAACAACTTACTTCTGTATTTACTAAACTTGAAAACACCGTAGAGCTTATTTACGAAAACAGCTCTCACGAAGATCAAAAAGATTTGATCGAAATGCTTGAGGATGTGGCTAGCACTTCTCCAAAAATTGTCGTCAGCAAAAATGCGACTGGCAATTCGCCCATGCCTCAGTTTCACATTGCCTATAAAGGCAAACCCACAGGAATCATCTTTAAAGGAATTCCTGGAGGACATGAATTTACTTCTTTGATCCTTGCCATCCTCAACACGGACGGCAAAGGAAAAGCTCTTGATGAAGTGATTGCAAACCGCGTGAAACGTTTAAATAAAAACATCACGGTGCAGTCTTATATTTCGCTTACTTGCGAAAACTGTCCTGACGTTGTTCAGGCCTTGAATCAGTTTGCTTTAATTCACGGTAACTTCCGCCATGAAATTATTGATGGTGGTTACGTGCAAGACGATGTGAAGGCATTGGGTATCCAAGGGGTTCCTTCCCTCGTAACCAATGCTAAAATGTTTCACTCAGGTCGCATCCAACTTTTGGATTTGTTGGCAAAACTTGAATCCGTATTTGGTATCGACGAGTCTGTGGCTCCTGAAGAACCTGTAAATAAAAATTTAGGTCACTTTGACGTGCTTGTTGTCGGCGGAGGTCCTGCGGGTGCTTCAGCCGCGATCTACAGTGTGCGCAAAGGACTTAGCACAGCTTTGATCACTGAAAAAATCGGTGGCCAGGTTCAAGAAACCAAAGGCATTGAGAATCTTATTTCTGTCACTTACACAGAAGGTCCTCAATTGGCTGCGCAGTTAAATCAACATGTCGCAAGCTACCCTATTAAAACTTTTGAAAATCGCCGAGTGAAAAAGATCCGTACAGAAAGTGGACTTAAAGCCATTGAGCTTGAAAGTGGCGAACATATGACGGCAGACTCAATCATCGTCACAACAGGTGCTAAATGGCGCGAGCTCGGTGTTGATGGCGAGAAAGAATATCTCGGTCGCGGTGTCGCTTACTGCCCGCACTGTGATGGTCCTTTCTATAAAGGTAAAAAGATTGCTGTCATTGGCGGAGGAAACTCTGGTGTTGAAGCAGCCATTGATCTGGCCGGCATCGTGAGAGAAGTCGTACTTTTTGAATACAACGACCAATTGAAGGCCGATCAAATCTTGGTCGACAAACTCAAATCGTTGCCGAATGTTTCAATCATCACCAGTGCAAAAACAGAAAAAATCACAGGTGACGGTCAAAAAGTAACTCAGCTGGAATACACGGATCGTTCCGTGAATAAGCCAGAGAAAATTGATCTTGATGGAATTTTTGTGCAAATCGGTCTTGTTCCAAACAGCCAGTTCTTGAAGGACACGGTCAATTTGAGCAAGTACGGAGAAATCATTGTCGACGAAAAAGGACGTACATCTGTTCCTGGAATTTACGCTGCGGGAGATGTGACAACCACTCCTTATAAGCAGATCGTGATTGCCATGGGTGAAGGTGCGAAAGCGGCGTTAGCGTCTTTTGAAGATCGCATGTACAAACACTCTTAGAGCTCACAAAGCTCTATAGAGTGACCGTCAGGATCAAGGACGATGGCTTTTTTTCCATCTGGCATATCTGTCGGATCCAAAATGCACATGGCACCTGGTATTTTGACAAGCTCGCCCACGGTCTTTTCCAAATCTGTAATCTTAAAACCCAACTGTAAACTTGGAATCTGAGATCTCTGCGTATTTTGAATCGAGTACAAAGAGAACTCCACGGCATTGTGAATCGCTCTATGCACTTCACTGCCCTTATCAACTTTTGACGCTGTAAATTGAAAGCCGATAATTCGGTAAAAACCCAGCATGTCTTGTAGATGCGGGGTGTTTATTGTGATAGAAGTGATTAACAAACTCATTCGTCTATTATCTGAATCGAGGCATTATGAAACAAGAAAAAATTTATCTGAAAGACTATAAAGCCCCTGCTTTCGCTGTGGAGTCTGTAAACCTCGACTTCAACCTCAATGACGACTTTTGTCGAGTTGTCGCGAAAAGCCAAATTAAGAAAACGGCTTCAGGTGCCGCAGAACTGCATTTAAATGGTGAAGAGCTGAAATTGGTCTCTGTAAAGATCAATGGGAATGCTTTGACTGCGGAGCAATACCGCATCACAGCTGAAGAACTCATCATCCCCACTGTTCCAGATGTTTTCACACTTGAAGTGGAAACAGAACTTCAACCGCAGAACAACACCTCTTTGGAAGGCCTTTATAAATCCAACGGGATTTTCTGCACTCAGTGTGAAGCCCAAGGTTTTAGAAAAATCACTTACTTCTTTGACCGCCCCGATGTGATGACATCCTACACGGTGACAATTGAAGCAGATAAAAAGAAATATCCAGTGCTTCTTTCTAATGGTGATCGCGTTAAAATTGAAGATCTTGGCAACGGCCGCCACAAAGCTTTCTGGCGCGATCCACATAAGAAGCCTTGCTATCTTTTTGCATTAGTTGCCGGAGACTTGGGCGTTATCCGCGATACCTTCACAACGAAATCAGGTCACAAAGTAAATCTTGAAGTCTATGCAGCCCATGGCAAACAAGAGCGCTGCTGGCACGCCATGGATTCTTTGAAAAAATCCATGAAGTGGGATGAAGATACTTTCGGCCTTGAATATGATTTGAACGACTACATGATCGTGGCGATTGATGATTTCAATGCCGGAGCCATGGAAAACAAAGGTCTTAATATTTTCAACTCTCGTCTGGTCTTGGCCGATTCAAACTCCGCAACTGACGTGGACTTCCACAGCATTGAATCCGTTGTGGCCCATGAATACTTCCACAACTGGACAGGCAATCGTGTGACATTGCGCGATTGGTTCCAACTTTCTTTGAAAGAAGGTTTGACGGTTTTCCGCGATCAAGAATTCTCTGCAGATATGACAGATCGTGGGGTGCAAAGAATTGAAGACGTTGATGCTCTTCGCGCAGGTCAATTCGCGGAAGATGCGGGACCGAACGCCCACCCTGTTCGCCCTGAATCGTGCATGGCCGTGGATAACTTCTTCACGATGACGATCTATGAAAAAGGATCGGAAGTTATTCGCATGATGCAAACCATTGTGGGCCGTAAAGGTTTCCGCAAAGGAATGGATGAGTATTTCAAACGCCACGATGGTCAAGCCGTGACGACAGAGGATTTTGCCTCTGCGATCTCCGAGCCTAACGGTAAGGATTTTGCGCAGTTCAGACGTTGGTATCATCAATCCGGAACTCCGGTTGTGACTGTCTCTGAAAACTTCGACAAAGCCAAAGGTGAATACCACCTGACTTTGGAACAACACTGCCCGCCGACTCCAAACCAACCGCAAAAAGATCCGTTCCATGTTCCTTTGATGATGGGTCTTCTGGATAAATCTGGAAAAGAGTTGAACTTGAACTGCGATAAAATTCAGGTGAACTCTGACGGCAAAAATTTGATTGAGCTTAAAGACAAGAAAGAAAGTTTTGTCTTTAAAAATCTTCAAGAGCGTCCCGTCCTTTCCATTTTGCGTGAGTTCTCTGCCCCTGTGAATTTGAAATGGCAGGCCAGTGATGACGATCTTTATTTCTTGATGGAAAAAGACACAGATTCTTTCAACCGTCGTGAGATGGCGCAAAAAATCGGCATGGGTGTTTTGCACACTTTGATTGAACAAGCTCGTGCTAAGAAACCACTCAACATTGATGCTCGCTATCTGAAAGCTCTTAGCGCTATTATCCGTGACGAGAACATGGACCCTTCGTTCAAAGCGAAGATGTTGCAACTTCCAAGTCATGCGATTTTGGCTCAGGAAGAAGCTATTCTTGATGCAGAGGCCTTCCACCAAGCGCGCACGACATTGCGTTCAGCCATTGCCCGCGAAAACCGCACGCAGTTGTTGGATATCTATCGCAAGTACCACGGTGTTGAACCGAAGAGCCGCGACACGAAAGTTTTCGGCCACCGCTCTTTGAAAAACCAAGCTTTGGCATTCCTTGCTGAATTGCACGATCCTGAGATCCTCGAGATCGTGAACAAACAGTACTGGGAGGCTCAAAACATGACTGACCGTATGACAGCGATGATGATTTTGGCGGATACAGAGTCTTCTCACCGCGAGAAGGCTTTGCAAAACTTCTATGAAGACTGGAAAAACGATTCTGTTGTGATCAACAAATGGTTCACAACTCAAGCAACAACGTCTCGCAAGCAAACACTTGAAGACGTCAAAGCTTTGACGAAGCATCCGGCGTTTAACATCACGAATCCGAACAACGTGTATTCATTGCTTCGTGCTTTTGGTGCGAACATCGTGCGCTTCCATGATCCCAACACGGACGCTTACGAATTCTACGCTGATAAGATTCTTGAAGTCGATGCGAAGAACCCGCAAGTGGCCGCCCGTCTTTGCGCAGCCTTTAACTTTGTGCAAAAGTTAGATCCTGTGATGAAAGAAAAAGCCATGAAACAAATCAAACGCATGGTCGCCGTCGAGAGTCTTTCTAAAAACTCTCGCGAACTTTTGCAATCTGCCTTGACGTAACCTTCATTCCAAAATGAGACACCACCTGTTTATCACGTGGTGTCTCATTTAAATACGCTCACCCAAATTCGTCCCTCGTCAAAATTCTAAACGATCAAAGCTCGCATATTTAAGACTACAAGGTATGTGTCTTGCTCTCTCAAAGAACACTAGAGGTGTTTAATGAAGGCAACCATTTCTGCAATGTTAGTTATAGGCTTAAGCTCCCAGGCACTGGCGCAACACCACACGACCCATCACTATGGCTACGCTAGCTACACATGGGACGACAGCGCTTACATGCAACAACTCGCCGAAGAGAGCAATAAAGCTTTTGAAATATACAAACAAGCGGAAGCCAAGATCCTTGCCAATCCTCACTCAGCATTGGACCAATTAATTTCCATGGTGAACAAATCTCATCAACACAATCACAATGGCCATCACAATGAAAACAACAAAATCTACAACCTGACTATTGAGTATACAAAAGACCTGCCTCCTGGAGAAGTCAGTGAGATCCGCTTAACCCCAGGAGCTAACGGCAAAGTGAATTTAACAATCAGGGCCCACGAGTCTGCAAGAAAGAACCCTTTTGTTCTTCTTGAGTCTATGGTTAATTTGAATAATCTCCATAACCTTTCGTCATTTAACTCTACCAAAATGGCTCTCCACAAGGGCGCACATCCAAAGCACGGCTATGCCGCCTATCATGTCATCGTTGAAAACCTCGGGCACACGTTGGGAGTCCAATCTAGCAATGTGCTCTCTACATCCCATTACTCCGGCGAGCTAACGGCTATGGAGTTGATGGAATTAAAAACGAATGCCGAAGCCGGCAGTGTCTTAGCCCAAAGACGTCTTGCGGAAATCAATCAGCTGAACTTTCAATCCGTAAAACAATCTCTCAGCACATTTCACAGCATCAAGCAGCTTTCCGAGCCACAAAAGCGTGCGGCTCTTGTTGAATATGCCGCTATGAAAGGTATTCAAATCTCTTCTTCGCTACCCTATGAACAGATGATGAAGTCCTTCCAAGATCAACTGGATCTTCGTCAAAAACGTCAAATAGAAGAATTGAATGTCAAAGCTAAGAAAGTGTATTCGCAACAAGTTCAAGAATACAAAGCCGGAGCCGCCGAACGCGAGGAACTGGTGCAAAGCAAATCCTTAAGTGACATGGTCAAAGCCAATGATCGCGAAGGTGTCGCTAAAGCCATGGAAAAAATGTTTCCTTGGTCTCTCATGGAGCCGACCGAGAAATTTTTCTGGAAGGAATACGTCGAGGCCATCAGAAAACCCAATTACGAGAACGCTCCTATCCTTTTCCGTGGAATTGACCAGAATGAAAAACTTCAATCCGTGACGAACAGCCAAGGCAAAGTTGTCGGTGGAGGTCTTTTCTCTAAACGCCTCACGGCAGGTTCAGGCTCTCACCTTTTTAAATTAAAGGGTCTGCCAGACACTTTTGAGACTTTTGGAACTCATGGTGTTGATTCTAAAAAACGCATCAGTCCTTTGAATGAACCACATTCATTGACGAGAATGATGATCAACCATGCGATGAGTCCGCAAGGTTCTCCTTTTATTTCTTTGACCTATGACCTCGGTGTCGCCTCAAACTTTAGCGGGGGATCTTCAGTCAAAATTCAAGAGGGGCAAAACCCGGACACGGTTGTAGAAAAATTCTTAAATAGCAACGCTTCCGGGGGAGTTGCGACAATCCGTATGGATAAGCGTCGCCTTCTTACCAACAGCGTTTCGATGTTTCAAGGCGAACTTGAAATCTTGGCATCCATGCTGATCTTCCCTGATGAAGTCCTTCATCTTGAAAAGGGAACATCCTACTCTATCGTGAAGGCTTCAGGTGAACGCAGTTATCATCGCACGGACCTCAATGAATACTACCAAAGAGCCCGCAGCGCTGTTTATGAAAAAACCGGTGTTACGATGCCCGAAAGTTTTGAAACTCTGAAAAAGCAAGGTAACAAAGCCTTCTTCGACGGTTTAACAGAAATGGAAGTTCGCTTCTCGAAAGTAAACCCTAGCCAAGCAAGAATGTGCTCGAAGGTGTTCCAATAAGATGAATTTAAAAGCGCTTTTGTTTGTCATTATTTTCCTTGTGAGCTCTTGGTCCTTTGCGACCCAGGAGCTTGCAGGCTTTTTAAGTCAGCAAAAGCTTGTGCGCGTGTACGTGGATTCCGCTCCCGGTTTTGGCCATCAATCCGCCGGAATCTCTGTCATGCGTCGTTTGCGAGAACTGGGATTCGATGGAGAGTTTCAGGTCGTCTATCAACAAAGTGTCGCGGAGAAAATCAAAAAGATCTACCCTTCCTTTCCTGAAGGCATCGAAGGACAACTGAAATATCTTTCTGTGGAAAGCTATGAAAAAGCTCTTCAAGAAAATAAGATATCGAAAGTAAATTTGGCCATCTCGGGAGCTGACGATGGTTTCGGCTCTAAATTTCGCGAGATCTCCATGGCGGAAACTTATCTGCGTCTGCAACCTTTGGGTTGGGGACAATCCGCTGTTTACGGAGCGGAATCACGCCTTTTAGAAAGTCTCGCCTCTTTGCCGCTTGCAAATGTGAAGTCTCCAGATCTTGCGGCTTTTAAAGACTTTGTTCACAACGACGCAACCATGTCTCCGGCGAAAAAGGAATTCGTGTTGAAGTTTGCTGAAGCTTCCGGCCAACACTTCACCTTTCCTATTTACGGCGTGGGCACGCAAACATTTGCCCCTCAGCGCATGTACTTTTATGGGAAAGCGGTCAAATCTGCCGCAGCAAAAATTCAAAGTGACAAAGCTGTGATTGCTCCCGTGATATCCCCATTTAACGTTCAAGAGGTCGATACGCTCATGAAGGTTTTCGGGAAGGCCGCAGGCTTTGAGTCCTCTATTGCCTCGGAACTTAAACATCAAAAACAAATGCACATTCTAACCCCCGAACAATTTAATGAGTTAAAAACTTTAAAACCGGGTCATGTGTATTTCGTGCTCGTCGGCACAACACCACAAACCGTCTTCAATTTTTTCTATGAGCGCGCCACCCTTCCTGTGTGGGTCGCGGGAAAAAATGCCATGAGTTTTGCCGTCTCTAAAGGAAAGCCCTACTTCAACACCGTCGATGATTATTTCTTGCCGGAAAAACAAAACCTCTCTGCCGCTTCCGTAAAAACGTTGGAGAAAGCGCAGATGGGCTTCAGCAAAGGCTATAATGAGTTTTCAAATCAAAGTTCCATCACAGCGGTAAGCCGTTTTATCCAAGAATCCGCAAGCCCCGGAACGGAGCTGGAAGCTTTCTTTAAGGAACTTGGCGAAAAGATGTCGGCCAACGACAAGGTTTCGCAAGGTTTACGCGAAGCGATGACACGAGGCCCGGCACCGCTTTGCTCACAGATTTTTAATTAAACAGATTATTTTGTACGGCAGTGCTGCAAGAACTCTTCACGAGTTTCTTGGCGAGATTTAAAGTGCCCGCGCAAGTCCGCCGTGGAAGTCGTACTCCCCGTGTCTTCAATACCTCTCATCACTACACAATAGTGTTTGGCATTGATATGAACGGCCACATGCTCAGTACCCAAGATGTATTGCAAGCAGTCCGTGATTTGTTTTGTCAGACGCTCTTGCACTTGTGGGCGGCGAGAGAAGTACTGCACCACACGATTGATCTTAGAAAGACCAATGACTTTTTTGTTCGGGATGTAAGCCACTGTAGCAAAGCCATCAATGGGTAAAAAGTGATGCTCGCAGAACGACAAGCAGCTAATACTTTGAACCACAATCATTTGATCATAGTTCATTTTGTTTTCAATAACCGTCATCTTAGGGAATTTTTTTGCATCAAGGCCGCTGAACACTTCATTCACGTACATTTTTGCCACGCGATGTGGAGTTTCTTTAAGGCTGTCATCCTCAAGATCTAGTCCCAACGTCTCCATGATCTCAGTGAATTTTTTCGTGATCTTTTCGATCTTTTCTTCGTTCGTCAGACCATTGTGAATCATCGGAGTGGGACGCACATTTTCAAGGATCTTACGCACTCCAACGGGGATTTCGTGGGCGTGTTCCGCTTCCGCGACTATAGGTTTTTTTATTGCTTTTTTCTTCGTTGATTTAGCCATGATTCTACCTTGGGTGAAAAGCCCTTTTATGCCTTAAAATCAGGCGCGGCGGAAGGATATTTGTCGTCTTTGGTTAAACTTTCTGTAGATTTTGCGTATTCAGCCACTGGCGGATCAAATCCTTATCGGAAGACGAAGTCCCCTCGAAATGAACGCGAATATGATCGGCTTTGACATCTACGACGCGGGCCTTGCAGCTGATGTCATTAATCTCTGACAACTGCAAAGCGACAACATCGCCCACCTTAAACTTTGCAGAATCCGGCACCGTAATACGGGCTCCTGTGTAGGACAAATCAATTGTTTGAGTTTCAACTCCACCTAAAACCACTGAGGAAGTGATCGCAAAGCGGTCGCCCGTTGGAGCAAACCAGTTTTGACGACGATCGAGGTAAGGATAACGGAAGAAATATGATACGGTACCCACGATAAATAGCACCAAAAGACAGTCCATCAACTTGGCCGTACTGACAACAGGGTCCACCATATCCATTTCACGCACCAAGCTTACGCCGGTGGTGATCACAAACGCGCCACAAAGAACAATGCCCAGAACCCAAGAGGATTTGTGGCGAACCAAAAGACTCGCCCCTGCTCCAAAAATCAAAATCCAACTGAGAATACCGAAAACCTGAGTTCCCGTTCTTTGAAGCATCATCATATCCAATAACGGAGTCATGATGAGCACTGCAGCAGCCATTTGCACGGCACGAGGACGCTCTAGGGTGGTTGTTTTTGTTTCCATGGAACACTTATCGGTTAACAATGCAGGAGGGTGTAGATTTTTATTGATTCTCACCTCTCGTCCAATAGAATTTGTTTCATTGTGAGACATTTTAAATTTCAATATGCACTTTTCA
This sequence comes from Bdellovibrio sp. HCB-110, assembly GCF_047323225.1. Classification (GTDB taxonomy): domain Bacteria; phylum Bdellovibrionota; class Bdellovibrionia; order Bdellovibrionales; family Bdellovibrionaceae; genus Bdellovibrio. Next base: position 2,717,114 of record NZ_CP178750.1, read on the forward strand.
TCTTAGTTTCTTTCATCCTTGCAAGCCAGGCTCAGGCCTACCCTGACTTTATCGGCTATAGCTACTCCTCTTGCATCACCTGCCATTACAACGGTCACGGTGGCGGCGCCTTGAACGATTACGGTCGCGCCCTTTATGCAACAGAAATCACAGCCCGCGATCCTTTCTTCCCTAAGAAAATGGAAGAGGAAGAAATCGCGGCAAAATCGGGATTCTTGGGATCTAAACCTCTTCCTTGGTGGATTCGTCCGGGAATTAAATATCGTGGTTTGTGGTTGCAGATGGACCCCGGCTCCAAGGCCTCCATGGAGCGCTTTATCAACATGCAGAACGATGTTAATTTGACGTTCTTTGGTGATAAAAAACAGAAATACACATTGGTCACGACGATTTCTTACACGGGCATTGAACCTTACTATGGCAAAACCAACACATGGTTTGCCAAAGAATATTACTTGCGCTGGAAACAAAGTAACAACTTCTGGTTGTACGTGGGTCAGCTCGATAAAGTTTTCGGAATTCGCAACGTCGATCATACGGCTGTAAATCGTAAAGCCATCACGTTAGGTCAATTTGACCAATCCCAAGGGGTCGTTGCCCACTTCACCTATCCTGATTGGGATGTGGCCGTGAATGCTTTTGTTGGCAATGCAGCTCAAGAAGATCCCGAAAAACAAAAAGGGTTTTCTATCGCGGGCGAATATCAGGTCTTCGAAAAATTTAAAGTCGGTGGTTCCGTTTTAAGTTCAGAGAGCGATATCGCAAAATGGAATCTTCTTGCTTTCACAACGCGTATGGGACTTTCTAAAGGTTCTGCGATCATGGCCGAGGCGGGCTTTAAAGAAAAAACCGACAAATTGGCCAACACCGATGCGCAACTGGGAACTTATGCTCTGGTTGAAACGATGGTGAATCTGACTCGCGGATACAACCTTCTTTCGGTCATTGAACATAGCAAATCAGATATCAGCAAGTCGTCATCGGAAAACATGAAATGGAGCTTGGGAGCTTTGATGTTCCCACTGCCACGTCTTGAACTCCGCGCCATGGCGACAAATGCAAAAACTTATACGGACTCTTCGGGTGCTCAAGATGCTTGGGCTCTGCAAGGTCAAATTCACGTGTCTTACTAGGAGAGGCTTATGAGAAAAATATTTCTTTTTCTTTTCGTCAGTTCACTATTAGCCCACTCCTCTTTTGCGCAAGAAGCGACTTCTGAAGAGGAAGATCCCGCTGCGAGTTCTGAAACAGCAGCTCCGACAGAAGCTGCGACACCAACCACCGAAGCGGCACCAGCGGAAGCAACCGAAACTCCGGCTGCGCCTGCAAAAACGGCGGCACGGGCCGCTCGTCCGAAGTCTTTGCAATCTTGGGGCGTCAGTCTTTCTGCACTTCAGTGGAACGAAAATTTGAAGTTGCAACAAGGTATTAACACCGACAAAGACGTTGCCAACTACAACGGCCTGATTGTGACTTTACAAAAAGAAATCACTTATTATCGCTGGGGTTGGAGTGCGGGAGCTTTCATCGGCTCCGGTCGCGCTAACGGTGGCGGTAATAGTTCTGTGATTACTTATGAAAAAAGCAAAGTGGCTTTCACGGTGTTTGGCGTTTCTCCTCGCGTGTTTTACCGTTTGTCGGGCAGAATCAATGCCGGCGTCACGGGTATGGCCTTTATGAAGAATATCGATTGGCCTAAAGATGCCACGAACCAGACAATTGATTCCGGTCGCAACTTGAATGTGATGGGAATGGCAGATTTAAATGTTCGTCTGTTTCAAAAGTGGGAATTTTACTCTGGGATTGGCCCCCTCTCTGAGGGAGCCACTCTTTGGAAAATCGGTATGAACTACCGCTTCTAGAAAACTACTTAACGGGGACGGCCACGTGAAGCGTGATTTCGTCCTCAACACCAACGCCCATGTAATTGATGTCTTTAATATCGAAATCACTCAAAGTCAGTTTAAAGTCCGCCTTTAGAACTTTGCCTTCTACTCTATAAGTTCCTTCAATTTCTTTTTCTACGCCTCTGATTTTGATTTTACCTTTACCCTTGCCACCTTTTCCTGTCGCTGAAACAAGAACAGCTTCTGGGTGAGTTTTTGTATCTAGATATTTTTGAGTGTGCTTGTCTCGAAGCTCTACGCCTGTTTTCAAGCTCTTTAAGTTCACAACAATATTCTCAGCCGTTACTTCATCGCCCTTCACTGTCGCAGAACCTTTGACGTCGCCGGTCTTCGCTTTAAAATCCCCCATCGGATTGAGTACCACGTCGACCACTACACTTTGTGCCATCGCGCCGTATGAAAGCCCCATTGTTAGAAACAAAGCTGCAAAAAACTTCATTGTAGATCCCCCTAATTTTTTGGTGATTATTTATTCTCTCTTAAATTTTACGGAATGCTATTAATCCAATCAGCAATGGCTTGCACCTCTGCCGCGCTGATACTGCCACCTGATGGCATATCTTTCGAGCCTGGTCCTGACGAACCTTGCAAACGATAGTAAAGTTTCGAACCTTCAGGATTTGCTTTAATGACCCATGCATTGCCCACAGCTTTAGATTCTGTGAGGTTGACTAAATTCGGACTATTGCCGCCCGATTTATGACAGTTAATACATTTAGCATCAATGATCGCTTTCGCAGTTACAAACTTCGGATTGACGTCATCACCGCCGCCACCGTCACCGGTGTCGTTGAGTAGCGCGGGGTCATAAATCACATTTGCAATCATGTTGTTGTTCGCTACATAGCGAGCCATGACGTTCAATTCTGAATTCGTCAATTTTCCTTTTTTGCTAACGCTGTCACCGCCGAATACGACGTATTCGTAGACTTGTCCTGCGGCTGGAGCGGAAGTTTTATCTTTCTGAGTGTATGAATAATCAAATGGAGTTCCTGTTTTTACCAAGGTTCCTGATTGCACGACACCATTTACAAGCAAAGAAATCTCTGAGGCCTTCGCACCGAAAGCTGCGGCAACAACCATTTTGTCGCCACTCGATGGAAGAGCCACTTCAAGGTACTCAGAATAACTCGTGCCCACACTATTAAAACGCATCGCGCGAATTTTTCCACCAGTTACCGAGATCGAAGATTCTTCCGAACCGGCACCCGCTCTCACCGTGATTAAATTTCCTGTTGCTGTCGTATCCGCTGCTATGATCATCGAAACTTGATCAGCAAGCATCGCCTTATTTACAAAATTGGGTTGGCCCGGTTTAGACCACATAGAAAGTTCTTCAGCTTCAAGAAGAACCGGGAGAGTTTTTGCATCAAGAGCTTCGCGGGATTCAAAGATACCTTGATCGTAAAGAACTTGGTCTTGCAAAGCAAAGTCACTGCAGTTTTGGAAACCCAAAACTAACACCACAGCCGCACTACCTGCGATCAACCCTCGCTTAACCCCAGCTCTCATTCTGTTTCCCCCAAGAACCTTTATCGCTATTGTTTCGGGCTCCTGCCCTCCACCCCTACGGGGCTGTCGCGATAAAATCCCTTCGTGAGATTTTATTGTAACTGCCACCCCGGTGATTCGCAAACTTGAAGTGCCAAAGCCCGCCATCTTTCCAGAGGCGTCTCATTTTTTACCGCCAATGCTCGGTCAAATTCCAGGAGCGAACTTATCACAAGATCCGAAGCTTCATCGCCACGATAGAAAAGACCATAGACCTGTTTCGCTGCTTGCGCATTCGGAGCAGCAGGAGCGTTCGATATTTTTGAGAGGATCGCACTGACACCTTCATCCATACCTAAAACGTTTTCGCAGAACTGCACACGAAATGATTCACGAACCGTATTATCATCCATATGCGTGGAAAGGTTTGAGTTTGAAATATCTCCGCCGCAGTCTCTGCCCGAATAAGAACTATAAGGGTTGCAACCTAGACCATACTGCGGCCCGCGATTGACAATCCACTGATTGATCAAAGCCTCCAAGTTTGGAACTGGACGAGCCGGATTCGTGAAAACCTCACGCATCAACGAGGCAACATATTCGCGATTCCCCACTTGGATTTTTTGTGTAGGCAAAACAACGTCTTTTTGTCCCGGATGGTTTTGGTCCGTTCCACCTTCAGAGCCCATCGACAAATTCATTGATGACATATCTAAGGCTTGGAACTCTCCCATTTGACCACAGTTCTGATACATCTGTGTGAGCACCAGACCCGTAAGAACAAGAGTGAAGATTTTATTTTTTTGCGACTTAAGCATCTTCATCTTATTACCCCACAATCTTCGCCGTTTTTAAAACGCGAAGTTGACTGCCATTGAGTTCAACCAAAGGGGCCGCTAAATTTTCATAAGGATTCTTAGGAACACGCAACAAAGCCGCAACCGTCGACGCTGCCATTGTCGGAGTCGGACGACCTTTTTGATTGTAATCTTCAATCGCGGCACCGATACCTTGAGTTCCCGTATAACCACCACCGTGACCGGCTTTGGCAATATTGCCGACAACAAAAGGACCGTTTTGAATAGCGCCAGAGTAAACACTGGTAACCATCTGATTGAAACCATGGTCACTGCCCGAACCATTCGCGCGTGCACTGCGATTGAATTCAGAAATAACTTGAACGACAGTTTCAGACCAAAGATCTACGCCGTTCACCTTTGCTTTTTTCAACTGATCGATCAATTCAAGAAGACCTGCCGCCAACGCTCGGTAATATGCCGTTGTGATCAGAAGTCCTGGGATCGCTCCCGTTTCATGCATATCTTTGATAGCCGTGTGAGCCATTTGCACACCGTTCGCAGCATCTTTCAAAAGAACATTGGCAGGATCACCCATTTGTAAATTCAAAGAAGTCACAAGGCCTTCTTTAAGAACATACTCTGCGAGCGCTAAGCCTTCACTCAAAGCACCTGGTGCCACCATATTTTGAATAGACGCACGCAAATCAAAATCACTGCTGAGAAGCAAGCGACGATTTCCGTCGGCGACGTGGACACCCCAATAACTTCCTCCATCAGAAATCATCGGGACGTCACTGATACCCAAAAGTCCTGACTGGCGCATGCTGTTTTCAATCACAGTTTTATAACGAGCCACTGCAGGCCCCCAATATCCGTCGATATTGCCAGTACCCTTTTTCATCAACTCAGAAGCATTGGAAAGATTTTTTGCCAAAACCGTGGAGCCTGCAAAATCCGATTGCGCATAAGCACGCATGCGCGCCTGTGCCAAATCATACGCCTCGCGATTGCGGTCCTTCAAAGAGCGGCCTTTCACACGGCCGCCTTGAGGTCCACCGAAACCTTCAAGCAAAGAATAAAGAGGACTGCCCGTCACTTTATTCAGGGCTTTTCCTCTTAAAGAGGCATAATTTCCGTAAGCACCACGTTCTGGCCACTCAACGGCTTCAAATGTTTTAGAAGAATAGTCGGCTGCAAGTCCTAAGACGGAAGAGACACCACCAACAGGAGCTTGTTGAACTGTGGCGTTAAACGGATGTCCGTCAAAGCCTGTTCCAAATCCGCGAATCACCAGCATATGTTTTAAAAGATCTGTCAGAGGTCTTTGTCCTCCCGCACTGTTAAAAACAGAGTGAGAAAACATATGCGGAACCAAAACTCCATTATAATTGAAAGTGGCATTTTCAACTCCGACCACACGACCGCCGGAGCTTACAAACTTCGTTGCCACCATAGGATTAAAATCCAACATAGTGTCAGAAGGGTTCGTGCGCATCCACGCATCAAAAGCGTAGCGCATTGGACCACCGGCAATAAGAATATTGATGTAGTTGCGAGAGCCCGCCGTCCCGTTCGCCTCAGCTTGCGCTTGATGAATGAAGCCTGAGCTGAGAACATTCAGCAATCTTTCCAACGGAGTTGGAACAAGGGCCGCAGCACCGACAACGGCACCACTTGCGATAAAACCCCTTCTTGTAAAATTACTTCCATCCCCCATGACAACGCCCCCGGTTATTGTTCGCGATAATTCACGCTGCGGTAATATTTTGAAGCCATGATGTCTTTGATGATCTCGCGAACAGATTGTCTTTTTTGAAGCTCTTCCCCAAGAGATTCAACAAACTTTCTGTCTTCAATGGCTTCCTGAGATAACTTACGATTAATATCTGCATTGGCTGGATTTGTGCGATCATAAAGAGCCACTTGAATTCCCGTTAAGAATTCGAAGTATCTTTTTGCCGCACAATAATAATAGTCCTTTGTTTGGGTCATCGCCAAACCCAGACCCGAGATATCATTCACCTGTTTATCAATAAGGTCTCCAGTCATAGATCTGAAGAACAGGCGACCTGATGGATTTTGACGATGGAAATTTGCAACTGGTTCTGAAGGCCAACCGCCCACAGAAGCAATCTCATTGCGGTAGCTTGTCACATGCAAAGCCGTTTTGGCTTTAACACGGGACCCTTCGCTTAAAGCCGCATAATCTGAATTGGCAATCACAAGATTGCGAGCTGTATAGGCCATAGGATCCAAAGTCGCATGGCACATCACGCAGCTTGCCGAATTTCTGAATGGTGCTGAAGAGTTTCCGACAACATATTGTTTGATATCAGACTCGCGCAAAGCCGGAAGTTCCGCACAAAGAAATGAATTCATATTCGTTTGTGACCAGCGGCGTGGAACTTTTGTTGTCCCGTTAGACTCCAGGCCACGACCGTGACCATAGTTCAACATAAAGTAGATCGGTGTACCTAGCACACCACCACCGAAAGTTTTGAACAAATCAAAACTGTAGTTCAAACCCGGTTGATCATTTCCGCGCTTGTCGTCTCCAAGCGGGTGCAAAGACACGTTAGGAATATTAGCACTTTCACCTTTAATACGAATACCGACCAGCTCACCGACTTCAATTTTTGGAAGATTCACAAACATCGAATTTGTCGTATCCGAGTTCCCGTTAAAGCCGTCTGTATAGGCACGGAAGTTAAAAAGGTTTTCATCAAAGCCCGGATTATTTCCGTAAATCAAACGACCTGGGAACGTCACATTCCACCCGATCATATTTTTCACGGCTTGATTTTCTTCACGTTGCGCATGAACGCCTGTCGGCAGCGTAAGGACTTCGGAGTATCTGGCATTGCGACCAAACATCGCGCGAGTCAAAGCCAGACCTGGCTCCGTGGCATCATAAAGATCAATTGTTCCGCGAGACATCTCTTCATTGTATTCTTGAATCTGTTCGACGGAATTCGCCGAAAACCAACTGCGATGAAAATTATAAAAGTTATTGAGAATAGCGCGTGCTTCAGAATCGTTGCGATTGACCAAAGGTCCTGAAGGGTCGAGTTCTGCTTTATCAATCAAAGCGTTGCAGGCATCTAGAGCCCGCACCTTCCCCGCGCGAATTTGCGCCATTGTTCCATGTCCAAGTGGAACAGGCTTACCGGTTAAATGAGAATAGCAACGATTGAACAGTCCAACCTCGGTCAATGACTGGCCAAAGGCAGACGACGTCGCCAAAAGTACTAACAAAAAAGTACCAATACGTTGTGACACGGCCATTCCCCCATTGAATATTCCGCTCCCATTATCTTATCGGTGGACCGCTTGAAGCGCACCACCCCCTTCTCACATTGAGACACATATTTTCAAAAAAAGTGTTGCGAAATGCTCTGTACACCACGGAACACTGGTAATCTTTGATGGACTCCTTAGAGTCTTAGCTCTTTAGTTTCATTTTGATTCTGTCGATAATAGACATTATGAAAATCTTGATCACAGCTTTGCTATTAACATCTTTGGTTTCACCGGCTTATGCCATCAAAACCCTCGTCGTCAAAAGTGACCGCGCTCTTCTGGATTTAGAAGGCGAAGACCTTAAAGTTGGCGACCGCTTGGGAGCCCGCAGTGAGGATGGAAAGCCTCGCGCCCTTCTTGAAATCAAACAAATCAAAGACGGAAAAGCCGTCGCTGCGATTTTAAAAGGTCGTATGCAAAAAGAATTTAGCGTCGCAAAAATTTCGTCGGGAGGTTCTGCAAAGTCTTCCACGACAACAGCGAAATCTTTAGGTAAATCAAAATCAGCTTGGGGTCTGACGGCGGGTTACGCCATGAACTCCATGACAGTAAAACCCAGTGGAGCTTCTTCTATCTCATTAAGTGGCAGCAGCTTTAATCTTTCTGGATTTTATCAAATGCAACTGGATGGAAACATCAGTGCCCGCATTTTCGGAAGTTATGAAACGTTGCAAGCATCAGGTTCTTCTGCTGCAGCCTCGTGTTCGGGAAGCTCTGACTGTAAAGTGGAAATCAGCTACCTGGGTCTTGAAGCTCTGGTGCGCTACTCTTTCGTCAGAACACAAACGATGGAAGTATGGGCTGGTGCGGGTCTTGGATTTCTTTTTGCTATCGGCAAAAGCAGTAACGTCTTAGATACAAGCAAGGTCAGTACGAATCAAACAATCGTAGGCTCCTTGGGGCTTGATTATCACTTGAATCGCAATAATTTTATTCCGGTTCAATTGGACTACGCTCTTTTTCCTGACAACAATACATCTTCCGCAAATCAAATCATTCTTCGCGCGGGATATGGATTTAATTTTTAATAGAAGGTCACGCTCGAATGAAGAATCTCTTGAGTGTCGCCATTGCTATGACAGCATTGGTGACTTCATTTAAACTTGCCGTCTCCACGGACAAAGTTGAAGGCAGTCACACTCAAGCCTCTACGGATTTTTCTGCAAAACGAGCCTACGCACCTTTAAGAATGCCGCCATTTCCTAAATCAGGACTGAACCAGTTTAACTCCACAGCAGAAGTAGCGAACTATCTTGAAAGTTTTCATGAACGAACGGCCTTTAACTGGAACCCAGGATACCCCGTCTATATTCCCGCTTTCGATAGTCAAAATAAACCTTACTTAAGAAAACACGAACGCAGCCAAACAACACCCTTGCAAAGTGGATTTAAAAAATATGAATTAGGGTTCTGGCGCGATCTTCCACTGGATCTGAGTGCTTTACAAAAAAACTTTCCCCACATGTCTTTAGAGAAATTGGCCAACTTCAACAGACAAGACATTCTGTGGGACCCAAAGATGGCGGTCTTCGACAAAAAGGACATCTTATACACTGTCGTCAGAATCAAATCTGAAAATCCAACACTCAAACACTATGTGGTGATGTATTCCAAGGACCACGGCATTTCTTGGAAAAGCCAAATCCTTTTATCCGATGCAAATTTACCAGAGTGGTATGACCTAGAGCGCCCCTATTCTCCGAACCCACTCCCCGATGCTCCTGCATTTTTATATTATCAAAAACAAGGTAAAGCCCCCGGCTATGAAACTGGTTTTGAAGACTGGCAAGGCACTGTGGGACGTTTGACGTTGCAAACAACATCCTTCAATGAAAAAGGCGAACTGGTTGTCAACGCACCGATAGAGATCAGCAAAACAGCACAGCCTATCGGCTACCGCAGCGGCAGCGCTGTCAAAATTTTGAGATCCGGCGACAAATATTTTATAACGTGGCTCGAAGCAAGCTTCGATCGCCCAACAAACACAGTTCCGGATAAAAACGGAAATCCGTACTCAGGAATCTGGGTCGCAGAATATAATATCAAAACCAAGTTATTAAAAAAATCAGAAGTCCTAAAAAGTTGGCCCAGCAACGACAGCCACAATCAACCAGGCATCGTAAGAACCAGCCAAGGCATCCTGCACATTGTAGGCGGAGCCCACGGCGCTCATTTCACACACACATCTTCAGTGAACTCAGACTCCATCAACGAATGGACAGCCCCGCAATTCACGAACACGACAAACAGCGGCTACTCCGCAAAATTCAACATCCCCGGAATTCCCGGTGGAAGCCAAACCTATGTTTCATTAATCATCGACAGTAAAGATCAATTGCATCTTGCCTATAGACTGTGGGCCTCCGACAAATCCATCCACAACGCCGAATACTTCGGAGCATTGGCCTACCAAAAAGCAGAATTAGACCCAACAACAAAAGAGACAAAATGGACACAACCCCAAATCCTAGTCTATCCCAACGCCCCCGAATACACCCACTACTACCAAGTAATGACCATAGACAGAAAAGATAATCTCTATTTGGAATACGCCCAAATGAGACCCTACGCCCCCTACCATTTCAAAACCCAAACCGAAGAAAAAATAAACACGTCCCCCATGCTAAACTCCGCCCTATTAAAATCCAAAGACAACGGAAACTCCTGGCACCTAGTCAACGACGAAGACTTCGCAAACTAAAACGGCGAAGCCCAGAATTAAAGCGCAAAGACAAATCACCCTTGGGTCATCCCACGCACAAAGTTTTTCTATTTAAATTGAGACAATGAATTCACGAAAATTTGAAGACTGGAATTTTAGATAATCCAGTCCGAAGAGAGGCCTTCAGCGGGGCCTGGATGGCCCGAACCGGCGAAGCCGGCGCTGATTGAGCCCGGATGGCGTGCCGACCGAAGCGACTGGATTATCTAAAATTCCAGTCTTCAAATCTCCGGTCGAAGCCATTCCCACAACAACTACTGAATAGAAAGCAATTCCCGAGCCGTAGAAGAAATCCAAGGCAAGTGCGAGTCGACTCTTGTGAAGATCGACATGATGAAACAATCCGGAGTCAAAGGAATAGGAAGAGAGTCCCCACGACTAGCGACACCAAGAAGGTGCAAACGTCCGTTCACTTCAAGGTAAGCAGGACCACCAGAATCTCCGCTGCAAATACCTTTACGAAGAGATTGATCGATCATGATTTCCGTTGAACCGTACAAAGATTGTTTTACTTCGAGATCTGTTGTGCGCAAAACACCCGCGCCTCTTTTAACACCCCAAGACCAGTTCAAACCAAAACCGGCAACGATGATGCTAGTACCTTCAGAGACATTCGAAAAATCTCTCAAAAGTGGAGCTGGTGCATATCCTGCTGGAGCGGCTCCTTCGAAGCGAACAAGGGCAATGTCGTAAGTGTCTTCCGTGCGTTTTGGATTGTAGTCTCCATGCTGAAGAGCTTTAATCGTCTTACGAAGAAGTTGTGGATTCTTTTTCGCATCGCTAAAATCTTGTCCAAAGAACACAACCAATTCGTCAGAGTCTGGATCAATACAATGAGCCGCTGTAAGAACCAATTGCGGAGCAATCAAAGTTCCAGAGCACAAAGCTTTGGCTTTAGAATCGTAAAGACCCACAGTGGAACGTGCAATCGTAGAACCGGCGGAAACTTTATCACCACCAATAACACCCGTGCTGTCAGTAAGTTGAACTTGAGAAGATTGTTGAGCACCACAGGCTGCGAGCATCGCCGTTGCAACCATCAATGCAGAGATTTTCTTAAACATCGAAGACTCCTTCATTTGTAAAGAGGCTTCCTTTTATCAAAGATCGAAGAACGAGGGGAATTTTTACGACGGCTTGAAAAGTTTTTCCCCGGAAGGACATGGAAACCCTTTAAAGCGGCCCTTTTGGGTCCCTGTCTCAAACTTAGACAGCTAATATTTACCTCATCTGCAATACGATAGCTATGGACCCCTCTTTATGTGGACCCGAGCTTGCAACGTTCCGGAGCGGACAATAGCCCCCAAAAAGATGAGGTTCATAAAAATGGTACGTCGGTTTCATACATCTAAATTGTTGATGCCCCTGTTACTGTCCTTACAAGGTCTGACAGCGCACGCTGCTCCTGATAGCGGTCCGCAGATCGTGAATAAGCATTTATTGAATAATGCCGTTCGCGTTCAAGTCACGTCCCGCGGGATGAAATACTTTGATACTCGTCTTACCGAGATCTTAGGAAACTTAGGTATTAAGTTGGATGAGGGCTACTTCCCTGCGATGAAGTACACTCTTGATAAAGACATCAACCCTGATGACTATATCAATTCCAATCCTGAAGCCGTGAAAATGTACAAACAAGTTCGCGAAATGCTGACTCAATGGTTGGTTGGTTTTTCCATGAACAATCACCGCCCGACTATTGAGATCGGTGAATCTGGTTATGTCGCGCAATTCTCTCGCTTTGGTCTTGTGACGGATGAAGCTCTTATGAGAGCTATTGGCAAACAAGAAGGCGCTATTTTAGCTATTGAACTTGAAGTGAAAAGCTTGTCCGTTTCTACAAGTTCCGTTGTCGCATGGGATTTAAACAATGAATTCTTAGGTAAAGCCGGTTTTGAAAACGTGACGATCAATGCGGGTGACAAGGCAACTCCTCTTAAAATCCGTCTGCCTTTCTATTTGCGCATGAACGCATATGGCGGCCTTGATTTCGAAGCCCTCGATCTTGAAAACAACTTCCACGAAGTGCCACTGGCTCTTTCTTATCAAAAGCTCATCATCCCTACTTTCGCGGTAGAGATTAATGGCAAGAAGTTCTATTTGAACAACAAGGAAGTCGACAAACTTTTCAATGCTCAAGCGCCGATGATCTTGGAACAAATTCGTAAGAACTTGGGCGAATTCGCGAGCAAACAACTTCCTGCGATGCTCAATGAAAAAGCCAAAGAATTTCTCGGTGGATCTTTGGAACAGGTTCAAGACATGGCTCCTCCGGGCAAAGAGGAAGGCGATCGCAGACCTGATCTGAAATGGGGTCTGAAGCTTCAGAACATCAATCTTAAAAAATCTTTGAACATCGACTTAACTGCGTATGTTGAAGATCCCGTGAATGGCCAAAGTGCTCCTGTGAAGTCCCATGGTTCACGCGGCGTACCGTCATTAAATTTGGTCCCACAGGAAAATTTTGATATCGGCTTGAGTTTGGATCGTGCTTTGATCAATCGCATTTTGCAATTGAGTTTTGAACGCAGAAACTTCGAACAGATTCGTCAGTCTGACGGTTCCGTTTTGAAACTGACAGCACCTCCTCTTATTGACTATGTAAAAACTCCAGCGGGTGTCGCTTTAAAACCGACAGAGACCTTCGTTAAAATGCGCGTATCCGTCGAAAACAAGCCAGGCTCTATGTTCTTAAAAGACACCGTCATTATCGACTTCGATATTATTGCAAAACTTCGCCAATTGAGCGATAAGAGCGGCATGCAGCTTGCGCTGTATACTATCGACACCGACAGCATGTACTTGGACGATAAGTACATCTCGTTTGCGGGCCGCCTGTTTAAGGGAAAAGTTCGTGAAGGTGTGAAAGATGAATTGCGCAAGAAGAGCGCAGGATGGAAAACAAAAGACGAGGTCATTCCTGGAAGTCTTCCTCTTCCTCCTGAGATTTTGGGAATCAAGTTAGATATTAATCGCGTCTCTATGGATCCAAACGGACATCTGGTGATGTACTTGGATTACGCGAAAACAGGAGCGAAGTAATCATGAGATCTCTTAAACTTATCATCATCAATGCCCTCACACTGATCATTGGCTTGGGTCTTATGAGCGGTTCGGTTTCACAAAGAAACGCTGAGGCCGCTCGCTTTGAGACTATTCCTAGCTTGCAAGTCAATCGCTTGGGAAATCTTCGCGGTCAGTACCTGACAGTTCTTTACGCTGTCGGTTCTCGCCCGTTCATTTCTACGGATTCTTCACAAATTTCTATCTCTCAAGTGAAAGAGTCTCGCACGGTTTACATTTCTGACGACGCGATGACTTTGCCTTCTGTGCAAGTTGAAAAAGAAGGTTTCCGTCCTTCTTACAACATCATCGTTTTCGTGGTGTCTCCTCAGCCGAACTACAGCTGGGTGAATGCAGATGGAAGCGTTCCACAAGGCATGAGCCTTACAAACAATCACATGAGTTCTTTGATCAATGCGATCAACAAAACAGATGTTGATGGTTTTATCTCAGCTCAAGGTGAAACAGCGACTCTTCAAGTAAATCTTGTAAAGTAATTTAGATCACGATTTCGGAGGCGGCCTTCACGCCGCTCTCCAAAGCTCCCTGCAAAGTCCCAGCAAATCTTAAGCTGGTATGCTCTCCGGCAAATAAGAATTTACCTTCATACTCAGATTCCCCTGCAGCTCCCTTATAACGCATGTACTGACCTGGTTTGAAAACAGCCATCGAACCCAAAGACCATTTTCGTTGCTGCCAATTGATAGATTGCGAAGAATCACCTTCAAGAGCTGGGACATCACTGTAGAACAGTCCCAAATCTTTGAAGGCTTCTTGAGGAGCTCCTGCCCCAGCCTTCGCTCCCGACTCTCCGGCACGTTGGAAGGTCAAAAGACCTTGAGTTCCCGATTGAGCGCGTCCCGAGTCCCAGATTTTTTGCGAAACAAAATCCCCAGTGAAATTTCCGAGATTGGCGACAGTCGCGCCTTGGCGATTGCGCCAGAACGGATTTGCAAAGGTCATCACGCCTTTGCTGTGAGTCGCATAACTTTGATTTTGAATGGCTTCCATTTTCAAAGAAGAAAACTGCATTTCACTAACGCCTTTGACTTCGCGCAGTTTTGAAAACGGCAAAGTACAAATCACGTTGCGTGTTTTAATCGTTTCTTTTCCATCTTTAGTATCAAACGTCAGTTCAAAAACACCTCGGCGCTCCGCCACTTCGATAAGAGGACAGTTCATGCGCACGATTTGATCAGGAATCACACCTGCCACTCGCGAGGCCAGAGTCTGTGTCAACTCAGAAAGCCCCCCCTCTAAACGATACGTCGAGCGGCCTGTTAACAGCGAACTGCCTTCCGCATCAATGGTCGCTAAGAAGTGCAAAGAAGACTGATCTTTAGCATCGACTCCGAAACGATTGACAGCCTGGGCTTCGATGATTTGCAGAACGAGAGGATCGACTTCTGTTTTCCAGGATTCCAACAAATCTTTTAAAGACAATGTGTCGTAGTAAGCCGACCTTTCATACTGCAAAGAGTTCCGATAACTCAGAATGACATCTTGATCACGGTAAAGATCACTGCGAATCCGACGGAAAGGCATTTGCAATGTCTTTAAGCGCGGAGCAATGTCCTTCACGCGATAGATTTTTCCCGCAAAAGAAAAAAGATGGGCTTCTAAGTCTGTCGGAGTTTTGAGTTCACTCACTGGCAAATTCAATTCCTTGGCAAGAAGGAAGACTTGGGAGTGAGTCATGTCAAAAAACTCAGCCCCAAGTTCTGCGACGGGTCCTCCCTCAGGGAAAACAGTGACTGATTGCACGCGACCACCAACTCGTGAGGAGGCCTCAAATATACGAAAAGGGATTTTTCTTTTTTTAAGTTCAAAGGCCGCTGCGAGCCCTGCCGCTCCCGCTCCTAGAATGACGACTTCATTTTTAAGGTCTCTTTTATCGCCCATAAAAAAGCGATCCATAGTTGTGCAACTGCTAAGTGCCATAGCAGATGTGCTTAACGCGGAAACCTTTAAAAACTCGCGACGAGTAAAAGAACTTTTTGCCATCAATCCCTCTCGTCTCATAGAATGGCAACACTTTGGAACAGAATCAAATCAATCTCATAGAGCTCGAAAGAATGTTCGATGATCTGGCCGTCAATAATTGGGCAAGTTCAGCGTCCGTCTTTTCTAAAGACTTCTGCCAAAAGCTCGCCCAAGAGTGTCAAAGACTCCATGACGAAGGGCAATTCCATCAAGCTTCCATCGGACGCGGAGTTACAAAAAGCACGCACACCGAGATTCGTGGGGATTTCACTCTGTGGTTGGATGAAGAAAATAACTCTCCCCTGCAACAGAGTTTTCTCTCTCATCTGCAAACTTTGTTAGAGCAGCTGAATCAGTCTTTTTATTTAGGTCTCAAAAGATTTGAAACACACTTTGCCCTGTACCCACCGGGGGCAGGTTATGATAAGCATATTGATAATCATCGAGGTTCCGGAACTCGAAAGATCACTTTCATCCTCTATCTCAATGAACACTGGCAAAAGGGACATGGTGGCGAATTAAGTCTCTATCAGCCTGATCAAGAAAATGTTCTGATCACTCAGATTGAGCCCACACTTGGCACTTTCGTTCTTTTTCGCAGTGACCTCTTCCCTCATCAAGTCGAGAAGAGCTTTCAACCACGCCTGAGTATCACGGGTTGGTTTAGGGACGATGCATCATGAAGTCGCTTTTTTCAGAAGTCATATTCACCCGTTTTCATGCGCGCGTTTTCGTGTTGCTGTCTTCTTTGGTGGCCGCTGTATTTGGTCTTTTAGGACCCTTTTTTCAAAAAGAATTCATCGATCAACTGACCGGTGTTCAGGGAACTCTGCATCTGATTCATTTCGACAATCCTTTGGCCTATGTCATTGGTGCGTTTGTGTGTGTGCTTTTGGCACAAGCCTTTTCCCAACTCACAAATTATCTCAGCACGCGCGAGTCTCTCTACATGCAAAAAGTTTTTGCCCAAAGACTTTACGAAAAAACGTTGCACCTTCGTGTTGATACAATGAGTGGCAAACCTGTCGGGGAAATTGTTTCTTTGTATGCCACGGACGTTCAAGGGGCCACGGTATTTCTGGATCAAACTTTGCCAACGGGATGTTCAACGCTGTTCCCGTTGCTGCTTGCTCCTTATGCGATTTCTATCTTGTTTGATATTCCCCTTTGGCCCACGGTGATCGTGATGTTCACGATTGCGATCTTTAACTCATTCATGGCCTTTCGCCAGTCGAAATTCTTTTTTCTATTTAAGCAACTCGCAGCAGAGCGCATTGGTTTGGTGAACGAGTGGGTGCAAAACATCCGCACCATCCGTATCTTGGGATGGACTCGCCATTTCGAGAAAAATATTTTCGACAAACGTGTCGTTGAAACTCAAAACCGTATCACCATGGTGACCAACGGTCAGGTGATGAATGCCGTTTCCACTTCGATCACATTTATTTTGAACGTGATCGCCTTAGGTACGTTGGTTCTTTATTCCAACCACCAAGTCACCAGCGGTGAACTTTTGGCACTGCTGTGGATTGTCGGCATATTCTTAATTCGCTCTTTCAGACAGATGCCTTGGTTCTTTACTTTTGCCTTTGACTCCTGGACGTCCTTGAAGCGCTTGGAAGAGTTTTTAAGCACGAAGAACAATCAAACGGAACAACTCGATTCGACTCCGCCTTCTTACGCTGAAGAGCGGGATGAAAAATACGCCTTGCAGGTGCGAGGACTGAATCTTGTGATTGGCGGTCGAAAGATCCTGAACCATATCAACTTCGACGTCGCACACGGAGAATTTGTTGCCGTTGTCGGAGAAGTCGGCGCAGGAAAATCCATGTTGCTGCTTTCTCTCTTGCGGGAAACAGGGGCCCGCTTTGATTCCTATCACTTGGGCGAAAAAAACGCTTTGGAAATTCCTTTTGACGAAGTTCGTTCGCAATATGCCTACGTTCCCCAAGAAGGCTTTATCATGAGTGCCAGTTTGCGTGAAAACGTCGCCTTCCTGTACGACATTGAACTCGAAAGAGATCCCATGGTCGAAGAATCCCTGCGTTTGGCGCAATTTGATCTCAGCACGGAACGCGTTGAAAAAGGTCTTAACACCGAAATTGGCGAGCGCGGCGTGAATCTATCAGGGGGCCAACGTCAGCGTGTAGGCTTGGCTCGCGTGCATTTTCATCAAGCACCTATCATGCTTTTGGATGACTGCCTCAGCGCCGTGGACGTCGATACCGAACAAAAACTTTTCGAACAACTTTTGCTCGGAGCTTGGAGTGAGCGCACTCGTTTGTTAGTAACCCACCGCTTGAGTGCCCTCCATCGTGTCGACCGCATTCTCTTTATGGAAGACGGCAAGATCTTAGATCAAGGGACTTTCGAAGAACTCTTAAGTCGCAACGAAAAGTTCCGTGAGTACACGACGACAGTTGCCAAAGAAGCTACTGAGAAAAAACAGGAGGTTTCTCATGTCTAAGAGCCTGTTTGAGAGGCGTACTTCTCGTACGTCGACGACGAACAACGCAGTCAGCTGGCCTTTTCAAACAGGCTCTAAACCAAAATATCTTTCTGATGGCGAAGTTCGCAAAGATGGCGGTTATAGCAAAACTATTTTTGAAACTCTGCGATTTGCTTACAAGCCCTTCGCAAAAAGAATTATTTTCTGTCTTGTTTTAGGGATCTTGGGACGTGGACTTCTTTTAGCCAATACCAATGTGATCGGCTATTGGGTTGATGAACTCGTGGGGAAACAAACACCGATCCATGGGCTCAGTCCTCAGGGAATTATTTTTCTTTTGTGTGGAATGGCCATCGGCGGATTTATTCTCACTCTCACCTTCCGCGCGACGTTTTCGCGTTTATCGGCGCGAGCGATTTCGACTTTCTACGATGAAGTGACTTTGCGTACCTCTCGCCTGCCGATGAGTTTCTTTGATAGCACTCCGGCCGGGCGAATTATCACGCGCTTTTCCAGTGACTACGGAAATATCTTCCGTCTTTTCGGAGGCCCTTTAGCCGAGTTTATTTCCATCATC
The DNA here is from genome assembly GCF_047323225.1 of Bdellovibrio sp. HCB-110. Classification (GTDB taxonomy): domain Bacteria; phylum Bdellovibrionota; class Bdellovibrionia; order Bdellovibrionales; family Bdellovibrionaceae; genus Bdellovibrio. The sequence goes on from NZ_CP178750.1 coordinate 2,735,406, forward strand.
TTTGAACTTGTGATGATGGTGGTTTTAATTTCCGTCGCCAACCCGATTTATCTGATCTTCGTGGTCTTTATCGCGGTTATGAACTATCTGGTTTACAAATTAAACCAAAACAAATTGCGGGTATCCCGTCGTGAACTTTCAGCCAGTCGATCCCCGAGCATTGCGCACTTTGCAGAGACCACTCAAGGTGCTAGTACCATTCGCTCTTTCCGCCGTCAGAAATCTTTTGCTGAGCGTTTTGAGCGTTTGGATCGTTATTTCCTGTCCCAAAAAATGAATACGACCAAAAGTTTGATCAGCTTTTCATTTCAAATGAACAGTTTAACGGCACTCTTACTTTTGATCACGGGAGTGTCCGCGTACTTTATGGTGGAAAAAGGTTGGGCCACGATCGGATCTGTGGGTGTGGCCTTCGGCTTTATCGCTCTTTCGGGCAATACTGTGCAGATGTTTTTTGAATGGTTGACTCAATTTGAAGAGGCCATGATTGGTGTAGAACGCTTAGATCAATACATGCGTATGGATATTGAAAAAGGCAGTCACTTGCCTTCTTACGCGAAGTTCGCAACAGGCCATCCGGTTTATTCTGATTCTGTTGAAAAATATTTAAGTCATCGCAAATTGACGGAAGATCGCAGTGCCTCCGTGCAAGTCAACGATGTGTGGTTCCGCTATCGCGACGACCTTCCTTGGGTCTTAAAAGGCGTGAATTTTGAGGTCAAAGCCGGAGAACGCCTTGGGATTGTCGGTCGAACAGGCTCAGGAAAATCGAGTCTTATTCAGGCTCTTTTCTATCTCTACCCGATTGATAAAGGAACTGTGTCTATCAACACCCACGCGCCGAAACTTTCCGAGGCGGCTACGGGTGTGGATTTAAATCTCTATCGTCAATCCATGGCGTTCATTGCCCAAGAGCCGATTTTATTTCAGGGAACTTTGCGCTTTAATCTGGATATCAAAGACAATTTATCCGACGAGCGCCTACTTGAGGTCCTGGAACAAGTCGGCCTTCGTTCCTGGGTTTTAGCTCAACCCGGCGGTCTTTTAATGAAAATCGAAGAGCGCGGAAAAAATCTTTCTTTAGGGGAAAGACAGCTTCTGTGTATGGCCCGTTGCCTTTTACAGGAAGCTCCGATTGTGATTATGGATGAGGCAACCAGTTCGGTCGATCCTCAATCCGAAGAAATCATGGTCAAAGCCACAGAAGAGTTTTTCTCGGATCGTACACAAATCATCATCGCGCACCGACTTTCCACTCTGGCAAAGTGCGATCGCATCCTTTGGCTGCAAAATGGAGAGATCGTTGCCCTGGGACCTACCAACGAGGTTCTTCCCCGCTTTAAAAATACAGAACTGGTCTAAAAAATAAGTTTGCGGCTGCCGATGAAAAGGAGTATTTCATCGGAGCATTATTTATTTTCAGCTAGAGCGGAGCGGTGATGGAAAACAACAACCAAACCCTTGAAGAAACACAAGACCAAGACTCCGTGCTCAGTCTTTCTGAGACATGGTCTGCTCTAAGCCCCGATGAACGTCGTGAAAAATTCAAAGAATTGCCTCGCACTGAGGCTGAAGAGCTCTTTTTAAGCCTCAAGACCCATGACCAGGCTGAACTTATCGCCGAAGCTTCGCACTTAGAACAGCGCTCTTGGATTCGCCTCTTGGCTCCCGATGACGTGGCCGATTTGATTCAAGAAATCGGTATGGACTCTAAAGAAGACTTGTTGTCTCTTCTTGATCCACAAACAAAACGTGAAGTCACAGCCCTTTTGGCTTATGCGGAAGACGCGGCCGGGGGATTGATGAGTTCCCGCTTCGTTCGCCTGCGTCCTGACATGACCGTGGATGAAGCGATCAGCTACATCCGTATTCAGGCGAAAACGCACGTTGAAACGATTTATTACGCTTATGTTTTGGATTCAGACCAAAAACTTTTGGGAGTGGTTTCATTCCGTGAATTATTCTCTGCCACTCCGGGAAAAAAGATTTCTGAAATCATGCATACGGATATCTTGAAGGTTCCACCTGAAATGGACCAAGAACAGATTGGTCGCATCTTCTCGCAACAGGATTTGATGGCGGTTCCCGTTGTCGATGAACATGGTGTGATGAAAGGTATCGTTACGTTCGATGACGTGGCAACCGCAATTCAAGAGGAAGCCACAGAAGATATCCACAAGATCGGTGCCGTTGAAACCTTGGATGCTCCGTATTTAAAGATCTCGATGTTCGAGATGTTAAAAAAACGCGGCGGCTGGTTGATGATCCTTTTCCTAGGGGAAATGTTCACGGCCACAGCGATGGCTTTTTTTGAAGACGAATTGTCAAAAGCCGTGGTTCTTTCGATGTTCATTCCATTGATTATCAGCTCGGGTGGTAACTCGGGTTCGCAAGCTTCCACACTGATCATTCGTGCGATCGCTCTGCGCGAAGTGCGTTTGCGTGACTGGTGGCGTGTTTTGGGAAGAGAACTTATCACGGGCCTAACTCTGGGTGCATTACTGGGTTGCATCGGTTTTATTCGTATTATGCTTTGGCCCAATCGCGAAGCTTTGTACACGGCCCACTATATGCTTGTCGCAGCAACGGTCTGCGTGAGTGTTATTGGTGTCGTACTTTGGGGAACGATTTCTGGATCAATGCTTCCTTTCATTCTTAAGAAAGTGGGATTTGACCCCGCTTCGGCATCAGCTCCTGCGGTTGCCACACTTGTGGACGTTACGGGGCTTGTCATTTACTTCACCGTTGCCAGTATGATTTTGCATGGAGTTCTTCTTTAGGATTGCTTCGAGCGGGGATTTGAAGTGAGGTAGGAGTTTTGGAATGGCTGTCGCTTCGGTCGGCACGCCGTCCGGGCTCAGTCAGCGCCGACTTCGTCGGTTCGGGCCGTCCAGGCCCCGCTGAAGGCCTCTCTTCGGACTGCCATTCCAAAACTCCTACCTCACTTCAAATTTTGCTAGAATTTGTATAGAATAACTTTGCTGCAATAAAATCCCAGGGTTGAGGGCAGGAGCCCGAAACAATTGTGTGTTTTTTTTCTGAGTTGATGTTCCGTCGGTGAACGTTGAAAGTTTGTGCATATTTAATTTGCATCGTGTTTTGGATCGGCTCTATGCTTTTCTTATGAAAACATTAATTATATCTTTTTTGTCTGTGGTTCTTCCCTGCTTGGTTCAGGCTGGGGAATTAAAGTGTGAGTATAATTTTTCTGGAAGTCCTATGGGGACTATCGATGTTGGGATTGATGATAAGGGCCTGCCTTCTGAGTATGCGACGGTGTCTTTGTTTTTTGCGGGAGCTCGACAGATGCCGGTTTCAAATGAAACGCCTGAAGCGGGGCAAATGCTTCGACTTATTCTTTCTAAAGATGATCCCAATAATGAAGTTCATATGACGGTGTTTCCTCCGCAAGGAAACACTTATAAAACGAAGTTGATCAATCCTGCGGCTCCTCCGATGATGAAGGAGCTTTCAGGAACTTGTCAGCTTCTTTAGGAAGCTCTGGATTGAACGACGTTGTGGACGTGTTCTAGGAACTCTGGATACTTGCTGCATACGTGTTCAAAGGAATCTTTTTTTAGAACGTACAAATCACAAAATTGGGAGGCTCTGGCTGTGGCGTTTCGTTTGCCATCAAAAAGCAGAGCCATTTCTCCAAAGAAACTTCCCTCTGTCAGTTTGGCGATCACAGCACCCTGATCAGAAACAATTTCAACACCACCCTTGTAAATAAAGTACATGGCGTCTCCCTGCTCTCCGCTTCGGAAAATCTTTTCTCCCGGAATACAGACATGGGATTCAAGTTCATTCATAAGATCTTCAACAAGTTCGTGAGAGGCGCCTTGTAAGAAAGGCACCTGCTCCAGAACAGGTCTATTGATATGAAAGAAGAGTTCCGACTGAATTTTCTTCGGCAAGTCTTCCAAAGCCGAATGATCGCGATATCCTTTTTTATGTTGCCACATGTAGTGGTAATAAGAACGAACCCGAGAACGAGTGTCCGTCGGAATGCGATGGGAACGCATGAAGTTTTCTACTTTATCCAAATTGTCCATGTGATGCTCACGAGCTGCATCTTTACGAGCCAGAAGACTGGCAACGTTACTTAAGATAAAACCAAAAACACCCACACCTGTCACCTGCACCAAACAAGTAAAAAGCATCTGCGGAATCGTCTTAGCCGCAATATCACCATATCCAACCGTCGTAAGAGTCGTAAAAGACCAGTAGATGGCTTTCACATACTCATACACTTTATCCGTATCAGGCCCTGCCGTACCACTCCCTAAAGAAATCCAAGCACAAGCAATCAGGTGCAAGAGCAAAGGCATCATCACAAAAATAGGAACCAGACGATAAGTAATAGGCTGAAGATGCCCAAAATTATCCAAGATCCCCTTCACATGACGAACATGCCGAGCGGCCAGCAAATTAAAAATCAAAAGCCCACTAACAGTGGTGTGAAAGAAAACAAAAGCGATAAGTGAAAGAGGCAGCAAACAAATCAAATCACAAACAAGCCCCAAATTCGCCCAAGACTCTCTTCGACGAAAATGATTCTCGGCCTTTTGGAAATAAAGATAAACATTGATCCCCGCCACCACAGAAATCAAAAGATCAAAAACAATCTCCAACTGCGGATTCAAAACATACCCAATCAACCGAAGCGGAATCCAAAACCCAACAAGAAACGCCCCAGCCACCGATATCATTTTCAAAACTTGAATCTTATTCTTCATAAGAACTCTCTTCGGACTCCAAACAACTAAAACCAAGTCCGGAAACTCCGAAAGAACGCCAAGACAAAGGCCTGATCCACTTTCATTGCGACTAAGAGAGAAAATAAGACGGAGTTCAGCAAAGATTTGAAGACCTTTTTCTTTGTTGTGCCTGTCCGAAGAGAGGCCTTTGCCGGCGCCACGATGGCGCGAACCGCACGAAGTGCGGCGGCAACTGAGCCCGGATGGCGTGCCGACCGAAGCGACAGGCACAACAAAGAAAAAGGGCTTCAAATCCTTCGATCGAAGCCCCTCATTAATTTCTAAGATTTCAGTCAAAGACTAAGTCTTGATAAGACCAGAAGTCCAATCGCGGATCATAGCCAGAGTCCCCTGCTTGGCATTAGCAAACTGGACCCCGTAAGCTTGGTTCTTTTCGCACCAGACGACTTGACCACTTACCTCAATGACCTCATGGCCATCAGGGCTTTGGATTCTCATCGTCACAATTCCGCCTTTTTCCAAAGCCTGATCTGTATTGAATGACAGACCGCCTTCGGAAATCGTATTCACGGCACCGACCAATTCACGATCGCCCACTTGAACGCGGATTTCAGAGCTCATTTTAAAGCGATCATAGCGACGTTTGTCTTTTGGATCCGCAGATCTCACACGTAGAACTTGCCATACTGCAAGTGGGATCAAAAGAAGTCCGACAACAATTCCAATCGGAGCTCCACCTGATCCACTGCCCGAGCCAGGACCATTCTGAGTGACGGCTTTCACAAGACCGCATCCTCCGCCGCCACCTGCTGCATCATCAGCAGCTGGACTTCTTTCGCTCAAATAAGACGGCTTGTAACTCGGCTGAGCCGACGCCGTTGAGACCATTTGTTGTGAAGTCTGAATCAAGTACAGAGCATCAATACGTGCACTTGTGGAAACCAGTCCATTCAAATACCCATTTTGCTGTGCTGTTTGCATAATCAATTGCTTCATTTGATAGCCAGATAATGATGGCGCCTCACGGAAAGCAAGACCCGCCATACCCGCAACAAATGGAGTTGCCATACTTGTTCCTGACATGGACATCGTCGCATTTCCAGGAACCGTACTTTCGATATATTCCCCCGGGCTTCCCACATTCACAGTGGTTGCACCGTAATTCGAGAAGCTCGAAAGATCGTCGTAACGTGACGTCGAACCCACGGAAAGATTGCTTGGAACATCATAATTAGAAGGATACATAGGAATTTGGTCGTTATTATTCGCATAGTTTCCTGCTGCGGAAACAACTAAAACGCGATGGTCATAAGCGTAAATGATCGCATCATGAAGAGAGCGGCTGTAACTTGAGCCACCCCAAGAATTGTTGATCACACGCGCTCCGTTATTGACGGCATAGTAAATCGCGCGGATCGCATTGGATGTGGAACCCGAACCATTTCCGCCTAAGAATTTCAAAGGCATGATCAAGAGTTTGGACTCTTGAAGTGGACGAGCAAAAATATTCTGTCCAGTCCCAACAACGATACCCGCAACATGTGTTCCGTGATCGTCGTCGTCAGCAAAGTTATTCGTGTTATTAATAAAGTTCCAACCATTGATATCGTCGACAAAACCATTTTGGTCGTCATCGACTCCAGGTGAACCACTGAATTCTGCTTGGTTGATCCAAAGGGCTCCCGTACCACCATTGGCCACAGGTTTGAAAACGTCATGATAGCGATCAAGACCTGTATCTACGACAGCGACAATAACTTTATCTGAAGATGATGCTAGCGGCGAAAGGATTGGCCACGTCGAAGCGACTCCCGTGTTCGCGGCAGATTGTGAGTAAACAGCCGCATTGGTAGAAACCGCGTTGGCATTTACGACTTGTTCATAAGACAAGCGTTCAACGGGACCATTAGGCTCAATTTCACTTTTATCTAAAACAAAATTGGGTTCGATGTATTCAACATCCGGGTCGTTTCTTAGGGCTTCGAAGTTGGCTTTTTCATCTGCCGACTTCATAGAAACCTGCAAAATACCCATACCAGGGAAGGACCCCTTAAGCGACGCCTTGCCCGAGAGCTTCATTTGTGCAATCGCCGCGCCTCCTGAAGAAGCCTTAAACTTAATCAGATATTCGCCCGGAACGACTTTAGGTTGCACTTGCGCTAACGCGAGCCCGCCTACCATCAACGTACTGCATGTAATAAAAAGACTTAGAATCGGTTTCACCGGTTCTCCTTCTCGACCCTATTCTCTTCGGCCAGAAGTCCGGGAGGGTTGAGTGAAAAAAGTGTCTCATTTTGAGAGTGGCGTAAGAGCTTGAAGAGGCTCGACTTAGCTGATATTTAAATTCAACCGATAATGTTCACAAGAACAGGACATCCAGCTATGAAACAACTTCAGAAAATCTTCTTGCAAGGCCTCGTTACTTTCCTGCCAATTGCGCTGACGATTTACATCATCTACGCCGGCATCGCGATTGTGGATAGCTTTCTCGGAGATGCTCTTCGTCAAATTCTTCCGATCTACATTCCTGGTTTGGGTTTCCTTCTCACAATCGCTTTGATTATGTTGTTAGGTCTGATCCTGAACAACATCTTAGCAGGCGGTATCTTTCAAAAGCTTGAACAGAGACTCACACAAGTTCCTTTTATTAAGGCGATCTACAGTCCCCTGCGCGATCTGATGAATTTGTTCTCTAAAGGTGGCGGTCCCGGTGGTTTGCAAAAAGTGGTGCTGGTGGATCTCTCAGATACCCACGAAGGCATTCGCGCCTTGGGTCTCGTCACACGTGAAAGTTTTAAAGACGTTCCCGCCATCGAACAAAATGCGGGGGACCGCATCGCCGTTTACATTCCCATGAGTTATGGTTTGGGGGGCTTCACTTTGATGGTGCCACGCTCTCGCCTGACTCCTTTAGATATGCCAATTGAAAAAGCCATGAGCCTTGCCATCACAGGCTGGGTGAAGGCTGATAAAGAGGGAGAGAAAAAATAATGTCAGAGACTCTTCCGGAAAACACAACAGGCAAAGCTCTTAAAATTAATAAAGACATCAGTCGTTATGGTGTTTTTGCCGAGATTGGCGCGGGCCAAGAAGTCGCTCGTCACTTCTTTCAAGCCGGCAAAGCTTCGCAAACAATTGCTAAAACAATTTCTGCTTATGACATGATTGTCAGCGATGACATTTATGGAAAGGAAGCGAACGGCCGCTATGTTTGTGAGCCGCGTTTGGAAAAGATGTTGGGCCATGAGTACGATCTTTTAGTGGATCGCCTGACAGAGTCCCGTGGAGCCCACTCACGTTTCTTTGCCTTTGCCAATACTGTGGCGACGGCCTCTTCCGCAGGAAATAAACAGTCGCAAAAACAATCTCATGGTTGGATGGGTGTGCGCTTTCAAGCAGAACCGAATGGTCCCTGCAATGACATCATCTTACATGTGCGTATGCTGGATCGCCATCGTCTGCAACAGCAAGAGGCTTTGGGTGTTCTAGGTGTCAATCTCTTGACTTGCGCTTTCTATCACCTGCATGAAACGGAAGAATTTATCTCTCACTTAGTGGAAGGTCTTAAAGAAGGTCAGATCGTTATTGATGTGATTAAGTTTAAAGGACCGGCTGTTCAACATTTCGATGCCCGTTTGATGAACTTAGGGCTTGTCCATCGCGGACTTGCAGAGGCTATTTTATTTTCTCCTAAAAATGAAATCCTCAATATTTCAGATGCTATCTATGGAAAAGCTTTGCTTATCCAACGTGGCACATTCCGCCCTGTGACGATCACCCACCTGGATGTTTTGCAAAAAGGTTTAGCGCAGATCAAAGACGACGTTCATAAGAGCGAAGGTAAAGACATGGATGTGCTGCCGATCATGGAACTGACCATGCACAACTTGCAAATGGATGGTCATATCAATGAAAAAGATTTCTTGGATCGTGTTGAAACTCTCACAAGCATGGGGATGCACGTTTTAATTTCCAACTTTTTCCTTTTCTATGGTCTTAAAAGATTCATTCGCCGCTACAACCCGCATTTTATGGCATTGGTGGTGGGCGCAAGTCATTTGGATAAACTTTTTACGGAAGAACACTATAAAAATCTTGAGGGCGGACTCCTGGAAGGTCTTGGTAAATTGCTGGAGCAAAAGACCAAGCTTTACATTTACCCACACAAGACATCGACACTTTGTCTTACGACGAAAAGCTTTTTCCCAAAACCTCACCTCCGTCACATTTACTCTTACTTCACGGAGAATAAGCAGATCGTAGATATTTCCGGCTGTGACGAGACGGCCGACTATCTTCATTCCATCGACGTCATGAAGATGATGGAAAAAGGCGATCCGAACTGGGAAAAATGTGTTCCTGAAAAAGTTCGTGATCTGATTAAGTCAAAAAGTCTTTTTGGGTTGAAATAGGCACCTCTTGGTGTTTCATATTGAGGTCCTGCATAAGGGCCTTGATTTCAGATTCTTGCAAAGTTTCCTTTTCTAATAAAAGTGCCGCGCCCTTATCTAATATGTCGCGATTGGCTTCCAGAATACGACGAGCTAAAGAAGCGGCTTCTTCAATGACGCTTCTAATCTCGGTATCAATTTTTTGCGCACTCTCTTCGCTGTGATCTCGATGTTCTATTCCTGGGTAGGGACCTTCTAAAAAAGTCGTTCCCTGCTGTTCATAGACGACATTTCCTAAAACAGAACTCATCCCATAGCGAGTGACCAAGGCTTCGGCTATGTTCGTCACTTTCACCAGGTCATCAGCCGCTCCCGTAGAGATTTCACCAAAAACAATGCTCTCGGACATTCTTCCGCCTAAAAGAACAGCCATCTTATTAAGAAGCTCTTGTCTTGTCATAAGATAGCGATCTTCAATGGGTCGCTGAATTGTATACCCCAAAGATCCAATACCGTGGGGAATGATAGAGATCTTTTGAACTTTGTCCGTGCCGGGTAAGGCGCAAGCTATCAGGGCATGTCCCATTTCGTGGAAGGCCACGATGCGTTTTTCTTTAGGACTTAAAAGGCGATTGCGTTTTTCCAAACCTGCGACAATTCGTTCAATTGCTACGACAAAATCTTCTTCATCCACTGTTGTGGATTTTCGGCGAGTTGCTGCCAGAGCCGCTTCATTGACTAAATTCGCAAGATCCGCTCCCGTAAATCCCGAAGTGAGGCTTGCAATATGTTCAATATTCAAATTCTCATTATAGCGGACCTTTTTTACATGAACTCTTAAAATGGCCTCACGCCCTACTTTGTCGGGACGATCCACCAGCACTTGTCGATCAAAACGCCCCGCTCTCAATAAAGCGGGATCTAAAATTTCAGGGCGATTGGTTGCCGCTAAAAGAACAACTCCTGATTGAGTGTCAAATCCATCAAGCTCTGCCAACAATTGGTTCAGAGTTTGTTCTTTTTCGTCGTGTCCCCCTGACATCATTCCCGGAGCTCGGACTTTTCCCAAAGCATCCAGCTCATCAATAAAGATGATACAGGGAGCCTTTTGTCTCCCCTGCTCAAAGAGATCTCGCACTCGCGCAGCGCCTACACCCACGAACATTTCAACAAACTCAGAGCCACTGATCGAGAAAAAAGGAACCTGCGCTTCTCCGGCCACGGCTTTTGCAAGCAATGTCTTCCCTGTTCCCGGAGGACCAATCAGTAAAATGCCTTTCGGCATTCTGGCGCCGAGCCGTTCGTATTCTGGAGGATTTTTTAAAAATTCAACAACCTCACGAAGTTCATCTTTGGCTTCATCTACGCCAGCCACATCATCAAAGCGAATTTTTACATCGGTTTCAACGTAGAGCTTGGCTTTACTTTTTCCAACAGACATCAAGCCGCCCACGCCACCTTTTTCAAAAACGCGACGACTGAAATAAACCCACAAAGCGACAAAGATAAGAGCCGGAATGGTCCACGACAAAAGATCGCGCAAGAAGGTGCTTTCGATCACCCGCGAATACGTCACACCAGAACCCTGCAAGTCCTTGGCAAGTTCAGGTTCAACTCGGGTTGTGATAAAGAGTTTTTTAGCACCGCGCGGTTCTTTGAATTCTCCGCGAATGGCTTTTTCTGTGATCTGCAGATTTTCGACACCGTTGGATTTTACCAAAGACTCAAACTCGCTATAGGGAATAGTCTCCACAACCGCTGTCTTCATCCAGATACCCTGCAGCCACCAAGCGGCGACAAAGACAAAGAACATAAAGATAAGCAGGTTGCGACTCTCTTTTGGCATGGGGTGTGACCTCCCATCGAGCTTTCCTATATCATAAGAAGACCGCCACCACTTGGGGAATAAATAACGGTAATTTGTGAGAACGCAGATCGGAATCTATGTCTCTTCTCATACAACAAGCTTATGGCTTTCTAGATTAAAATAAGAACCATAGGATAGAGACTCTATGAAAAAAGATTTTTTAAAAAAGAAAATTCAGGGATTTAAAAGCAATAAAAAGCAGAAAAAAGAAACGGTCACTTACGAAGAAACTTATTACGAAGAAATCAACAGCCGGTCTTTTGACTACAACTTCAATGTTCTCATTCATCACTATAAAAAGACCGAAGGCTCTTTATCTATAAAGCCCAAGTGATTCAATTGCACTAAAATCTCGTGAGTTTTTCCATCATCCACCAAATGAAGTTCGCCTTTATCGGAAACAACACGTCCCGCTTCCTTAACAAGAATGGATTCGCCTTTACTCTTTATGGGGTTCTCTATTTTAATCTTATACAGTGTTCGTTTGTAGCGATATTGAACCTCATAGGAAGACCAGCCATCGGGAATGCAAGGTTTAAAGTGCATACGGTCTACTTCGATGTGTATACCTAAGAGTGATTCCAATCCCGCGCGATAGAACCACGAGGCAGAACCGGTGTACCAACTCCACCCGCCTCGTCCTACATGGGGCTCGACGGCATACACATCCGCAGCCACGACATAAGGTTCAATCTTATACTTTTGCATACCTGCTTTATTGCGCGAATGCTGTATGGGATTGAGCATATTAAAAATCTCATACACTTTGCTTTTATCTTTAAGCTCTGCATAAGCCATCATCACCCACAACGCGGCATGGGTGTATTGGCCACCATTCTCACGAACTCCCGGAACATATCCTTTGATATAGCCTGGGTCCAAAGACGTCTTATCAAAAGGGGGCGTTAATAGCATAATTATATTTCTATTTTTCTGAATCAAATTTTCCGCCACACTTTGCATGGCTTGAACTTGTCGCTCTGGATTTCCCGCTCCTGACAGAATAGACCACGTTTGTGCAAGTGAATCTATCTTGCACTCTTCACTGTCTTTAGAACCAATCGGTGTTCCGTCATCGAAATAAGCCCGACGATACCAACGACCATCCCAGGCATTTTCCTCGACGCTCTTTTTTAAATCCGTGATGACGGCGAGATACCTTTGCTTGCGCTCTTGATCACAATAAGGGAGAAAATCTTCGATCACCTTAATAAGGAACCACGCCATCCAAACACTTTCACCCTGGCCTTTCTCGCCCACCCGATTCATGCCGTCATTCCAGTCCCCTGAACCGATCAAGGGCAGACCATGACTTCCAAACTTCAGCGAGTGCTCAATCGTGCGCAGACAGTGATCTAAAAGAGATGATTTTTCAGAAGACAGTTGAGGCTGGGTGTATGAATCCTCCTGCTCTGGAGTTAAGAGTGGTGCTTCGATAAAAGGAACTTCTTCTTGCAAAATACTACGATCACCGTTCACGCGAACATAGTGACTCACCACCAGGGGCAACCACAATAAGTCGTCGGAAAAATGAGTGCGCACGCCACGTCCCGTGGGAGGATGCCACCAGTGTTGCACATCTCCCTCGGGAAATTGCCGAGCAGCAGCTCTTAAAATATGAGTTCTTGCAATGGTGGGACTCGCATAGACAAACGCCATACAGTCTTGCAACTGATCCCTGAAACCGTAAGCTCCTCCGGATTGATAAAAAGCGGAGCGCGCCCACAGACGACACACCATGGATTGATATAAAAGCCAGCGATTCATCATAAAATCTAGAGACTCATCCGGCGTTTTTACTTGAATAACCCCCAGTATTTCATCCCACATTGCGCAGACTTCAAGATAGGCATTCTCCACGGTCTTGGCATTTTGATACTTGCGCAAAAGTTCAAGGGCTTTGCTCTTACTTTCTGCTTGTCCTAAGAGCAGCGTGATTTCCGTTTCTTCTTGATCCTTGATCTCGACCACCGTTTGCAAAACAGCACAGGGATCAAGACCTATGCCTGTGCGACCGGAAAGGCTTTCGCGAAGAAGCGCTTCAGGCTCCGTGAAATTCCCGTTGCGACCTAAAAACTCTTTTCGATCGCAGGTAAAACTTTTCGCAGCACCTAAGATCTTAAAGAAGGAAACTCGCTCGGCGAATTCATGGTTGTATGAATTTTTGGCGAAAATCGTTTTATCGTTGTCAGCTTCCGTTAAAATATAGGGCACCGATTTTTCTCTTTGATTGCCTAAGACCCATTCCACATAAGCCCACAGAGAGATTTTCCTTTTTCTGCCCGAAATATTTTTAATACGCAAATGAGTGATCTTAACGGAGTCTTCTTTGGGCACGAACAAAGTCACATAGGAAGAAATGCCATTTTCCGTGTGTTCAAATTTCGTATATCCTTGCCCATGACGAACGATATAAAGAGACTTATCGCGCAAAGGCAAAGGTGTCGGACTCCAGTACTTCCCGGTTTCTTCATCACGTAAATATAATACCTCACCAGGAGGATCTGAAACGGGATCATTGGACCAAGGCGTGAGACGATTTTCACGGCTATTCACAGACCAAGTAAATCCTGCTCCTGTTTCAGAAACTTGAAAGCCAAAGTCATGGGCATTGGCAATCACATTGATCCAGGGAGCCGGCGTCCACAAGCCGTCCTTTAAATAGATCACATACTCTTTCCCATCGTGAGTAAAACCGCCAAGTCCATTAAAGAATTTAAGCTCCGGGATTAGCACTTCCGGCTTTTTGTATTCGCGATCTTCATCGACCGCTTCAAAAGAGCGAGAGTATTTTTCTGGCAAAACCTTGCGGGCGACTTGCTCCTTCAAAGTTCCCCACTCCGCAGACAACACAACGCGAGCCATGGCTTGAATCAAAGCCCGATCTTTTTCAGGCATCATATCGAGGCGAAGACAAAAAATTCCACCGGGCTTGTTGAGCCATCCTTGATCGCCGCTGTATCTGATCTGGCGTAGAATTTCTTCTTGCAAGTCTTGCAGGTACACACTCTTTGAATCATTTAAAATCACAAAGTCGTATGAAAGCCCCTTCAAACGAAGGTACTCATGCCCGCGTAAAAGTTTACGAATCATGCCCATATCTTTTTTGTCACCCACAGTCAGAACAACAATCGGCAGATCCCCGCTGATACCATAAGGCCATAAACTTGCTTGCTCTCGCGTGTGTGCAGCTAAATAATGAGAAGGCTGTCTTAACGAGGCATCGGAATATAAAATTCTTTCAGCCAATCTTTGAAAAAGATAGGCCGCTTCAGAATCCATTCCCAGATGTCGCAAATCCATGCGCGATTTTGTCCAAGCCAAACGACTTTCCCGTTCAAAAGCATGAACATCATGATAGCGATCTGCCATCTGTAAAACTTCATCCCGAGAAAAAGCAACTCCGGTTGTGAAACGAACTTGGCGAGTTCCTCCCGGAGGAATTCGCACTCGCACCCTGAGTGAAAGTGAAGGGTCCAGAGTGGATCCCACAGTATTTGACAACACACTGTCTTCAACCAGAGCCGCCGGATTTAAAAGGCTTCGCCCTCGCCCTAAGAAGCGAGACCTGTCTGTTTCATACTCAATATCTCCTTCAAATTCTCCATCTGATGTCACACCATGAAGTCCCCACACTTCCGCTTTTTTAGAAGAACGAGGACGTCTTCGTGCGAGCAAACTGTGTTTGGAAGAAAGATACTCGGTCTGCAAAAATAAATTGCTGAAGGCAGGATGAGCTTGATCTTCCGCCAAACCCGCAAGAACCGGTTCCATATAACTGGTCACTTCAACAACACGTTCTTCATAGGAATCATTGGTTAAGGACACCTGTCTGATTTCCAAATTATCTTCAGGAGCAACAATCACCTGCGTGTGCGTATGAATAGATCCGTCCTCACGCCAAAAATCCACTTTGTCTTCGGCAAAAACCACCTTGTAGGAATCCGGCTTTTTCAAATCAGGCAAAAGGCTTGAGGACCAAACATGCTGTTGATCCAAGTCGCGAATAAAAATATAACTTCCCCAATGATCGCGAGTGGCATCTTCACGCCACCTAGTCACAGCAAGACCGTCACATTTGGAATATCCTGAGCCGGCAGTTGAAAGCATCAAAGAATATTTTCCGTTTGATAGAATCTGCACCCGCGGACTGTGATGAGGAGCATCGTCATACACCCGCGAGAATGATTTTAGTAAAGACTCGCCAACGCCATCCCATTCTATTTCTGCTGCCTTTGGAGGATTCAGTGTGACTTTTTGTGGGATGCGTTCTTGCAAGAGCAATTGAGCCGCTCGCACGCGAGGCTCTCCATGAAAGCGCTCTTGCATGATATCGCCATTTAAAACATTGTCGATGGCAATCATGCTCATTCCCTGATGATGAGCCATGTAAGAGCGTATGATCGAAAACTTTTGTTCGGGACTCAGCCGTTCTGGAGTGTAGTCAATCGCTTCATAAAATCCATAATTGGTTAAAATGTTTTGGCGGATCAGATGTTTTAAATTTTTCACCGCACTATGAGGAGCAACCAAAGCCGCCAAAAACGTCGAGTAAGGGGAAACTACAAGATCATGTCCGAGTCCCCGCTTTAATCCCAGACCGGGAATTCCAAAGGGACCGTACTGATAATTAAAATTGAGATCCCGAGCATTGTATCCAGCTTCTGAAATGCCCCATGGAACACCCAGCTTTTTTCCATAGTTGATTTGTCTTGAAACCACGGCGTCCACGGTTTCATAGAGGAGCGTGCTTTCATAGTTTTTCATCACCAGTTGGGGCATTAAA
Organism: Bdellovibrio sp. HCB-110; assembly: GCF_047323225.1. Classification (GTDB taxonomy): domain Bacteria; phylum Bdellovibrionota; class Bdellovibrionia; order Bdellovibrionales; family Bdellovibrionaceae; genus Bdellovibrio. Next base: position 2,751,171 of record NZ_CP178750.1, read on the forward strand.
TATTCAAACATCGAAGCCGACCATGAAATAAGAGCCCGCTTTCCGTCCACAGGCACCAGTTGTCGCCCTAAGCGAAACCAATGTTTTTGATCGACGTCCCCCTTGATGATTGAAACGAAACTGGCAAGACGAGCCTCTGAAGCTAAAAGATCGTAATAGGCATTATCGGCACGGGCCTCAGCGACGTTGTAACCAATGGCAAACACCTCGCGGTCTTTATCCAGCAGAAACGAGAAATCCATGTCTAAGAAAATCTCGTCACAGTCCAAGGCCACATTATCAATCATGCTTATCAAAGCTTTTGCATTCTCCGACGCCTTTTGACACTTCTCCATCAGACTTTCAAAATGATCAGGACCGATCAACGTTGCCTTTGATTTTAAAACGGCAAACTGGCTTTGGGTTTTTTCATAAAATCCCGGCAAATCTTCCAAGGGCCGATTCTGATTCAAAAGATAGAAGACATCATTCCACTCCGCCAAAAGTTCCGGCTGTGCCGTTTCGATTTGCGAACGAATGAATCTCAGCGGCTCCAATGTCCAAGGAGCATAGAGTTTTAAATCCTGATTGATTTCAGAAAGGAGCTTCATCAACGAATCCACCCAGCGGCGCAGTGGTCCGTAGTATTTCATCCCGTGCTCCAGCTCTAGAGCCGTCAAACTATCATCAATATCGCCAAAAGATTGACTGAGAAATTTTAAAGTTGTCGACCAATCCGTCAGACTTTCCGGAGATTCCTCCGTAAGAATTCTTTTCCCTTCCAAAATGCGCTCGTGAATATGAGTGGCACTGATGGCACTGGTTGCCTGACGCTGGTGTTGTAAATGCAGAGTTTCTTCTTCAATTAAAGACAAAGTAACGGCCATACTTTGCAGTACTTTTTTCGAGAAAAGTGGTGATCTCGCCATTTCCAAACTTGCCTGCTTGGTGACGAGCAAATAACCGGCAAAGTTTCCGCTATCGACAGCCGAAACATAGCGTGGATACAAGGGATCTAAGCTCTGCGTGTCGTACCAATTTAAAAGATGGCCTTGAAACTTCTCCATCCTTTTCACAGTTTCCAAAAACAAACTCAGCCGTTCGACACAAGAACGTAAACTAAGATGTCCCAAATCTTTGGCAGAGATCACCGAGAGCGCATAAAGCCCCATATTGGTTGGCGATGTACGGTGAGCAATAATATGCTCGGGATCTTCTTGAATGTTATCCGGCGGAAGCCAATTGTCGTCAGGACCCACAAATGTTTCAAAAAAATTCCAGATGCGACGAGAGATCTGTTGCAGAAGTATTTTTTCCTCTTCTTCAAGGGCCGGAACTTGCCTGCGCAAACGACGACGGGTCCACTTCGCCACCTGGGGATGACAGCTCCACAGAAAAACAAAAGGAAGAGCCACAAAAAATGTTCGCCACTCCCCTGGCAGCAGTAACGCGATCAGAGTCACGGCCAAAACCAGTTCGACCACCCACGATTTTTGCCATAGGGGTTTTTGCGAATGAAAAAGACCTCGATCCACTTGTGCTGAGGCCACCCATTCAAGACATTTTTCTTTACTGATACGAGTTCGATACAAGGCTCGAATGACGGCATCACATTCCACATAAGCTTTATGCGGCAGAAAGATCAGAGATAAAAAGAATTGTCCTAGATTTGTTTTCAGTTTCCCCAACTCAGACCAAAAACTGCTGGTCCAAGGAATTCCTTTAGGACTTACGAAAAGACCATTGGCCACATGTAAAAAACACGGAAAGGCGACAACCAAAGTTGTAAACCCCGTCCAGAAAAGAACGTCGCCTGGAAAAATAAACCACCCACATAAATAAAGAACAAAAAGCCAAAAGGCGACAAGACTGCGCCTGAGGTTGTCATAAATTTTCCATCGAGAGATCAATGGCAACTGATTGCCAACAAGTTTTCCAGAAGAGTCAGGAACAAGGGGCAAAACCCACTGAGCAATCTGCCAATCGCCCCTCACCCACCGGTGTTGCCTGTGAATGTAGCTGGTGTAGTTACTGGGATAATCATCAAGAAGTTCAATATCCGTTGCCAATGCCACCCGAGAAAACAAACCCTCAAAAAGATCGTGACTAAGCACAGTGTTTTCAGGAACACGCCCCTTTAAAGCCCCTTCAAAAGCGTCAATGTCATAGAGACCTTTTCCCGTGAAACTTCCTTCCCGAAAAAGATCCTGGTAAACATCAGAAACTGCGGTCGTATAGGGATCGACACCTGTGTTTCCAGAAAAAATCGCAGCAAAGGTTGAACGCGCAGAACTTTCTAAAGAAATACTAATACGTGGTTGAATGATTCCATAACCTTGAACCACACGTCCGAGTTTTTCATCCAAACGCGCCCTATTTAATGGATGCAAAGCTGTTCCGATCAGTTTTTTTGCTGAATCCAATCCCAGTTGGGTATCCGCATCGAGTGTGATGACATATTTAAAAGTAGATCGCAAAGCAACAGGAGCGGTCGCCACCACAAAAGAAGTATCATGGGCTCTACGAAGCAAGCGGTTCAACTCATGGATTTTCCCACGTTTACGCTCCCACCCCATCCAGCGTTTTTCAGCACCATTCCACTTTCGCTTGCGATGGAAAAGAAAAAACCGATCTTGTTCCTGAGAAGCGTACATTTTATTTAAACGTAAAATGCCTTCTTGAACTTCGCTAAGTAATGCCACATCCTCCGGAAGATCTTCAGAAACCGCATCTATGTGGTCTGTCGCCAATGCAAAATAGATCTGCTCGTCGCGATTTCCCAAATAATGAACTTCTATTTTTTCTAAAAGATCTTGAATGGTTTGTGAGTCTTGCAGAAGGCAAGGCACAACAACCATGGTTCGCGCTCGTTCCGGAACGGAGGAAGACACGTCCATTTTTGCCAAGCGCCGTGGCTTAAGAAAATGAGTGAGCAGAAAATTAAACAAACTGACCGAGAGATCACTGCAAGGAATCAATAAAATAATTCCAATGCCTACAATTCCCCACATGGGAGTTTTTAAACTCAGAGCGTACCACAAAGGCCCTGACAAAATAGCAGCAATGATGACCAATAAAGATCCGAGGTAAAAAGATGTCGGATATTTATGAATCCCCCTTAAAATAATTTCAGAGATCCGCGGTCGATATCGAAAGAATTTTTCAAGTTCGAAAACACCGTCCTCTTTTAAGAAAAATCCGACATGCGTTTTTTTATTCTGCGCTAACTCGACGGCTTTTTTGGCAATACCTCTTTCAGAAGCATCTGTTCTTTTGCCAATTCTCTCGATCGTGTGACGATATTCATCGCGTGTGATAAATTCCATGGAGGGATAGTCACCCGACGGGTCACCGGCCAAATCCTGATCCAACAAGCTGACACTTTCAAAAAAGTTTTTCCAATTGATATTGGAAAGCAAACGCATGCTGGAGATAATATTGGCAATTGTCACTTGATTGGCCGCCTGGTGTTGATGCTCCAGATTGACGACTTCTTCCAAAGAACAATGACAGGTTTCTAAAACTTCTTCCAAACGTTCTGAGGCTGGCCAAATATCTAATTCTTGATCACGAAGCCGCTTCGCCATTTGCGAAACAAAGGCATATTCGGTTTCAATGTTCTTCCCACAATAGTTGGAAATTCTGGCAATGGCCTTTTTTAATTTTTCAGGGTCACGCACTTTTTCAATAATTTCATCGGCAACCAGATCCGCTTGATGTTGCTGATGACGGTCCCAAATGATTCGTAAAGACACACGACGAATATTTTCCACCAATGCCAAACGAAGTGTGATGGCAACAGCCCACAGCTCACCAATATTCAGATAGGACTTTGTTTGAAATGCCTGAACAAAACGACGGATCGTCTCGATATCCAAGCGACTGTCGGTATGAGCCACCAGAGCCAACGCCAAAGCATAAATACGCGGATAACCGGCAAGATCCCCTAAAGAAATTTTTGGCAGTTCAGCATAATAAGATTTAGGTAAGTCCTCGTGAATTTCGCGCAACTGTTCTTCGACGATATGAAAGTTATCAATAAGCCATTCGGCCGCAGGAGAAATTGTCTCTTTATTATGAATAGCGGCAATCAACGTTTTATAAGCCAGCAAAAGTTTATCACCGCTATCTTTCATCCGGCGCAAAAGAGGACGGCGCAGTTTAGGAGCTTCTTCCGTTTTAAGATGATCTGCCAAATAGACGGCGTACTCTTCCAGTCTTTCAATACTGTAGAGCTCTCCCCGAATAGGTGCTTCGGCGATATCACTGAGAGACGGATGCAACACCTTGCTACCCATCAAATCCCGGTCGTGTCTTCCATGATAAGACTTCGTCCTGCCATACGTGCGCAATGGTTGCCGCAGTAGATGATGCCTTCTTCTTCCACACCTTGACCGATCACTCGGCAAGAGCAACTGGCACAGACAGGGGCCAGACGATGAATCGCGCACTCAAAGCAATCAAAGTCATGAGTCACATTTTTTAGAATTACTTTAAAAGTATTTTTATAGTGGTTGCCACACGTTTCACAAACACCCATGTCCCCTCCAAGTCTACGATGATAGGACAAAGGTTTTCGTTCACTAAGTTACACGATAGAAAATCAGGTCGAATACGAAACGGACTGCCAAAAAACAAAGAGGCTCTTTGCAGAGCCTCTTTTTAAGTTAAGAACTATTTGCTTAATGCACGATTTGTGAGGAATTCAATCAAGCACTGAACCGGTTGTCCATTGCCTCCGCTTGCCAACAAGGCTCCTTGAGCTTTGTCTGTCCATGCGTAGATGTCCAAGTGGGCCCATTTTTTTCCGCGCACAAATTTTTGCAAGAATAAAGCCGCTGTGATGGCGCCACCAAAGCCTCCCCCGGAGTTCTTGAAATCGGCAAATGGCGAAGACATCTCGCCAAAATATTTGTCAAACAAAGGCATACGCCAGTTCAAATCTCCCGCGCGTTGTCCAGCATGAGTCAACGCCATCGCCAACTCGTCATCGTTCGAGAAAAGACCCGCGATTTCGGAACCCAACCCGACTTTAATTGCGCCCGTCAACGTCGCAACGTCGATCACGTACTCTGGCTCATCAGCACCTTTTTGTGTCGAAGCCACATCCAAAACATCCGCCAACACCAAACGACCTTCAGCATCTGTGTTGTCGATTTCAACACGAAGACCATTGCGTGCCGTGATCACATCACTTGGACGGAAGGATTTTCCATCCACCGTATTTTCAGCAAGAGCCAAATAGAAATCCACCGGACCTGGATAGTTGCTTTCTGCCACCCATGTTGCTAAAGCAGTCACACTCGCCGCTCCACCCATGTCTTTTTTCATCAAACGCATTCCTGAAGAAGGTTTGATATCAACGCCACCCGTATCAAAAGTAATACCCTTACCAACGAAGGCCACAGGTTTTAATTTTGATTTTTTTGCCGGACGGTATTTCAAATGAACCATGCAAGGTCCATGTTCAGCACCTTGCCCGACGGCCACATGAAGACCCATATTTTCTTGAATAAGTTTTTTCGTGTCCCACACCGTCGCTTTCACAGTCGCTGGGAAAGACAGTTTTTTTGTCGCAAACTCTGCAAAAGTTTTTGGATTCAAATCATTAGGAGGCAGATTCACCAAGTGACGTGCCACATTCACGGCTTTGGCACGCAAAACCGCTTCCTGAATCAAAGATTTATCCAATCCGCCCAAAGATTTTTTCAAAGCCACGCGCGGAAGATCGTGAAGCTGTTTTCCGTCAACAAATTGGCGGAAGTTGTAAATGGCAATGTCCAAACCAACCAGAGCTCCCAAGTCTTGCACTTCTTCTGTTCCGTGGAATTCAATTTGCACTGCTTTGAGATGATGAGCTTTGAAATGACTCACCAAAGATCCGAATTGATCACGGGCCCAAGTGTAGCTCGCCTCATCAATCAAACCATCATGTCCCGCAGAAGTTTTTGTGCGAGAACGCAAAATCCAAACAGGCCCCCTTTGCCCGACAAAGTAAAGAAACTCACGATCGCTTTTCTTAAGACTGTCGAATTGCCACTCCAACGCATGATGTTCTACCAAAGATGTGAATTTATTCGAGTCATCCACGCCTAAGAAATAGACGAAGCCCGTCAATTCATTCTTTACTTTAAGTTCTTTGCCAATATCAAAAGTCTCAATCCATGAATGAAATTGAAGCTTTGTTGAGCTTTTGGCGGGAGTCGATTTTTTAGCCACTGTATTTCCTCACTTTTAGTTTGTGATTCGGGTGATAAATTCCGTAAAATCATAATATGACGTGGACAGAGACCACAAATTTAAAATTTTGCTTACTCAATGCAGAGAATCTCTTTTTGATGTTCGATGGAACTCCAGGAAAAGAAGTCTTGAACCTGAAAGAAGCTCAGTGGCAACGTCTGTCGACTTCGATTTACGAGAATAAGTCATTAAAGAAGAGCCAAGACATCGCCAAAGCTCTTAAAGAGATCAATGCCGATGTTATTATGCTCTGCGAAGTCGGCGGTTTTGAGTCCTTAAAAAACTTCAACCTTCTCTTTATGGATGATGCGTATTCACCTTGTTTGATTGAGGGAAACTCGGAGCGCAACATCGACGTGGGCTTTTTGATTCGTAAAAATCTGCCGTTTTACTTTGATCTTCAATCTAATAAGAATCGACCGATCAACTACCTCTACCCTCATGAACGCGAAAGTCTTTTGCACGGTTATCCGGTGAAAGGCGGCAAGATCACAAGCAGCCATAAGTTTTCTCGAGACGTGGCAGAGCTTCGTTTGTTTAAAGCCGACAAAGAGAAACCTTCGCTGATTATTCTGCTCGCCCACTTAAAATCCCGCTTAGATCCTGAGCGTATCGACCCTAATGGGTTCGAACGCCGTCAGGCCGAGCTGCGCACTTTACTAGAAATTTATAAAGAACTTGAGATCGTTCACCCCGATCTTCCCATCGTGGTCGCTGGTGACTTCAACGGAAACGCCAGTTTGATCAATACGGATGAAGAATTTAAGGACCTCTATGCAACTACGCCGCTGAAAGATGTGTTAGAAGTCAGTGCTTTGCCGCAAGAAGCTCGGGCGACTTTTTATCAAGTTCGAAACGGCGCCCGTGCAGATGGCCGCCAAATTGATTTCGCGTTTTTGTCACCCAACACACAAGCTCTCCTCAAGCCGGGCTCTGCTTACGTTCATCGCTACAAGGATGAGTTTGGCATGGAACATGACATTCCAAGGAGTATGGACGCCAAACTAAATCTCCCTTCGGATCACTATCCCGTTGTGTTTGAAATTGAGAACCTCAAACTCAAATAGATCGCTCACACGCCGCATTAAAAAAAGGTACCTGGTACCTGATTGACGTTTTTGTGCAGCGAAATTATTCTAGATGACACTATGGCAATGCAAAAAACAACGACCCCGGATTTCCAGATCACTGCTAAAGTCGTCTATGTCCCCTCAGAGTCACGCCCTGAGCAGGATTATCATTTTTTTGCTTATAAAATTTCCATCAAAAATGTCGGTGAATCTCCGGCACAATTGATGAGTCGCCACTGGGTGATCACGGACTCTCGTGGGCACAAGGAAGAAGTGCGAGGCCCCGGCGTTATCGGTATGCAACCGAAAATCCAACCAGGTCAAACCTTTGAATATGATAGCGCTTGTCCCTTGAACGCACCGACTGGCAGCATGCAAGGTCGCTATCATTTCGTCGCTGAAAACGGCGAAAGCTTCAGCGTCGAAATCCCTGAATTCTATTTAATTGCTCCTCACGCCCTTCACTAGATTACAGGTCTAGTTTTTTATAAAAGTGATAGATCAGTAAAAGAAAGCTGTGCTACACCCTTTTCCGGATTTGGAAAGGGGCCTTTCATGACATGGTTCAAAAATCTTCGCGAACTCTTAGGAATGCAACGAACGGCAATGTGCCTTTGCATGGTTGTTTCTGAGCAAGAAGGTGCTGAGATTTGGATCAATGACAGAAAGACGAACTTCGTAACTCCGAAAGCGGTGGCCATCCCCAAAGGCCCTGAAACAAAAATCACTTTGAAGTTGATCGGCCACCACGATCACACGGCTTACGTTAAAAGCGCGCACACGCTGACCTATTATCATTGCAGACTGGATCGCATTCCTCTTAGACTCATCAGCAATGAAATCCCAGGAAGGGATTTCATCGCGACAGCCCGGAGGGTTGAGGGCAGGAGCCCTCAACAATGAAATCTATCAAAGTGCCTCTCTTTAAAAAGACTCAACGCCTGGTTATTCGCCCTTTAGAAGACATGGATTATGAAAACTGGGCGCAAGCGTACTCTTGCCTTCGTCCTCCGCAAAATGAATGGGACGAAACCAATTGGGCCGAGTCGGAGTTGACGAAGAAAAAATTCAAAGAGCTTCTCAAGAAACAAAAAGAGCAACGCACACAAGATCACTTTTATGAATTCGGCATCTTCCACAAAGATGACGGGATTCTTTTAGGCACTGTGAGTTTAATGGATATTTCTAGAGGCATTTTTCAAAATGCGTATTTGGGTTATCGCATCTTCAATATCTATTGGGGAAATGGCTATGCGCAAGAAGCCTGCAAAGCGGCCATTAATATCGCCTTTAAAGATTTAAAACTTCATCGCGTGGAAGCAGGCATTGCTCCAGCAAATAAGAAATCCATTAAGACCGCTAAAGCCATCGGCCTTCGCAAAGAAGGCCTTAGCAAAAAACGTGTCTTAGTCCATAAAAAATGGGTCGACTTGGTTCTCTATGCCGGAACCAAAGAAGACTTCCGATAAAACGATCTACATCGTCATTGATTTACCAAATTTTTCCACAGACTGTTTTATTCCCGGCATGGCTTTACCGAATTCGGCTTGAGTCATCGCCGGAATAAACTCCACATTTGCATTCATGGATAACCAAAATGGCTCTGCCAAGCGTGGGATGTCTGCGCTCGAATCAACATTGATCAGAGCAAAAATAGTGCGCTGTCCATCCATAGCACAGAAGTAAGCGGCTTCGGGCTTAAGCCCCGAGATCAATTCATCCATTTTTTCGTTAAAGTTTTTGTTAGAAATAAACTTATTTCCCGCATCCGCAGGTATCGCAATCTTCGCTAGAAAATGCATAAAAACCCCTTTTTTTTAGAGCCATCATTCACTCCCCGTGAGACTCGAGCAATCCGGCCGGCAAAAATACAAAAGGTACGGACTTACTTTTGGTAGCGCAGCTGCGTCTAAATGACTCTTGGTTGCTCCGTGAGAAAATTTTCGTAGAATAAATTCTAGGCAATGTTTCTATCCAAGGAGTGTTTATGAAAAGTCTGCTACTTATTTTTGGATTCACACTTTTATCGGCATCTTCCTTTGCAAACACTCCTATTCGCACTATCGACGGTCAAAAAGGTTCTGACGTTGTTCAAGGTTTGATGGAAGTCGGTGTTGACGTTACCGATTGCCAAGATGAGGTTTGCACTTACACTTTGCTCAATGTTGATTGCAGCTACGACTACGACGCCACTCCGACAGGAGGTCGGTCCCTTAATATTTACGGAACGAAAATTAACGGTGAGCGCGTCGAAGCCCACGAACTTCCCGACGACAATCAGCAGCTTTGCCAACGCGAAGGCAACGGCGACTTAGACTGCCATTACGGCGAACTCGATCTTTTCAAAATCATGATCGAAGAAAACCTTCTTAAAGACGGCCCTGGCAACAGCAGCCGCGTTCTTTGGGGAGAGTTTAAAAAGATCCAGTGCACTTACGAAAGTTATTACTCCGCAAGCTGCACTTTTGAATACAAATAAAATCCGCTAGAGACGCTCTGAATTTCGACTTTCGATTTCTTTGTCTAATTCATCTTCTAGGCGCGCGATATTTCTCTCCATCGCGCCTCCAATATTTTCCTGGCCTTCGACACTTTTTATCGCTATCGAAATAACGATAAAGGGACGAGAATGAACTAAAGCCCACAGCTTATCCATCCAGCGAGAAATAAACGAAGTCACCTTTCCGTAAACTTGATGCAAACCCATCCAACGAAATCCCGAGTAATGCGGATTCTGAGATGTTCCAGTCGCAAATCTCGTCTTCTTCTCGTACTTGCGTTTATATTGAAGAATATTTTTAATGAAATAAGACCAGTCATCACTCACGGTAATATCTCGGCCCGCACTCCCGCCGACAAACTTAGCAAGAAACTCCGGCAAACTAAAAGGTGGACCAAAAGCGTTGGCGCCATCGACATGAGTTAAGAGCGGAGCTGCATCACCAAAAAGATTTTTAAGAATCGCCACACTCTTCCGACTCGTGTGCATATACCAAAAGCCACTTTTAATAATTTCCGTGGAATTGGCAAAATCCCGCCAAGACCGCGAAGGATCAATAACCAGAGGTTCATCAATGCGAATCCGCTTTAGCCACTGAAAAAGTTCTTTCTGCCGACGAGTCGAAACCCCATCTTCATGCTCTGACTGTTTCACTTGAAAAAGATAAGCCCGCTCCAAAGAAGTCTGCTCTAAAGGATTCTCAAGCGTCAAATGAAACAAAACATCCGCCAACTCCACGGAGTAAGACTCCCCGTGAGGTTCCACCTTAGGACTCTTATCCAAATGAGCCACATTCACAGTAAACTCCGAAACCTGCCGGCCCATGGCCCCAGCCAATGTAGCTACAAGCTCTTCAATAAACTCATCACTCAAAAGCCGCTCTAAATACTCAAGCTCTGACAACCCAAACCTCATAATTAAAATAATGTTTATTATAAAAGCTTATCCAAAGAAAAAACAAGAACACACCAAAGAACACCAGACGTCACCCCTTCCGAAAATTCCTTAACTTGAAATACCCTCCTCAGTCGCGAGTTCCGCAGCGCCAAGAAAAATCGGCAACAGCAATCAGAAAAAAAGAAACCCAAACACTCCAAAGCCAGCAAAGCACCAAAAAGCGCGAGGACTGTCCGAGCAGCTGAGGAGGGTATTTCAAGTTAAGGAATTTTCGGAAGGGACTAAGGACTCCGCATGAAGGTCTTCCACGAGTTCCCGTCTTTTTGATAAACGTAACGCTCATGAAGACGTCCGGTTAAACCGAACCAGAATTCAATTTCTGTAGGGATGACTCTCCATCCGCCCCAATGCGGAGGACGAGGTACAACTTGGCCGTCGAATTGTTTTTCGAATTCTTGCACGCGACGAGCGAGCCAATCACGATCCGGAATCACTTCACTTTGATGAGAAGCCCAAGCGCCGAGTTGACTTAAACGTGCGCGAGTCGCGAAGTAAGCATCGCTTTCTTCAGCAGAGATCTTTTGAGCTTTTCCTGTGATTCGGATTTGTTGCCACAAAACGGGCCAGTGAAAATTGAGGCAGATATTTTCGTTTGCCTCGATATCGTGTCCTTTATGACTGTTGTAGTTGCCATAAAAAACAAAGCCCCCCTTGGAAACGTCTTTGAGATAGACGATTCGCACGGAGGGCACACCCTCTTCATTCACCGTCGCCACCGACATTGCGTTGGCTTCGGGGATTTGCTTTGCCATCGCCTCTTTAAGGAGACGATCGAAATGCTGAAAAGGGTCTTTGTTAAAGTCGATCATTACTTCTTTTTCTTAGTGTCTTGTTTCACGATGTCGATCAACTCAACGTCGAAAACTAGAACTGAGTTTGGTGGGATGCCTGGGCGACCAGAAGGACCGTAAGCAAGCTCAGGTGGGATGAAAAGTTTAGCTTTGCCGCCAACTTTCATCAATTGAAGAGCTTCTGTCCAACCTGGGATAACGCCACCAACTGGGAATTCAGCCGGTTGACCACGGTCGTAAGAAGAATCGAATTGTTCGCCGTTAGTCAAAGTTCCTTTGTAGTGAACTTTTACTACGTCTTCTTTCTTAGGAGATGCGCCAGTGCCTTCTTTTTCAACGATGTATTGAAGACCAGAAGCTGTTGTCTTAACTCCAGCAGCAGATTTATTTTTCTCCAAGAAGTCTTTACCAGCTTTAGCATTGCCTTCAGCCGCTTCTTGTTGTTTTTTCATCGCCATTTCTTGAAGTTTCATCATAGCTGCTTGCATGTCTTCTTTAGACATTTCGTTTTTACCAGCAGATGCATCTTTCAAAGCTTGCGCCAAAGCGTCAGCATCGAATTCGATGTTTTGTTGTTTCAAGTTGCCACCGATTTGTTGTCCGATAGCGTAGCTCGCTTTCTTCATATCAGTGTCGAGCTTCACTTTCTTTTGGCAAGCTGTTGTAAATGCCATAGCAGCTACAACGAGACCACCAAGTACTAACTTATTCATGTTGTCTCCTCTTAAAGGTTGTTTAATTTGCTAACGCCATATCTTGCGACGAAATCTCGCAGTTTCAAACAGATAACGCGCAGAGAAATAAGGATCATGGTTTCAGATTTTTAAGAAAATCCACCGCAGAGCTGCTGGAGCCTTTGAAACAGGCACTCACCTGTCGGCGCTCTAAAGAGGAAAGATAGAGAGGGTCATAGTAATATTTTAGAAGTTTTTCGATCCAGATCTTGTTCGAAGCAATTTCATTTTTATTCAGGAAGTCACTTTGCGAGTTTTCCAAATCTGCCATGACTTCTTGGGTGCGAAGTCCTCCCAACTTCCGGGAAATAGACCTCAACGAGGACTTGTACTTTTCAAAAACCTTCAAAGCCTGAGAGCGCAGGATCACATCTTCTTCGGCACAACGAGGAATCTGATTTTGAATCAGCCCAATGGAGGTACTGAGGATGTAGTCTTTAAAGATATTCTCGACACGAACCTCCAAAGGCTCGTCCAACCAAATGACTTGTGAAGATCGCAAGTGTTCAAAAAAGGGCGTGGGTTGATAGATCCGCCCAATCAGGCGACTTTCATCTTCGACGATGGGTCTTAAATTTCCAAACCCCTTGTCCTCAATTTTAAGCAGAGTCACCGCCAAGCGGTTTTCGAAATCAATTTGCGAAGGTTGGTTTTCATCTAAAGATCCAAAGGCCGAACCGCGATGTTGTGCCAGAGCCTCAAGATCAATAGTGGGATAAAACGCGGCAACTTCTTTAAGAAACTGCGTTTTTCCACTCCCCGTGGGGCCCGAGACCACCAACATCTCACGGGTTTTTGAAAAGCGCTCAATCTGATCCAATAAAAAATGACGACTGACTTTATAACCGCCGACGATCAGAGGACGTTCAATGCCGGCTTCTTTTAACCATTGCTGCGTAATTTGCGAACGCTTTCCCCCACGGAAACAATAAAGAACTGCCGAGGGATATCGTGCAATAAAGCTTTTCCAACTTTGCACGCGTTCTTCTTTCACAGAACCTGAAATCAACTGATAACCTAGCTTAACGGCGGCTTCTTGGCCATCTTGTTTGTAAGTCGTTCCGATGAGAGCGCGTTCTTCATCATTCAGAATGGGGAAATTCACAGCTCCCGGAAGACTCCCCTGTTTAAATTCAACAGGAGCCCGCACGTCGATCAACGGCGTTTCACTCAGGAAAAGATCTTTAAGATTTTCTAGACGGATATTTGTATTACTCAAAAATCACCGCTTTATCTTGGCGAGGTAAAACCTCTCCAATGATCTCAGCAGATTTGAACTTACCACGCAAGGCCTGAACTAACAGACCACTGACTTCAGAGGAAACACTCAACAGGAGTCCCCCACTGGTTTGTGGATCATGCAGTAATAATTTATGAAGAGCATCGAGCTTAGAAACATCAACGTCTTGCTCGGTATATTGAGCATTGCTGCGATGGGCTTTTGTCAAAAACCCTTTTTCCAAACAAGCCATGGTCTTCGCAAAGCGCGGGAGTTTTTGTGAATAAATTCGCAAACTCACCTGACTCGCTTTTGCAAGTTGCATCGAGTGACCGGAAAGACCAAAACCCGTAATGTCTGTGGCTGCATGCACTTCCGACACTAAATTAGCCGGAATAAAATCAATGGCGTTATTCACAGTGGCCATGCTGAGCAGAGCCTCCATGATATCTTCTTCCGTGGATTCTTGACGTTTCAAAGAGGCCGTCATTGTTCCTGTGCCCAAAGGTTTTGTCAGAATCAAATGATCGCCAACTTTGGCTTTGGCATTGGACCACACACGACCGGGATGAACAAATCCTGTGACGGAAAGACCGAATTTCAACGTGTCATCGTCAATGGAATGACCGCCGACAAAGTTCGCATCGGCTTCAGCAATTTTATCACTCGCTCCTTGCATCACATCGACGATCACGTGCTCAGGCATGGTGGCTATCGGAAAAGCTAAAATCCCCATTGCGGTTTTTGGCTTTCCGCCCATGGCATAAACATCGCTCAGCGCATTGGCTGCGGCGATCTCGCCAAAAAGCTTGGGTGTGTCGACAATGGGAGTGAAAAAATCGAGGGTTTGAACGAGCGCGATTTCGTCGTTCACTTTGTAAATCGCGGCATCATCAAAAAGACCTCCATCCACAAGAAGAGAGGGATGAGGCACAGGGAATTTTACTTGCTGTAAAATCTTACGCAACTCAGAGGCGGCCACCTTCGCGGCACAGCCTCCCTTTTGCACAGTCTGCGTGAGCGCGATTTTTTCAGAACTCATGATTGCTTATGAGTGTCTTTTTGCTCTTGAGTCTGCTCTTGATTCAGAGGTTTTTCGTGATTCTGAGAAATTTGCTTGTTCACGTCGCGTTCTTGAGATGCGTCTTCATTAAGACCCTTCTTAAAACCACGGATAGCCTCTCCCATAGAACGTCCCAAACCGGGAAGTTTGCTTGGGCCAAAAATAAGCAATGCAATGCCACCAATTAATAGGATTTCAGTCCAACCAAGATTCATTTGGTATTCTCCTCGCTACAAGGCTGAACACTACTATAAGCCCTATTGCATGGCAACAAAAGGCCGTGCATTATATTGGGATAGGGGGAAACAATGCTTAGTTTCATCATGATACTCTTCCTTGCGGGTGATGCGCAGGCCCAAACGCCAGACACCCCATCCAAGAAAATCAATACCAGCTTGTACGAACAGGAACCCGAGCCAGAAAAGGAAAAAACCAAGAGCTTTTCTGCCAAAGTCAAAGTCGTGCGCGAAGAAAGCGATGGCGTTGAAGTGTTCTTTGAAGGCGAAAAGAACAAAGGGGCGTACATGCTTATGCGCTCTACGGAGCACTATGCCAAGATGCTCAAAGACCTGGAAGCCAGTCGCAAACCTAAGGGCACGGCGGTCTCTGTCACCGTGGATGCCGACAAACGTATTAAAACCGTCGAAAAAAGCAAAGCTCCTCAACAGCCCACAGATCCGAATCAACCTTGGGATTTTGGGAAAATTCCAGACTGATTCCTCTGTGATTCATCTTGCGTAAGCGCTCGGGAAGTGAGATTTTCAGCCTTCACATGGAAACATCTCGAGCGCAGTGGCTGAACCAATCGTGGCTTTATCTTAAACGCATTCTTATCGTGAATGCGGTCTTTATCGTGATTGGGTCCTTGTGGCGCGGGGCCTTTCTTCTTTACTACGGAAATTCCAAAGAACTTGCACAGCTTCACGGTGATGTTTTCAAAGCCTTCGTTTTGGGAGCCCGTTTTGACAGCACGGTTTTATTTTATATCAACGCCATTCCATTTCTTATTTTATTCCTGCTAAGTCTTCTGGCGTTTTGGAAGGGTTTTGAACCTCTTCTAAAAAAAGTTTTCTCGCGCTTCGTGCACTTCCTCATCCCCTACTACACGTTCATGCTTTTACTGGTGACGTTTATTTCGGCGGTGGATTTTGGATTCTACAGTTTCTATCAAGATCGCATCAACGTTCTGATCTTTGGTTTTTTCACGGACGACACCACGGCCTTGATTAAAACCATGTGGAGAAATTATCCCATCGTTTGGATCTTCTTGGGTCTTGGGGCTTTCACTTACTGTTTGTGGAAAGGTCTTAAGATCAACTTCACGCAAGGCAAAGAGTGGATTCCGCTCAATGTCCGTAAAGTTTCCTACCCACTTTTTGTTCTTTTCTTTTTTGCGGTGTTTTTATTTAACGGCATCGGGGCCCGCGGCTCTTTAGGGCTTTTTCCTCTCAGCGAGATGGATACCGGGATTTCTAAAAGTATTTTCGTGAATCACTTGTGCTTTAACGGCACCCGCGCTTTCTCTCGCGCCATTGAACTTAAGTCACTGCAAACTTCAAAGTGGGACAGCAATCTGCGCCACTATGGTTATGGCGATAATCCCGCGCAAGCTTTTGCCGACTATTATCAAATTCCTGTAGAACAAGTTCCTGCGGATCCGTTGGAGCTTATGAAACACAAAACACCCAAAAATGAGTGGGCTGAAAAAACACGTCCTCACGTCGTCATTTTGACGATGGAGTCTTTAGGGGCCTACTGGTTTAAATACAACGAACGTGATTTTGATCTTCTCGGAGATTTTAAAAAGCATCTGAACGAAGACACTTATCTGACGCATTTTCTTTCGAGTACTAATGCGACGATTGGAAGCTTAAGCTGTCTGATGATTGGTTCTCCACAAAGACCGATCAGTGAGTTTTTGACAGAGAGTGATTACTTGCAAGTTCCCTTCCGTTCAAGCCCTGCTCGCGTGTTCAAACAAGCCGGTTACAAAGCGCGCTTCCTTTACGGTGGAAATCCCGGATGGCGTGAAGTGAATAAGTTCGCCTTTATGCAAGATTTTGACTCTGTCGAAGGAGAGAGCGAAATCGCCGAAGGCCTGGGCGGTCTTAAAGACAAGCACGATTGGGGTATTTACGACGAAGATGTTTTCGACTATGTCTTTAAAACTTTGAGTGAGGCCAAAGACCCGCAGTTCTTGCTCACAATGACGACGACGAATCACCCTCCGTATCAGCTTCCTCTGAACTACAAGTCGCCTGAGTTAAAAATACCTGAAGAGCTAAAAAGCCGTTTGATCGTCGACACGGCTCTCGCCCGTCAACGTTTTGCGACCTACCGCTATTCCGCTGATAAATTGGCGGCCTTTATGGAGCGTTTAAAAAAATCTCCACTGAAAGACAAAGTGATTGTCGCGGTCACGGGTGATCACACGTTCTGGATTGTGAACTTCACGGAACAAGAGCTTTTACAAAAAGGTTCCGTGCCTTTTTATATTTACACTCCTACGGCGGTTCGAAAAAAATTAGATCCTGAGGCCTTTGGTTCTCAAGCAGACATTGCTCCCACTCTTTACAATCTCGCTTTATCAAATCAAGAGTACTACTCTTTGGGTCGGGATCTTTTTGCTAAAGAGGGCGACTTTGCCGTCAACGCTTCCAATCTGATTGTGGATCGTACGGGCGGAGTCTTGGCAGCTGGCAAAAGTGTTGATGACCGCGCTTTGGATTGGGAGGGCTCTTATGAGCGTCTGGTTCCTGGCGAGTCCACGGATCACAAAAAATCTTTGTCTTTGAAATACAAATCCTTGATGGGCGTCTTGGATTATTATTTCATGAAAGAGAAAAAAGAGCAGAAAGGCATGCAGCATGCGGATTCTCGTCGTTGAAGACCAAGTCAAAATGGCGAACTTTCTAAAAAAAGGCCTGAATGAAGTCGGCTATGCCGTGGATATTGCCGAGTGCGGATCTGCGGCGGAATCCTATATGGCTCAAGGCGATTACGATTTGGTGATCCTGGATGTGATGTTGCCCGATCAAAGCGGCATTGATACCGCTCGCCACATTCGCCGCGATGGCTATGACGGACCGATTCTGATGCTCACCGCTTTGTCGACGACAAAAGACAAAGTTCATGGCCTTGACGCTGGCGCAGACGATTATTTGACGAAGCCTTATTCTTTTGACGAACTTCACGCCCGTGTTCGTGCTCTGCTTCGTCGTAAAACTCCGGTGGGTAATGGTGCGACTTCCAACACTTTGAAATACGCGGATCTTGAGTTGGACTTAATCCAACGCAAAGCCCGTCGTGCCGGACAAGAGATCTCTTTGACGACCAAAGAGTTTGCCTTGCTTGAATACTTCATGAGAAATCCCGAGCGTCCCTTGGGCCGTGTTTCCATTGCCGAACATGTTTGGGATATTCACTTTGATTCTGAAAGCAACGTGATCGATGTCTACATCAATTTGCTTCGTAAAAAAATTGATGCTCCTTTCTCGAAACGACTGATTCATACAGTGGTAGGCACGGGTTATGTTCTTAAAGAAAATTTATAATTTCTTTTCGGGCTTTAGCATTCGTTTACGTCTGTCTTTGATTTTCGTTCTGATTTTCGGAGCGACCACGATTTTCTTTAACATGTTCCTTTTCAAAATGATGATCGACACCCTTCAACAGGATTTCGACGACGCTCTTTTCAATTATTCCGTCGATGTTTCTGAAGGGATTGAAATTGGCGTGAAGGGGGATTTAAGTTTTCCTCCCCTGCGTTTGGATCATGGTAAAATTCTTCCGTTTCCTCTGGGAACCGCGCTCATTCAAGTGCGCCACAGTTCCGGAGCCGTCCTTGCGCGCGTCGGAAACTTCGGTGAATTCAATCCACCCTATAGAAAAGATTTTGAAAGAATCTGGGCCGGCGAAGAAGCGACATATCGCACGATCGAACATATTCGCAACATCCCTTCAGCCGAGGCGGACTCTTATCGTTTGATCTCCTTTCCTTTGGACAACGCCGCAAAACCTCAGTTGTTGTTACAAATTGCTGTTCCTATGACTTTGCTGGAAACACAAATCAGTCAGCGCTTGACCCTATTGCAAGTAGGTATTCCCGTTGTTCTTTTGATCGCGACCCTGGGCGGTTTGTTCCTCTCAGCCCGGGCTTTGAATCCTTTGAACAATATGATCAACACGGCAAAAGAAATCAAAGCCGGAGAACTCTCTCAGCGTGTTCCTGTTCCCAATGCCAATGATGAAATTAAAAAGCTGGCTCTTACGATGAATGAAATGCTCGATCGGATTCAACAAGCCTTCTTAAGTCAGGAGCGTTTCGTTGCCGATGCTTCCCATCAGTTGTTAACTCCACTCACCATCATGCGGGGCGAGCTTGAGCTTTTACAAAAGACGGAAAAGAAAGACATCGATCTTTTTATTAAGAGCAGTTTGCAAGAAGTCGACAATCTTTCCAGCATTGTCCAAGAAATGTTGCTTCTTGCTCGTGTGGATGCGGGGATCGGCGCCTTGAACATGCAAGAACTGGCTTTGGACGAGCTTCTTTTTGAGGTACTGCCTCGCTGTGAAAAACTCGCAAGCTCTAAAGGTATTAAGATCAAACTCAATATCAATAATGAGACCAGCGACGATCGCAAAATGATTCGTGGAGATAATGATCTTTTGCAAAATCTCATCACGAACATCATCGAGAATGCGATCAAGTATTCTCCCAACAATGAAGTCGTGACTGTCACCTTAGTTTGGAAACAAGACGTGAGTGAATTGATCGTTGAAGATAATGGAGCCGGGATTCCCGAAGAGCAGTTGCCGTTCATTTTTGAACGCTTCTCGCGAGGATCTAATATGGAGACGCGAGTTAAAGGCTTTGGTCTAGGTTTAGCGATTGCACAAAAGATCGCCATTCTTCATGAAGCAAAGCTAACTGCGCAAAATCATTCAGGACACGGCGCGCGATTCAGTTTCGAAATTAAAAACATTTAATACCATTTTAATGGGGGCTTTAACCCCCTCTGCTAACCTTCTATGTGTTTTCCAATTGAAGCTAACAATAACCATTAGGAGGTTACTATGAAATTCGCTTCTGTTTTGATGTCTCTTGTTTTTGCTGGTGTAGTTGCTCAAGCTAACGAAACTGCTCCTGCAGCTGCTGCTACAACTGCGGCTCCTGCTGCTCCTGCAGTAGAAGTTAAAAAAGAAGAAAAAGCTCACGCTAAGAAAAAGCACGCTAAAAAAGCTGCTGCTACTGAAACTAAAAAAGAAGAAGCTGCTGCTGCTCCTGCAGGTCACTAATATCGTTTCTACGATATAGTGAGCACTTCGCTCTTATATGATAAGGGAACCGCAAGGTTCCCTTTTTTTATTTAATCCATCGATGGATTTTCTATGTGCACTCGCACTGGTTTATTATCTACGGCCGGGCGATGAATGGCTTGCTTCAAGGTTGGATGCAGCGTCTTAGACAACGCTGTGAGGTTCACGGGCTTTCGAGATTTCACCGATTGCATGATCGCTTCAATCACCATCAAATCTAAAACCCCCTCGGTGGCATTTGTTTCTGGTGTTTTATTGTTCAGAATACAGTCCGAAAAATAAACGATCTCGGGACCGAACTGATCGCTCTTTTTATATTTATATGTCCGCGTCGGCGCACTGAGCTTGCTATAATAAAGAGTCATGTCATTGTAGTACTCGTAAGCGTTCTCCAGACGAAGACATCCCGTTGTTCCGACAACATCATAGACAGCCTGATGATTTCCCGCAAAGCTCACAATAAAGGTCGCCATGCGCCCACCGGAAAATTTCATTACGACCGAGAGCATTTCATCGACTTCCAAAGAACGCTTATCAAAACCTTGATTCGCGAAAGCAAACACTTGCTCAGGAAGTTCCCCGAAAAAACTGCGAGTCGCATTGATACAATAAATACCAATATCAAAAAGAGGTCCTCCGCCACGGCGTTTATCCGTGCGAATGTTTCCTTCTTTTACTCGCATACTGAAAATAGAATTGAAAAATCGTACATCGCCAATCTGGCCAGCACGGGCGATTTCTAAGGCCTTCAAATTGGCCCGCTGAAAATGCAAACGATAGGCCGTCATCAACTTACTGCCCGTCACTTCACTGACTTGCGCCATCACTTTGGCGTCTTCGACATTCATCGCGAGAGGTTTTTCACATAAGACATGAACACCCGCTTGCAAGGCATCCACAGTGAAGCGCGCATGCATATGATTGGGTAAAGAAATATAAACAGCGTCCACGAGCCCTGAATAAAGAAGTTTGCGATAATCGGAATAATCAAAAGAGTATTCGACTTGATATTTCTTCGTCAGTTTTTCTCGTTTTTCCTCATCGCCAGAGACGAGGGCCACAAGTTCAGAATTATTTTTTGCATTCACAAAGCCAGGTAACACCGCGGTCTGAGCAATATGTCCTAGTCCAACAAGGGCATATCTTACTTTGTCTCTCGCCATTGAGTCCTCCTCGAAGCCTATTAGAAAACACTCCCGTATCTAAGCTTGAGAGAGAATAAAGAAATATAAAAAATGCTAAGATGCTAAAAAAAGAATGTAGAAAAACAAATCGGGAAAGAGTATTCCACCCTTTCCCGATTTGTGGTTTTAGACCAGGCTTTCTTCGATTTCTTCTTTTGAAAACTCCGTCGGTCGACGGATGGATTTCACTTCACCCGCCGAGATCTCAACGATCTGATCACAATCAGCAATCGTTCCCAAACGATGGGCGATGATCAGCATCGTCACACCTGTGAAGGACTGACGAATCACCTTTTGCAACAAAGCATCCGTCTGCACGTCAACACTCGCAGTGGCTTCATCCATCACTATCACTCGCGCTTTAGTGAGCAAAGCTCTTGCTAAACACAAAAGCTGTCTTTGACCTTGGCTCAGGTTCAAACCACCTTCTGTCACGGGAGATTGCAAACCTTGCGGCAAATCTGAAACATACTCCCACATCGACGCATGTTTCAAAGCTCCAATCACGTCCTCATCCGAGTACTCATTATAGCGATCCAAGTTGTTGCGAATCGTTCCCATAAAGAGCGTCGGATCTTGCGGAATGATCGCAAGACTGCGGCGCAATTTTTCTAAAGGCACAGAAGCGGCCTCCACACCGTCAATCACGATGCGTCCTTCTTCGGCTTCAATAAAGCGGAAGAGGGATTGGAAGAACGTGCTCTTTCCCGAACCCGTGCGCCCGATAATTCCCACGCGACTTCCCGCTTCGACTTTAAAAGTGATTCCTTTTAAAACCAAAGGCAGATGTTCTGCGTAGCGCACTTTCAAGTTCTCAACAGAGATCTCACCAAACTCCGGCCACGTCGGGCGCAGAGGCTCTGCACTCGGTATAAGTACGGATTTCTCTGAGGGCAGGTTTGAGAAAAACTTCAAACGCTCAATCGAAGTCATGCGCGATTCAATATCCGCGAACACACGCACCCCCCAATTTAAGTAACCCCAGAACGACAACGAGTACAAAGTCACCAGACCCGCTGTTCCTGCATCCATCACTCCGGCATAGGCTGAAAGTGTCACACCAATGGCCGTCGTCATCGAAATCAGTCCACCAATCAGAGGAATGCGCGACGAGAACCAACGATTGATCAAATAGTGGGAATAAAACATTCTTTGACTGTGTGCCAACTTGTCATAGAAGTTTCTCATAAACCACGACGACTTATTGAAACTGCGAATGACGATCAAGCCCTGCAAGCTCTCTTTAAAGTGAGCGTAACGGGGCGATCTGGCGACACTGTCAAAACGTTTCACTTCACGGGCCGGACGACGATAGTCTCTTTGTAAAATGTAATACAAAGCCATCACCGGACCGATCACGAAGATCATCAAAGGCATAAGACCCAAGATCAAAATGATCGACATCACGACTTGCAAAGCACAGTGCACGGCCGAATCAAAGCTCCACTGCAAATACACATCCACGGATTCAATATCGCGAGAGAATCTTTGCAAAATCCGTCCGATCGGAGTTGAGTCAAAGAAGCGAACCGGTGAATGCAAAACACTTTTCAGCATTTTATCGTGCATATTCTTTCCGGCACGAATGCCGCGCTCAAGCCAGATCAAGTGATTCAGCAAAGAGCCCACTAAAACCGCAAGACCAATCAAGCCGTAAATACCCACAGCCCCTAGAGCACTCCACTCTCCTCGATGGTCCGAATAATAGGACAACCAAGCTTTCTGAATAAGCGGAAGCATCGTTACACCGATAGCTCCGCAGAGCAAAACGCCGAGGATCATGGGTTTTGTATAACGACCATCTCCACCCAAAGAACTGATGTAGTCCCAATACACAGAACCTTTCACCGCACCGACTTCGCGCTCTTCATCTTCAGTCACGCGGGATTTTTTATCGTCCACCACTTCGGCCACAGAACTGACCTCTGCAGAAGTCGTATCTGCTGTGACACTGGCGTGCTCGTGATCGCCTTGAGTTTTTCCGTGCTCTTTATAGAATTCCGCAAAAGGCACACAAACTTTCAAAAGTTCTTCGAAAGTTCCTACACCTTTGACAAAGCCATCTTCAATAAAGATCACTTGATCAAATTGCGGCAAGTACTCCAGGCGATGAGTCACCACAACACGAGTCGTCTCTTTCCACGCACCAAAAATCAGACGCTCACACAGAAGTTTTTCCGTATCCGCATCCACTGCTGAAAGAGGATCATCCAAAAGCACCAACTGCGGTTTACGCAAATAAGCCCGCGCCAAAGCAACACGTTGCTTTTGACCGCCAGAAAGATTCACACCTTTTTCACCGATCTCTGTGCGCAGTCCCCCGGACCACTCTTTTAAGTCGCGACTTAAACAACTGTTGTGCAAAGATCGACGTAAATCTTCTTTAGAAACCTCTTCACCAAACTGAAGATTCTCAAGCAAAGTGCTATTGACGATGTAAGCCTCTTGCGGAACGTAAGCCATGCGCGGTCTTTCGTTTTCCGGCAATGGCAAAAACTCCACAGTGCCTTTGGTCACAGGCACTTCACCTAAAAGACCATAGAGCAAAGAACTTTTCCCTGACCCCACAGGTCCCACGATCGCCACGGAAGATCCCGGCGGAACCGTTAAATCCACGCCCTTGATCACCTCTTCTTGCGAACCGGGATATGTGAGAGTCAAGTTTTGCAACTTAAGACCCACAGCCACATCGGATTTCGCCGTTTCCGTTTTTGAAATCTCAACTTCTTCTTGTTTTAAGAAGTTCAAAATACGTCCCGCGCCGACAACGGCTGTTGTGTAACGAGAAATCAGACGGGATAAATCTCCGAAGGGGCCTTCGAGCAATCCAAATAGAGAAATACACGTAAAAATAATCGCCGCATTCAAAGGCTCTCCGCGCCAGGCATGTACAGCCAAAGCCACAAACAGAACCAAGGTGGAAACGGCCAAGTATCCTAAGCTTGAAATCACTTCCGCGCGCGCCAAACGACGGCGGCTTAAAAGTTCTTTCTCGCGCACCTCGGTCACTTCCTTGGAAACACTTTTTTCCCAGGCAAAATATTTCACGACACGAATGGCGTTCAATGCTTGCGTCATCAAAGTGACACGGTGGTCACGATGAGCCATCATCTCTTCATCCAGGTGCGTGAATTTTTTGGCAACATAGTTTGTCAAAGGTGCCAAAGTAAAAAGCACCGCCAACGCCGCCAATGCCGACCAACCGATATAATAGAATAACATCGCCACGACACCGATGATCAAAAAGACCGCCGACACCAAGTCCCCAATCACTAACGGAAAGTCAGAGACCGAGTCGCTGTCAGAACTCATGTGATTGACGATATCGCCAATCTGATTTTTTTGACGGGCACTTTGGCTGAGCTTTAAGCTGTGACGGAATATTTTTTCATTCAAAACATTCGTCGCAATTTGATAAGAGCGAAGAGTATTGAAGAAATAGTGCTGCATGCAAAGACCCGAGAGGAATCCGCACACACCTAAAAGAACGCCGTAAGTTAAAGCAAAAGTGATGTTCTCTTTGGTAACTCCGGCAGAGATTACACCGACAAAGCGGTTGACCAAAACAGGCGAAAGCAAGGCCATCACGGAACTTGCAAAGTACCAGGTATAAGCGGGCTTCGTGTAAACGCTCATCGCCTTGATCAACGAAAAGAGAAAGGCTTTGGGGGTCGTCCACACTAACTTTTCTGTGGGAATTGCCAAGTACTCAGGATTGAGGTCCTGAGGCAAAGGCAAAAGGTCCTCTTCCGTGATATTTTTTGTTTTAGCCAATCTGACTAAAGGACTCACTTGCGAGAACAACATACGTCTAAAGAAATTCATACGAATCCATAACTGCTCATTGGGAGCTTAAAAAACTAAATTGTATGCGAAACAGATCAAACGCCGGGTTGAACGAGGATCTTTATTTTTGGAAAAGAAGAAGATCCATCGATGAAATCATTTTTTGCATCATCATAATGTCCTCCTCTTCTTACGTGTGTGAGATTTTTTAAGCCTAAACAAAGAAAAAGCCTTTGTCTAGCCCCTCTTAAAAATAAAATCGTTTCTTAAGACTTTGTGCCTTTTAAAGGAATTGTAAAGAAAAAGCGAGACCCCTTCCCTAATTCACTTTCGACTCCGATGTTTCCACCCATCTTTTCAACAAGTTGCTTGCTGATGCTGAGCCCCAAACCCGTGCCCCCAAAGCGTCTGGTGATGGACGAATCCCCTTGTGAGAATCGACCAAAAACCCACTTTATTTGATCTGAACTTAGGCCGATCCCGGTGTCTTCAACCATGATCTGCAAGGAATTCGCGTCGCCGTGAGAACTCTGAATAAGAACTTTCACACTGCCGTGATCAGTAAACTTCAAGCCATTCCCGATAAGATTGATAAGCACCTGCTGAAAACGTGTTGAATCTCCCTCAACAACTTCCGGCACACCTGGCGCCGCTTCAAAACTAAGCTCCAACTTTTTCTCAACGGCTTTAATCATCAAAAGTTCAACACATTTTCGCACGGACTCCACCACCGAAAACGGCGCACACTCAATGGACATTTGCCCTGATTCCACCTTTGAAAGATCCAAAATATCATTGATGATATTTAAAAGACTTTCAGAGGCTCTATTTAAAATCGTAACGATCTTTTTTTGTTCTTCATCCAAAGGTGTATCTAATAAAACTTCCGCCATTCCCATGATGGAATTCATGGGTGTGCGAATTTCATGACTCATGTTCGCCAAAAACTCTGATTTTGCGCGAGTTCCTGCTTCCGCAGCCTCCTTGGATTTTAAAAGAGCTTTTTGATGATTGTGCAATTCCGTGATGTCTGTGGAAACACCCGCCATAGCAATGGCATTTCCATTTTCATCCAACAACGGAAATTTTTCAGAGAGATAATGTCTTTCTGTTCCATCCGGCATCAGAATATCATCTTGAGAATGCATCAGTTTTTTCGTGGCAAGAACTTCCCGATCCTTACGAATGTGGCGAAGAGCATCCCTTTCCTCAAAAAGATCGAAATCTGATTTCCCCAAGAGTTCATCTTTATGTTTTCCCATGAGCTGTTCAAACTGCCTGCTCACGACGATATAACGACCTTCCAGATCTTTAACATAAATAATTGAAGGGGACGACTCCAGCAAACCATTGAGCAAGTGCTGTTGATAGCGTAGAACCCGTTCAGTCTCTTTACTTTTTGAAATATCCTGAACGACACCAAAAGTTCTGACGACTTTGCCGTCTTCGCTCATGGCTGAACCCATCACACGACAAGGAAAATGTCTGCCATCGGCTCTTTGGATAGTCAACTCGACATCAAAGTCATCGCCGTTTTTGACAAGCTGATTATATTTTTCGACGAAGAGTTCTTTTTCTTTATCGGGCAAAAAATCTAAACCGTTTTCAAGGGTCAGTACAAAATTTTCGGGATCAATGCCAAGAAGTTCGTAAATTTCAGGAGACCAATAGACTTTTTGATCGGCAAGATCAATGCTCCAGCTTCCTATCTTTGCCACGCGACGAGCGCGCTTGCCGATTTCGTCATAAAGTTTTTGTTGAGTGATGTCTTTTGCAACCGCCCAGACCACCTGCTTTTGCAAATCAATCTGATAATTCCAACTGAGATATTTATAAGACCCATTTTTACACAAATAGCGATTCAACAAATCGCGAACGACGCGACCATCGAAGCTGGGGTCGACAACGGCGTCCGTGCGTTTTAGATCTTCGGGATGCATGATATTGCGAAAGGACGTTTTAAGAAGTTCTTCTTCAGTCCAACCAAGTTCTTTGGACCAAACGCTATTAAGCTTTATAGGAATCCAGTCATAGCCAAAGACACCGACCATGTCGTTTGAAATATCAAATAGCACGGGGCTCACAAATTCCATCAAAAAATCTTAACGAGAACCGTACTTAAAATCCATTCTTTTTACAGAACCCAAAGACAAAAAATCGCAACGGCTGTCGGAGCCAAAGCCGCGATCAGCAGGTTCAGTGGCTTAATTCCTCCTGGGAATTTGTGACTTAAAATAGAATATCCCGCAGCGTTCGGCGCGTTGGCAATGATCGTAAGACCGCCACCGGCGATGGCTCCCGCGACCAAAGCATATTTGCTCGAATCACTCAGCCCTTCGACTTGAGAACCCAAGTATGTCAAAGCCGCATTGTCCGTGATTGCGGTCAAACCAACTGCTCCTTTAAACAACAACAAATCTCCCATGCTGCCAAGAAGTGGGGCCAACCACCATTTTTGAAAGGCACCAAACTGAATGATACCTCCCAAGAACATCGAAACCAGAAGACTTTCTTTTAAACGTAAAGTGTCTTGATATCTCAACGTCACAGTCGCAACACCTAAGAACAACAAGAAGATTCCTAAGAAGGCATTTTGATGATGACCCGTAATTACAATGCCCGCTAAGAAAACCAAATGAATCAAAGTCACTGCCCAAGGGATTTCCGCTTGAGATCCTGCCAGGCGTTTTTCGACTTCTTTCAAAGTAATACAGTTTTGTGAAAACTCGCGACGGAAAATTAAAATCAAAGCCACGGTGTTAATCATAACAGCGATAGCACTTTTCCAACCAAACTGAGTCAGAACAAAAGTGAAATCCCAATTCCATTTATTCGCCACCATTAAAATCGGAGGTGCGGCAAACGGAGTTAAAGCTCCGCCAATAGAGACGTTGACGAACAACACGGCAATCAACGCGTAAATAAGTTTGTTCGTCTCTTTTTGCAGCATCGAGTTCAACATGAAGGCTGTGACCGTCATAGCGGCAGGTTCAGTGATAAAACTTCCTGACAAAGGACCCACAATCAAAACGACAAAAAGATCTGTAAGAACCGCAGGTGTTCTAAAAATTTTCTGAATCGCCGTGCTGATAAAAAGAATTCCCTGACGAGCCGCCGACAAGATTGGACGTGTCGAGCACACCACCATAATCGCAAAAATAAAGAAGGGCTCAACGAAATTAAGGGAGTTCTGATAGGCAATGGCCGAGTTCCAACCGTCTATAAAAATATAGAGAGTCATGAAAAGAGCGGCCCAGATCGCAAAAACAGCTTCGATTTCACCTAAAAGATGAAGGACATTGTTCCACAATGAGTCTTTAGGAAAATGGTAGGCCCATTGTAAAATTCGCCCGACCATAAATGTGTGAATGACGGCAAGACCAAAAAAAATCGTTCCAAGAAGTTCAACTGTTGTATAAGTCATACCTTAGATACTAAACAATTTAAAAGCGAGGTCCAAACAGAACCGAATGGATGCGTCGCATTTTGCTGCCTATCTTGTCATATTTTTTGATTTTAGTACGGCGAGTATTTCTTCACGCAATTCAAGAGTCTTCAGCCAACGCGCAGGAATTGCCGAGGCTCCATAATAAGCTCCACATAGGGCTCCAGCCACCGCACCACAAGAATCTGAATCGTCCCCGCGATTGATCACGGAAATCAAAGCGTCTTCCAAAGTGTTGTAGGTCATGAAAGCCCAAAGCCCCGCACACAACGTATCCACGCAGAATCCTGAAGTAGATAAATTATCCCAAGAAATTGTCGGGATCTTTTGAATTCTTTCTGCGATCAAAGGTGAAATCTTTTTCGCTTCGTTTAAAGCCACTTCATAAACACCAGCTTTAGAATACCCGTTCAGCACCGCTTTCAAAGCCGCAACCAGAACACGATCACTGTCGACACAGTTTTTATGTCCATGAGTCATCTTCGTTTGTGTTTCAATGATCTCAGCCAAAGAGAACGTCTGCCCGCCTTGATAAGTGCCCGTCGCATTGTCGTTCAGAAGACACAAAGGTGCCACTCTCATCAAAGAACCATTGCCTTGGAATTTTTCGTCAACGTAACCACAAAGACGCAAAGGCAAACCCGCTTTTAAATTGCGCAGACCACGAATTGTGGTTGTTCCAATATCAGGAGGACGACTGTCAAACCAGGCCAGCATTTCAGTTTTTAAAGTATCAAAAGAGATGCGCTCTGGACTTTCAATAGCGCGCAAAACACAAAGCATCAGATCTGTATCATCGGTCGCCTCACCGACTTTCCAGCGAAACTGACCGCCCCCAACAATTTCTGTGTGAAAATGCCATACAGATGAAGGCGGTAAAAATTCAAAAGGGGCTCCGAGAGAATCTCCCGCATGCAGCCCCCATAACATTCCTAAAACTTTTTCGTGAGAATACTTCATTGGCAGAGATTCATGTTGTCAGCAATAAAACGTCTCTGCTGAGCCAATTCTTGCGCGCTGAAAGCAAATTGATTCAAATCACAGTGATTATCGCGTACCAACTCCACCACGGTGTCTTTTTCGGGTGGCGTTAATCCCAACGACCAAATCAACTTGATCTTCAACCATTGCGCCAGGTACTGACACTGATAAGCTCTGTTCGGAGGCATATAGCCCTCTGGAGTCTTATCACTCTTTGAAGAGTTTTCTTTTCCATAGACCGCCAAAAGGTGGAAGTCATTGCCAAGGAAATTTCCATAAAGGCAGCGCTTTTCACGATTCCACTTATAAGCCCCGCTGATATACGCATTTTTCAAAGGCACAAAATGATCAATCTGAATGTCGGCCGCACTCGTATAATCTCTGGCGCCGTAAGGGTCTGCCCATTTTCCCGAAGAAACCGCGCAGCCATTGCTGCGGAAACTCACAGGCACTGAAGAATCGCGGATCAAAACTTTCGCCCGAGTGTTGTAGCAGTTGTCATCGCGATGATCATTCAACCAACCGCCGAAATGTTTTTGACGGTTGTAGGGTTCTGTTACGTCACCGTATTTTTCTTTGTGATAATCGAATTCAACCAAGGAGTATATTTTTGCGCTTATTTCGTAGAAGCTCTCTACATCGGACCACATCGAGTGGGCCATATCGACGGGATTTATCGAGTTTGTCGTGTCCTGAGACTTAACGACTTGCTCTTTCACCGTATAAAAATCATCGAACCGCGGATTTCCCAGAGTGTCTGTAGTAGCGGCGTTACCAACAGATACGACAAGCAACAGCATCATAAGAAACGATATCTTCATGAAGTCCCCAATCCATAGGAAGTTCTTGTTTTATTTAATTAGATTAGGCCTCGGCGCGGTTGGCAACGAGTAATTTGTTAGACTTCCGTTAGGTAATTAAATACAACAGTGATTATGTTACGTGCCGGTCGCTTCCGACATCGTCTTTTGGATGACGAATTTTTGAAAAATCAGGGTCCCGTTGCCTTTGAATGTTTGCAGAGTTTTTTGAAACTTTGGCAAACTCAGCGTATTGCCGATGTGGAGATGGCGGCACTTTATGTCCTGGTATTTTCGTTTTTACGCCGCCCCAAAGACTTTTTAGGTGGAGTTCACAATCAACCTCTTGATGCTTTTGCAGAAAAAAACGCAATCCATTCCCAAGAAGTTTTGGAGATTTTACGATCTTCTTTGCCACCGTCTTTGCGTGATGCCAAGTCGCTAGCGAGGCTGAATATTCCCACTCCTTTCGTGGAACACTTTTGTTCGCTAAGCTGGCGCTCAATCCCCCTTTCGGTGGGTCAATCTCTGTGCGCATGGAATTCAGGACGCTATCCTTTGCGTTTGCTCACAAGCATTCCCACTCCCGAAGACGTTTTAAATATGCAGGCCGAGGGACATCGTTGTATCAGCATGCTCATCGAGTAACAACAGATCTCTCATTTCGTTGAAGAAGGCCGCGATGTTTTAGGTTTTATCGTCCACGACTTGATTCACGCGGATCATTTTTTTGCCGATCCCGAGAAAGCCAAAGCACAAATCCATTTTTGCAAGAAGCTCCTTCTCATTCAGAAATTGCCCGAAATTCAAAAGATGTTGAACTGTGATCCTATTTTTAAGGGTGAGTTTCATTATTTGATGTCGGACATGAACTCGGTTCCCCTGCATCTTTTAAAAACTTTGAAAGCGATTTTACTCGGATATTACAAGCGCCGTGAAGGACTTGGAATGACTTCTTCCCTTTCATCTCAGACCGAAGCAGAGTTTTTGGATTTATTTGGGAAGGCATTGGCACCTTGGGAGTTTACTCCAGAAGCATTATTTGCGGCGCAACGTCTCAATACCGCCCTCTACAAAGGTCCCGCGGACGGAGAATTACTGCACCTGGCTCTATCTTTAAACTTCGGTGACGAAAGAACTTTTGTTTGCTAGTATATTAACATTATGTCGAACAAAAAAGACTGCCCTGCCCCCAACTCCAATATCTCCTGCCAAACTTGCGGCATGCGCTTCGACAGTTTGTTGTGCTCATCCCCTGATGTCTTGTTGATGATTGAAAAAGCTCGTGTGACTTGTCGCTTTAAAGCCGGCCAGGTGATTTTCTATGCCGGCAACGACCCCTTGGGAATTTTCACCATTCAATCGGGCCTGGTCAAATTGGAAGTTACTTCACAGGCCGGGGGCGCACACACGCTTCGTCTCGTAGGTGCTGGCGGCGCTTTGGGATATCGTTCATTATTTGCTAATGAGCCTTATCATGCTTCGGCCGTGGCCGTTGAAGACTGTGAACTGTGCTTTGTTCCTAAAGCAGAAATCATGAATATTTTTAAAACCCATCCCGAACTGGCGATGAAGCTTCTTTCGCATATCTCCAAAGACCTTCGCATGGCCGAGGAAAAGTGGATGGATCAAATGGACAAAGGTGCTTCAGAGCGCATTGCTGAGGCTCTTCTTTTTTTGCAAGACCATTTTTTACATCAGCAATGGACTCGTCGAGAAATTGCGCAGTGGGCTGGAACCACTCCTGAAACCGTGATCCGTACTCTTTCACAATTTGAAAAGGAAGGTCTGATCGACCAGACCGACGGCCGTAGTATTCGCATTCTTTCTAAAGACAAACTGCGCGAACGCGCCGAAGTTCGTTAATACAAGAAATAAATCATTGCGCAACAATGAGTTGCGCCCTTCTCCACCCTCCCGGTTGATTCTATTTAATTTTCCCTCGTATTCGTACCAGACATGATCGTCGTCATGGCAACTCCCTTGCGCCAACTTCATATTAGTGGCAAGGAGAGACGATGATAACCCCAAGCACTGTATCAAATTGCAACTACTGCGGGATTCAAACCCAAGGAGCCGCGTATTGCTGTCGAGCTTGCGAAATTTTAGATTCGCAAATTCGTGCATTGCCTGTTTTATCCGTCGCCCAAAACCCTTTCTCTCATTTAGATCAAAAAGAATTTCGCGATCTTTACCGTCATAAGAGCCACGAGGATTTTAACTTTCTATTTTTTGCAGAAGGTCTTCACTGTTCTTCTTGTGTGCATCTTTTAGAAAAGCTGCCACAGTTCTACGAACACATTGCCAGTGCCCGGGTGAATTTCGCTCAATCGACTGTGGCGATCCAAATCACGGACGAGGGCTCCTTGGCTCAAGCAGCTCACGTCATTCAAGAACTGGGATACAAACCGACACTTTTATCTCCCCAAGATAATATCGTAGAAAAATACAAAGAAGAAAATCGTGGGCACTTAAAGCGCATTGCTGTGGCAGGATTTTGTGCCGGGAACACAATGCTCTTTGTTATTCCCGTATATGCGGGACTTGCCGGCACTTGGGCGGAAGTTTTTAACCTTCTCAGCTTCCTGCTCTTTTTACCTATTCTGTTTTATAGTGCTGTGCCTTTCTATAAAGGCGCATGGAATTCCTTAAAATACCAGGTGATCAACGTGGACCTTCCTATCACCATTGCCATGCTCTCCGGTTTTGCACTTTCAACAGTGAATTTATTAAAGCACGAAGGAGCTATTTATTACGATAGCACTGCTAGCTTTATTTTCTTTATTCTATCGGCTCGCTATCTTTTAAAACGAGTCCAACAAAATTATCTCTCACCAACACGAGTGCAGTCCTTCTTTAAAACAGAGAAGTACTTCCGAGTGTCTGAGTCTGAAGAGAAAAGCATTCCCTGGTCTCATGCGCAGATCGGAGATCTGCTTAAAGTTCAGCGTCATCAAACTTTGCCATCGGACTGCATATTAGAATCTCCCCAAGGGACTTTGGATATGTCCCTTTTCAACGGCGAATCTATGCCAAAAACTTTTTCCCAAGGCATGAAGATCTTTGCTGGAACTAAAGTTTTAGATGAGTCTATCTTGGTTCGTGTGCAGGTTCCCTTTAGTGAAAGCAAATTGGGACAGCTTCTACAACAACTCGATCAAAGTGCTTTGCAAAAAAGTCATTTTGTAACTCTTTCTGACAAACTGGCGCAAAAACTGATAGTCACCGTCTTTGCCATCGCGCTGATATTCTTCTTTCTTTATATGAGTGTGAATCCGACAGAAGCGTTCAATCGCTCTTTGGCACTGATCGTTCTTGCCTGCCCTTGCGCATTGGCATTTGGCTCCCCTTTGACGTTGGGTTTAGCTCTTAAAAAAGCTCAGAAACTGGGAATTCTTCTTAAAGATGCCACAAGCCTTGAAAGAATTCTGAAAGTTAAAAACGTCTTCTTTGATAAAACAGGAACACTGACTGAGGGAAATTTGCAGATTTCCCATTCAGAGCCTGCGACGATCCCCCAGGACGTACAGAAAATTATCTTAAGTCTTGAAGCTTCTTCTTATCATCCCGTGGCCTTTGCTTTGCGCAAAGCTTGGACTTCATCAGAACTTCATATCGTGAGCAATGCCCAAGAAATTCTTGGTCGTGGCGTCAGTGGAAAAATTGACGGCCATCACTATGAAATTCGTCATTTGGCCGAAAGCACTCATGAAGTGGAGACTGGCATTGAAGTCTTGAAGAACGGCCAAAGTCTTTGTCGCATTTATTTCATCGATGCTCTTCGCAATGACTCTCGTTCCGCAGTGCAAAGACTGCAGCGTCAAGGCATTGACTGCTTTCTTCTTTCTGGCGACAAGAAGAGCCGCGCTCTGCAAGCCGCTGAAGCCTGTGGTATCGCGAAAGAAAATACTTTCGGCGAACTGTTTCCCGAAGATAAAAAAGCCATTCTTGAAAAACACTCTTTTACTTGCATGATCGGTGACGGCGCCAATGATTCTTTAAGTCTGCAAACAGCGGATGTGGGTATCGCCGTCAAAGGCAGTGTGGATCTCAGCCTGCAAAGTGCGGATGTTTATTTTATGCGCGGCGGTTTAAGTCCTCTTTTTGATTTATTGGATCTAGGGAAGCAAACACGTCATGTGCTTGTGCGCAACCTCACCATCTCTTTAGTTTACAACACTTTGGGTGGCACTTTAGCTCTTCTTGGATTTATCAATCCCATGATGGCAGCGATTCTTATGCCTTTAAGTTCTTTGGCCATCATCCTTTCATCACTGTGGGGGTTCCGATGAATATTCTAACCTTGATGATACCGATGGCTCTTTTATTAGGCGTAGGTTTTGTCGCCGCCTTTTTCTGGGCCACCTCCAAAGGTCAGTTTGATGACCTGGAAACTCCCGCGCACCGAATTTTGAATGATGATAACGAAAGGAAACACTCGTGAAAACAACCGGAAATCTCATCGAAAAAATTTATTACGATGACGATATCGTTAAAAAATTTGTCTTGGCGACCCTCATCTGGGCAGGTGCCGCATTTCTTTTTGGATTGCTGGCCGCCTTGCAACTGGCTTATTGGCCGCTTAATGCCAACTTAGAATGGATCACTTTTGGACGCTTAAGACCCTTACACAC
The DNA here is from genome assembly GCF_047323225.1 of Bdellovibrio sp. HCB-110. GTDB lineage: Bacteria > Bdellovibrionota > Bdellovibrionia > Bdellovibrionales > Bdellovibrionaceae > Bdellovibrio. The sequence goes on from NZ_CP178750.1 coordinate 2,785,873, forward strand.
GAATGCTGCGATCTTCGCCTTTGCAGGGAACGCGATCTTTGCGGGGATTTATCATTCGTCTCAGCGCTTGCTGAAAACACGCATGTTCTCGGATCTGCTTTCAAGAATGCATTTCTGGGGATGGCAATTGATCATTCTGGCTGCGGCGATCACATTGCCTTTGGGTTACAGTCAATCCAAAGAGTACGCGGAACTTGAATGGCCTATTGATATCGCCATCACACTTATTTGGGTGATCTTTGCGATGAACTTTTTTATGACAATTCGTCAACGCCGCGAAAAACACATGTACGTGGCGATTTGGTTTTATATCGCAACGATCATCACTGTGGCAGTTCTTCATATCGTTAACTCTATTGAGATTCCCGTCACACTCTTTAAGTCGTACCCAGTCTATGCCGGAATCCAAGATGCTTTGGTGCAATGGTGGTATGGACACAACGCTGTGGCGTTCTTCCTCACAACTCCGTTTCTAGGATTGATGTATTATTATGTTCCCAAAGCAGCCAATCGACCTGTGTACTCTTACCGTCTTTCCATTGTGCACTTTTGGGCCCTGGTCTTTATCTATATCTGGGCCGGTCCCCATCACTTGTTGTACACGTCTCTTCCAGAGTGGGCACAAACTTTAGGAATGATTTTTTCCATCATGCTTTGGGCTCCGTCTTGGGGAGGCATGATCAATGGACTTTTGACTTTGAAAGGCTCTTGGCATTTACTCCGCACAGAACCTCTTATTAAATTCTTCGTCGGCGCTTTAACTTTTTATGGAATGTCGACTTTTGAAGGACCTCTTCTTTCCATCAAATCTGTTTCTGCCCTAGGACACTATACTGACTGGATTGTCGGACACGTTCACTCAGGAGCTTTGGGATGGAACGGCTTCTTAACTTTCGGGATGATTTATTATTTGGTTCCCCGCCTTTGGAAGACAGAGCTTTATTCTAAAAAACTTTTAGAGAATCACTTCTGGATCGGACTCACTGGTGTTCTTCTTTATTACATTTCCATGGTTGTTGCCGGAATCACTCAGGGCCTTATGTGGCTTGCCGTGGATGCTGATGGAAATCTGACTTATCCGGATTTTATCGAAACTGTGGTTCGCATCGTTCCACTTTATTGGGTTCGTGCATTGGGCGGATTCCTTTTTGTCGTCGGTTTTATTTTGATGTGTTACAACATCTTCAAAACAATTCAAGCCGCTCCAAAAACTGTGGAAGACGCTGGCGTTATGGTTGAGCGCACAGGCTTTGAAGAAGTGACTAAAGAAACTCATCGTAAACTTGAAGGCATGGGCCTTATTTTTTCTGTTCTTGCTTTCTTAGCGATTGCGGTTGGATCGGTGATCGAGATTTATCCGACTCTGTCTCTGCATAAATACGTGAACCCAAATAACATTGTTGATCCGTACAGTCCTCTGGAACTTGCAGGCCGCGATATTTATATTAAGGAAGGATGTTATGTCTGCCACTCGCAACAAATTCGTCCTATCGCCTCCGAAGTTTTGCGTTATGGAAACGCGTCCTCAGTTGAGGAATCCATGTACGACCGTCCCTTCCAATGGGGCTCTAAGCGCACAGGACCGGATCTTTCTCGTTTAGGAAAGAAATATCCGCACCTATGGCACTACAGCCACATGGTGGATCCTCGCGCGGTCACTCCAAAGAGCATTATGCCTAGCTATCCGTGGCTCGTGGAAAAAGACACAGACTTCTTGGTTTTGCGTAAGAAAATGTCGGTTATGAGTGAATTGGGTGTTCCATATCCTAATGACGTCATTGCCAATGCCGATATCCACGCGCAAAAACAAGCCCAAGAAATTGCCGCAGATCTCGAAGCCAATGGCGCTCCGAAAGGGCTTGCGAAAAAAGAAATCATTGCTTTGATCGCGTATCTACAATCTCTCGGTCAGAAAGGAAAAGTACAATGAAACAAGAAGGACTAAAATTTTTCACGGATACACATCTTACCGCCTTGGGACTTTTGATTTTCTTCGTGTTCTTTGTCGGCGTTCTTTTCTGGGTCTACCGAAAATCCAGTGCGACCTTGTATAGCAAGATGGAACAAATGCCTTTGAAAGACGGAGAATAAAATGAGCGACAACCAAAATAAGTTCCATGAATACGACGGCATTATCGAGCATGATAATCCACTTCCCACCTGGTGGTTGTGGAGTTTCTTGCTGACGATCATCTTTTCATTCCTCTACTTTATTCACTACTCCCTAGGCGGTGGTGGATTGACTTTAACCGAAGAGTTGAAAGTCGCCATGGCCGAGTTAGAAAAGACCAAAGCCAGCGCTGCAACATCTTCACCGATGGAAACTGAAGATTCCCTGCTTGCCGCCTTTTCCAAAGACGGTGTTGTGAACTCAGGGGCCGCTCAATTCACTTCCAAATGTGCTTCTTGTCACGGTCAAGAACTGCAAGGTCTTATCGGCCCTAATTTGACTGACAAGTACTGGCTTCATGGTAAAGCGACTCGCATGGATATCGTGAAAGTCATTCGCGATGGCGTTCCTGAAAAAGGAATGCCACCGTGGGGACCTGTCATGAAAAAAGATGAAATCTATGCTGTGGCCGCGTTTATTCTTTCTAAAAAAGGTTCCAACCCTCAAGGAGGCAAAGAACCCCAAGGAGAGGCGATCGAATGAGCTCCTTAGATTCCGGCAAACTGACAAGCGTCGATGAACATGGTGACCGCGTTGATATCATCCCGGCAGAGGTGCGGGGATTTTTCCGCCGCCATCGCTCATGGACTCAGTTGGTTTTGCTGGCGATTTTTTTGATTTTACCGTGGACCACTTTTCGCGGTTATCAAACGATTCTCCTCGACATTCCCCAAAGAGAGTTTGCTCTTTTTGGGGTTTTGTTTAAATCCCACGATGCTCCCCTTTTGTTTTTTATTTTTGGTACCTTGGCTTTGGGACTTGCCTTTGTCACTTCGATATGGGGACGCGTGTGGTGCGGCTGGGCCTGCCCGCAAACAGTTTTTATCGATTCCGTTTTCCGTCGTATTGAGCAATGGACCGAGGGCTCTTACATCAAACGCCGCGCTTTGCGCGACGGACCGATGACCTTTGAAAAATTCCGCAAAAAAACGTTGAAGTGGATTCTCTTCACGGCGGTCTCATCTTTAATCGCCCATAGTTTTATGGCGTACTTTATCGGTGCCAAGTCACTTCTGGCGATGATTCAGAATAAACCTTCCGAAAATTTCACTTATTTTGCGTTAGTGATGTTCTTTACTGCCGTGACTCTTTTTGACTTCGGTTGGTTCCGTGAACAGTTCTGTGTAATCATGTGCCCCTATGGACGTATCCAGTCCGTTCTTTTGGATCAAAAATCCTTGGCTGTCGTCTATGACGTACAAAGAGGTGAACCTCGCAAAGGCCAAGTGCCTCCAGGAAAAACCGCTGGAGATTGTGTCTCTTGCAATCGTTGCGTGCAAGTTTGTCCAACGGGAATCGATATCCGCAATGGCCTGCAAATGGAATGCATCGCTTGCACGGCTTGCATTGACGCTTGCGATGAAATCATGGAGAAAGTGAAAAAGCCCAAAGGACTTATTCGCTATGACACTTTGGATGGCAGCCCTATTTCTCTCTTAAAACCTCGCTCGGTCTTTTACATTGTGGCGATCACATGTTTGGTTTTAGGTTTGGGATACGCCGTTGCTACTCGAGAACCGGCGCACTTCACAATTCTGCGAGGAGCGGGTCTCCCTTATTCTTATGTGAAAAATGCCAATAACGAAGAAGTGATTCTCAATCAATTCAAAGTGCATATTCAGAATCAGGGAAAGACGAAAGCTCTTTATGAACTAAGTCTGCCACCAGAAATTCTGCAAAGTGGTGTTGAGTTGAGTGTTGCTGAAAATCCTTTGGCTCTGGATGCTAAAGAATCTCGCGAGTGGTATTTCTTTGTGCGTGTGAAACCGACTTTGTTTGATCAAAAAGGACAAATCAAAACGAAGCTCCGCATTCAGGACCTGAACAACAAGGATTTCAAATCTCAACGCGAACTTATTTTAGTGGGGCCGAAGTTATGAACCCTACGATCTTGCTGGTCCTCGGCATTCTTTCCTCAAGTTTTTTTGGAAGCTGGCATTGCGCCGGAATGTGCGGACCTATTGCAAGTCTGATGAGTACAAAGAAAAGTCTCTTATCTTATCACCTAGGACGTTTGATCTCTTACACAGCTCTGGGGCTCGCGTCGGGAGCCCTCGGGCAGTTTTTCCTCAATAATGATTTCGTGATTCTGCGCTGGGCTTCTGGTGGTCTCTTAGCGATGCTCTTACTTATTTCCGGATTCACTTTGATCTTTCCACCTTCTTCTGTGAAAAAATCAAACTCCCTTCGCCAACTTCTTTGGGATTCCATCAAAAAGGTCCAGGCCTTTCATATAGGGCGGTCGGGTTTTGTAGTCGGACTTCTCACAGTTTTTTTACCATGTGGATGGCTGTACACTTACGCGATGGCTGCTATTGCGACACGAAGTCCTTGGGCAGGCGCCCTGACACTCTTTCTATTTTGGTTGGGTGGTCTTCCCACTTTAAGTGCCGTGCCTCTGATGGTTCGAAAAACCATTCAATCCGCAGGACTTCGTCAGCAAAGAATCGCAGGTCTTGTTTTGGTAGTCTCTGGACTGTACTCCTTAGGGAGCTTTATGTTTTTGCATTGAATCTCTTCAACCTTTGTTGAAAAATGATTTTATGAAAAACATTTTAATTACATCAGCAGTTCTTTTTATTTTATCAACTCCAACTTTCGCGCAAGAGGCTTCTTCTGAAAAAAAAGAAACTCCAGCGACGCAAGAAACTTCAACTGAAACTCCAACAGCTCCCGCTCAAGAAGTTCCTTCAACGGAAAGTCGTGAATGGCCACGCAGTCTTTGGGGCGTCTATGGTGGTTTGGGTCTTCCCCATGTTCTTAACGGCGGTCTTGAGTACTTAGATCAATCTCGCACGTGGGCTGTTGCTGTTGATATCGGTGGATTTTCTTTCAAACCAAAAGACGAAGAAAACGACAAAGAAGAAGTAGCACTAGGAAGTTTTGCTATCGAAGGACGTTACCACCCGTTCACAAGTTCTTTCTATATTGCCGGTGCCGTAGGTGCCCAATCCGTCTCCGCAAAAAAGACGGCATCATACAGCGGCGAAACAGTCACTCCGGAAGTCAAAATAAACAATACTTTCGTGACTCCAAAAATCGGATGGTTCTGGCAATTTAATTCCGGCTTGAACTTCGGCGTCGAATTAGGTGCCCAGATTCCGCTTTCAAAAAAAGTGGACATCGAAGATGGTACAACAAATCCAATTGTGATCAACGATCCTGAATACATCAAAAATAAAAAGGATGTTGAAGATCTTGCGGAAAAGTTGGGCGAACAGGTTTTGCCTCACGCTCTGGTTCGCATCGGTTACGCTTTTTAATTAAACTAAAAACATATTCTTCAAAAAGGAGAGCTCCAAAAGCTCTCCTTTTTTTTCAAGTTTCAACTCTGCAATACTCCCCACCACCTTGGTTTACCAATCCTGTCATTGAACATCTAAACAAGCACACACGTCTCTTTTTCTTGTGCCTTCTATTTTCGGAGGATTAGCCTGAATTCAAAGGAACAACTATCCAACGAAGGAGACGTTTATGACATCGCGAATGAAGTATTTGGCCGGCATAGCTCTTGCGATTGCAGTTGCGGGATGCGCTGGTAAACCACCTCAATATCAAAATATTCCGACCACAGCCAATCCAACAACTGAGATCGAACGCACAGATCAAATGTTGAAAGAAGCCCAGGATCGGCAAGTCGATGTCCTCTCTCCTAAAAATTATGCTGATGCCGAAAAAGCTCTGCAAAAAGCCAAAAACAAAAGAGACAAAGGCAAATCCAACGAAGATATCTTGGAGCAAGTGGCCTATGCTCGCGGGTGGTTGAGTGAAGCCAGTGCGAAGTCGGAAATTGCTGAAACTTCGATGAAAGAAATCACGACAGCTCGCGCTGGAGCTTTGCGCGCCGGAGCCCCTGCTCTTTATCCAAAAGAATGGAAAAAAGCAGGTGATGAACTTGAAGACATCACTGTGGCCATTGAAAAAGGCAACCTCAGTCCCGCGGAGAAAAAAGGCAATGATCTGACGTCTCGCTATCGCGAACTGGAAGTGATGTCTGTCACAAAAGCCAATCTAGGAATTGCTGACGAAAATATTCGCGCAGCAAAAAAAGACAACGCCGATAAAAAAGCACCGAAAACTTACGATATGGCGACGATGAAATACAACAACGCGCAAAAATTGATTCAAGCAGATCCGCGCAATACAGAAGCCATTCGCCGAGCATCGGAAGACGCCACTCGCGAATCCGTTCACTTGGCTGAAGTGACTCGCAGAGTGAATGCCGGTAACACAGAAGATTTGGTTTTGATGGCGGAACGCCAACAACGCACGATTTCGAACTTGCGCAGCGAATACTCGTCGACAGAACAAGAGCTGCAACAATCGCAAGAACAATTGCAAGAAAAGTTAAGTGCCGCTGAAAAAGAAAAACAAGAACTGGCAAAAGCCCAAGCTTTGAATGCGAAAGCCACTGAACTTCGCAAACAATTTAAACCCAACGAGGCCGAAGTTTATACAGAGAATGGCAAACTGATGGTTCGCCTTAAAGCGCTTCAGTTCCCAAGCAATCAAGCGACTTTGGGACCAAAAAACCAAGCCATTCTTAAAAAAGTGGAAACAGCCTTGAGTGATATTGAACCTTCTCACATCACTGTTGAAGGCCATACGGATTCAACAGGCAGTGCTGAAAGAAACACAACATTGTCAGAGGAAAGAGCGAAAGCCGTCGGAGATTTCCTTGTTAAAAATGGAGCGGTGGCTGAAGAGCGCGTTGACGCCATCGGAATGGGACCTGATAAGCCAATCAGTGACAATAAAACACAACGTGGTCGCGCAGAAAATCGCCGTATTGATCTTGTGATCGAAACGGAATAGGAGGTGCCTTATGGCAACACACCTTCCCGGTCATAAATGGACAGAGTTAAAGCGGGAGCTCATGGAAAAATGGCATGAGCTCACCGAAACAGATCTCGAAAAAACTCGAGGCAATGCTCAGTCGATTGTTGATCTCTTAGAAAAAAAGGTGGGTATGGCCATTGAAGATGCCAGCGAGAAATTTGCAGAGATCGCATCTCATTACCATCTCTACGATGAACCGGAGGAAAAACCAGCAAAAATTTCCGAGGAGAAAAAAGAGAAGGTATTGGAACTCAAACCCAAAAAACCGGCAAACCGTGATCGGAAGCCAAAAGATGATTTTAGGGCTTAGAGTTAGTTAGGTCCTGCTCACCTCTAAAGAGTCCCGCCGTCAAGGCGGGATTCTTTTTGGCGAACCACGGGAACAAATGAGCAAGGCATAGAATTCACAATAACAGGCTGACCGTTCTTTTTATCTATCACTTCCAAAACGTCATACCCTAAATAATTTTGTCGCACAAAAATCATGCGCCCGTCTTCTTTAAGCTGCGCAAAAAGTTTATCCGGAAACTCTTTCGAGCCCGCTGTAAAAATCGCACGATCATAGGGAGCTTCTGCTTCGTAGCCTTCAAAACCGTCCCCGGCAAAGACCAACGCGTTCCCTACTGAAAATGTTTTCAAAGTTTCACGGGCACGTTCGGCCATTTCAGGGATCACTTCGACAGAAACCACTTTGCCCGCAGCCCCCACGATAAAAGCCATCAAGGCCGTATTCCACCCACTGCCCGTTCCCAACTCAAAAACTTTCTGACCTTCTTGCAACGCCAGAAGATCTAAAATCTTAAGAACAAAACTGGGTTGGGAAATGGTCGAAACAAACGGACCTTTGGAATACAGATGCAAGGCTTGATCCGAATAAGCTTCTTCGATGGTGTATTCAGGAATGAAAAGATGACGAGGATGATGGTAATAGGCTTCCACCACTTTCTCGGAGAGAGGAAGTGCTTTCTGCAGCACATACTTCTGATAGAGCTCTATTTGCGTAGCCATAATTAAGCTTGCAAGCTTTTCGCCCTAACGGCAAGCTTGTTTCATGACACTGACTCAACTTGAATACATTCTTGCTGTTGCGGATACAGGAAGCTTTAGCCAAGCCGCCCGCCAATGCCACGTCACTCAACCGACACTCAGTATGCAAATCCAAAAACTGGAAGAAGAGCTGGGAGTCACCATCTTTGACCGAACCAAACAACCGATCAAAGCGACCTCCGTAGGTGAGGAAGTTCTACAACAAGCACGTCTGGTTGTGAAAGGCTCCCAACACTTAAAGGAAATCGTCGACGATGCAAAAGGTTCCCTGAGAGGAGAACTTCGTATCGGAATTATTCCCACATTAGCTCCCTATCTTTTACCTTTGTTCCTAAAAAAGATGAAAGATGTTTATAAAAATCTTCACTTAACATTTGAAGAACTTCAGACGGAAACCATGGTGGAAAAAATCCGTTCTCACAATCTGGATCTAGGCATTGTGGTCACACCCATCGATGATCTGAATATCGCAAGCCATGTTTTATTTTATGAACCCTTTGTCGCTTACTTCGCAAAAAGTCACCCCTTGCTTAATAAAAAGAGCATCGATGAAAAGGATCTTTCCATTGACGATGTTCTGCTTCTGAACGAAGGCCACTGTTTCCGCGAACAAAGTCTTTCCCTATGCCGCAATAAAAAACAGATCGTGTCTAGCGACAAAACTTTCACTTTTGAAAGCGGCAGTCTTGAAACCTTGAAAAAACTCGTGGATCAAGGCGAGAACTTTACGCTTCTTCCTTGGCTGGCAACGTTTGATGTTCAAGACAAAAAACGCCTTCGTCCTTTTTCAGATCCTGTTCCGACTCGCGAAGTCAGCCTTATTCACGGACCACACTTTCAAAGAAAGGCTTTGTTAAAAGCTCTTATTGAAAACATAAAGAGAAACCTACCAGAAGGTCTAAGTGCCAATCGCGGTAAAAACCAATTAAAAGTGGACAATCCTCTCGGCCATCTCAAATAGTTTTCATTTATAGGTAAAAGACATATATAGATTTTACCTATAAGGCTCATAGAAAAAGAGAACTGTTCTTCCGCGCCCTCTCCTTTTATCCTATATGCAGGCAAGAGGAGGTATCTTTATGAGATCTACAACACATGCACCTAAAGAAATCAGTCGTGAATCCAGAAACCTAAGTTCAGTCAAATCTGAAGTCGCTGATACGGCGGCGGTCGTTGATACTTTGAAACAAACTTTGTCGGACGAATACATTCTTCAGTTAAAAACTCAAAACTGTCATTGGAATGTAGAAGGTCCTTTGTTCTTTTCTTTGCATAAACTTTTTGAAGAACAATATGGCCAGCTTGCGGAATTCGTAGACAGATCTGCAGAAGTCATTCGCGCTCTCAAAGCGCGCTCTCCCGGTTCTTTCAAAGAATTCAAAGAACTTTCTTCTTTACAGGAAGTTCCTGCAGAAAGATTGAATAGTAATCAAATCATTGAAATGCTCAGCCAAGACCATACAAACATGGCCATTGCCTTAAGACCTCGCCTGGAAACCGCCGAAGACGCGGAAGAAACCAGTGCGGTTGTTTTGTATGAAGACTTGATCAGCTTTCATGAAAAAGCAGCATGGATGATTCGCAGCCATAGATCCTAATTGTACTTTAAAGTTTTAGAAGGGATTTTTTATGGGCAGTGCGTGGATGGGATTATTAGCGGGTGTGATTACGGGTCTTTCTACTATGGTGGGAGCACTTCCCATTTTGAAGAAAGAAACTAAAGGATGGAATCCTTGGCGCAGCCTCAATCTCGATTTTGCCATCGGGATGATGCTGGCTGCCGCTGCTTTTAATCTTATCGGCCCTGCTTATTCTAGTTCGAAATCGGGGGCCTTTGGGGTTTCTCTTGCCCTGGTGCTCGGCGTGGTTTCAATTTACGGAATAAGTCATATTATTCACAGCTTTTCGCCCTCCGAATGGTCGTTACACCGCAGAGCTTGGCTCTTCGTCACGGCCATGATGTTGCACAATCTTCCCGAAGGTCTCGCATCGGGAGCTGCGCTGAGTGCCGACTCATTATCGCAAGCCAATGGATGGACCGTTGTGGGAGCTATCGTATTCCAGAATTTTCCTGAAGGACTCGCCACTGCGGCGGCTTTTCTCTCTATAGGACTTTCTCGCAAAGCAGCTCTCTACGGAGCCTGTATGACGGGTGTGATGGAAATTTTAGGCGGAGCTGCGGGAGGTATCTTTGCCTCCATAACATCGGCCACTCTTCCCTACATCTTGGCCTTCGCCGGTGGAGCGATGATCAGCGTGACGCTCGAAGAAATTTTCGCCAAACTGAAAGAGACGAAAATGCGTTATCTGATCCAACGCGAATTCCTTTTAGGCGCTTTCTCTGTGGTCTTTATGAATTGGATTATCACGTAGACACGAGGGTCCTTAGCATTTACGCTTAAGTCATGACATTGACATCATTACAGACTTTGGCACTTGCAGCATTGGTTGTTTATTTTGGACGTTTTCTAAAAAAGAAAATCCATTTTATCGACAAATACAATTTACCCTCGCCTGTTATTGGCGGATTCATCCTGGCTTTTGTTTTAGCCATCTTAAAGAGCAATGGCATTTTTGAAATTAAATTCACCAAAGCTTTTGAAGAGGCTTTGATGATCGCGTTCTTTACTTCCATTGGTTACTCCGCTTCTCTTAAACTTCTTAAAGAAGGTGGAAGAACCGTCATCTTCTTTTTACTCCTGACTGTGGGCGGACTGCTTTTACAAATCCTTGCAGGCATTGGGGCCGCAAAACTCATGGGCCTTAATCCCTTGATGGGAGTTCTGACTGGAGCTGTTTCACTCACAGGAGGGCCCGGCACAGCTCTCGCATTCGGTCCTCCTTTTGAAGCAGCCGGAGTTGAAGGAGCTTCTGCGATTGGACTGACCACAGCCATGGGTGGAATTCTTCTGGGCGGCTTGGTGGGAACTCCCCTGGCGACTTATTTGATTCATAAAAAGAAACTTAAAGATCACTCGCGTGCTTTGCCTTTAGAACATGAAGCGGTTCACTCTTTAAAATCTCGTCCGGGTAAAGATCTGCTTTATCACTTCTTGGGATTTGCTTTGATCATGGGGATCGGTACAACCTTAAGTGCTTGGATCAACGACCAAGGTATCACACTGCCCATTTATATTGGTTCGATGGTTATTGCAGCCTTCTTTAGAAATATCGAAGATGTGAAACCGGTCTTTAAACTTAATGCCGACTGGGTTGAAGAAATTGGCTCTGTGGCGCTGACACTTTTTATTGCGACGGCGATTATGTCTTTGCGATTAGATGAACTTAAAAACGCAGCCCTGCCGATTTTAATATTCTTAGGCATACAGGCTGTCCTTGTGATAATCACAGCTTTAGGCCCGGCATTCTGGGTCGCAGGACGTGATTATGAAGGAGCGATCATCAGCGCAGGTTACGTCGGCTTTATGATGGGAACATCTGCAAATGCCATGGCGAATATGTCATCGCTTTCGCAAAAATATGGACCGGCTCCGAAAGCTTTCTTAGTTGTTCCTCTGGTCGGTTCTTGTTTTATTGATTTTATCAACGCCGCGTTTGTGACGTTCTGTTTGAATTACTTTAGTTAGAAAGAAAAAAAGGCGCCCCGAATGCGCCTTTTTTTTTCTTTGACTACCAATTATTGCAATCATCATAGTCTTGAGTGTAGACCCTCTGCTCATAGTTTCCATCTCGATCAAAAATCAGCAAGTTGCCTTGGCCCGTGCCTTCTTTTGAATTATCTCTCAAGCTGATATGGTCGCCAAATCTCCCGACGAGCCAGCTATTAGAATAATCAATATGGTTGCGCCCCATGCACACAGATTGAAGCTCTCCCCCAGGATGATGGAAACCTAGAACGTAGCCACCACGAATATCAATGCCACGTTCGATATGAAACTTCCCGTAGCTCTCATATTTGAATGCTCCATCCCAACGTTGCTTAGTTCCCGGATAGGCCTTCACAGTATTAATGGTTCCATCAAGATTGTAGAAGAAATGACTGCCCGTCATTTCTCCTGCAGCATAGGTTGTTTTCAAATTAAAATCGACAAAGCAGGAAATTTTGATTTCTCGAGCATGCCCCGTGGAATGTAAACGAATGTAGTGCTCCATCTCCTTACTTTTCTCTGCAGGGCACGAAACGTTCTGAATCTGACCGTGAGGGCCACGAATAGGAATCTCAGGGCCGAGCACCGCACCTACCACATGGTTGTCGTCATAATAGTCAACGGCGTAACTTGATCCCCCGACGGCTCCTTTGGGTGAGCGCAGAAGAATGCTGTAACCATGAGCATCTGCATCTTGAAACCCGGCAACGCGAACAGCTTCGATGTATGTTTTCAATGTGGCTTTATTCATTTCTTGCGAGTGAACGAAGCCATTAAAGAAACGAAGCCCTGTTGAACTCGTAAACGAATTTTTCTCTAACAAGCCTTCACGATACATGAATTCATGAATCATCAAGGCCGCTTTATTTTCTTCGTCCAACTGGTTCCAAATATCTGCGTTTACAAAATAACGTTTACCCACACGTGGCTGTTGGAATTGAGCAACGACTTGAACGAATTCACAGTCTTTCGGCTTCACAGCCCATCCGACGTCAGGAATATCCGCAAAGTCATTCCCAGGAATCATGTGCGCTTCATGCTGCCAAGACAAAAGATACTCGCGGTAAAGCTTGGCTCTGTTAGGATTTACGCGCGCAATACGCTCAAGATAAGCATCCGCCAAAAGCATAAAGTTTCTGCCTTCAGCAGGCTCCAACTTCATGCCATAGACCTCTTTCGCTTCATAGAGATCCAAAACCTCATACGCCTTCTCTTTATTCGAAGGACAGTGGATGGTGACTCCGCCATTGCCTTTTTCATCTCCTCCCAAATAGGCCTCTGCCAAAACGGGAGAAACAAGGACGCTAAGAACGACGAAAGAAAGAAACGACCGGATTAACATAGAGTTTGATCTTTCTCGGGCTGAGTTAGTGGGAAAAATTGAATGTTCAGATTGTAAACGGCTGTCTGCTCACCCTCTTCAACCAGGATGCTAAACTTGCGGCGGAACTTCTTAATGAACTTCTTAGCTTCCGAAAGTTTAGCGGGATTGATCGCCATGGTGATGGACGAGAAATCTCTGACATCAGGCGGCGTAGATTGCAGCACTTCGATGGCTTTACGCAGGTCAGAAGTGTGAGCCTTAACCAAAGCCTGACTTGGAACGTCCGTTGTCGTTGAAAGGCTGGCCACCGCGCGGGCAATGGAGTTGCCCTTCTTTTTGATAAACCCAAGGTTCATCAGAAGCTGCAAACTCATTTCCACTTTTTCAGTAGGTAATGCCAAACGCTCCGCAATCCACGCAGGCTCAGATTGGAAGTTCTTCATGCGGAACAAATTTAGAATCGCGAAGTGCTCCCAATTCGTCAGAAGTTCTAGCTCTTGTTCTTGAAGTGTTTTCTGTACGGCAAATTTTCTCGAACGCGTGCTGATCATAGAGTAAATTTCATTGCGTTCTGCTGTGTCGAGTTCCAAACCCAACACTATTTTATTCGCATAAAATTCACTGAGCGGGCGCTTGCCATGCATCAGTTCGTTCAAGCAACCAGGAGAAATTCCTACCTTTTTTGCCAGCGAACGAAATGAAAATCGCGGATTCTTTTTTTGAATCTCTTCCAACTTGGATTTTAACAGGGTACCGAATTTATTAGACATATCCCCCCACTGGACAGAGGGATTTTTACAAGAATCGAGAAATTATCAAGATGAAATTAACTAAACAGTTCCTTTAATCGAAGAGGAGGAACATTGACACTATACGACAAGCTCAATTATCGCGCGAAATCCATGGTTTCCGGCCATAGCGCCGATAATATTCCTAAGGGATGTTATGTTCTTTCCTTGAGATCCAATAAGTTTCCCACGAAACTCCTGTGGAACCGTGACTCTATAAATAGTTGTTTTATCACCTGCTGAAAAAGTGACCTCTACTTCATAACAAGAAGTCATTTCTTGAATCACGCTTTGAAGAACTTCAGCCAGACGATTTCTAATATCATTATCTTGCACAACTGCTTCCGCTAACACACGAGCCTCCGATAACTCCATTGTGTAAGATAATTTCAAATTAGAGCAACACTCCATTACACAGTCTGGTCTACAATGTGTTCCACCAATATAACAGAAAACACTTACTGAACACTTTTCTTAAGACTCATCAAAAACACAAAACGGTTAACCGACACGAAAGATTCTCGTGTCCAGTTGGGTGGAGGTATGATGTTAAAAAAACTCAACACGTCTTTAATAGTTCTTTTACTGTGCGCCTGCCAAGCGCAGGACCCCGCCACGAAACCCGCTGTCACAGAGGGTTCTGAGTCCATCGAAGAAAAAGTGATCTATGGCACTGACAATCGAAAAGATCTTTATGAAGTGACGTCTTCTTTGCAAAGACGGCTGGCCGATTCAACAGTGGCCCTTATTAAGGCCAGTTCCCTTCAAGATAATGGAACAGTTTCGCGGATCATTTCCAAAACTTTTCGGGTAAGTTATGGCCTATGTTCCACTGAACGTTTCGGGGAACAGGAAAACGCGGCTTTCTGCTCTGGATCTTTGATTGCGCCCGATGTGATTGCGACTGCCGGGCACTGCATTCGCTCCGTGAGTGACTGTGATGCCACAAGATTTGTCTTCGGTTATGCTGTTAAAACCAAGGGCGTTCTGCCTCAAGAAGTTTCCACTTCCGAAGTCTACTCTTGTGCCGAGATCATCCACACCGAAGTTTTATCAAGTGGTTCTGACTTTGCTTTGATTCGCTTGGATCGTCCGGTCCCAAATCACGCTGTCTTATCCGTCAGAAAAAGAGGAGCGGTGAAAGTCGGCGATCCTCTGGTTGTCATAGGTCATCCTGTGGGTCTTCCCACCAAAGTTGCGGCGGGAGCGAAAGTTCGCAGCATTCAACCGGCGCAACACTTTGTCGCCAACTTAGATACCTATGGCGGAAACTCAGGCTCTGCTGTTTTCAATTCTAAAACCGGAGTCATCGAAGGAATTTTAGTTCGCGGGGACACTGACTTTGTGTACCAAGGTTCCTGCGCCGTTTCGAATCGCTGTAAAGATACAGAATGCCGCGGTGAAGATGTCACACGAATAACAAGAATTCTTCCGTATCTGTGAGTTTCATCAGGTTCAGTTCATAAATCTTCCCGAACTTTGGTTTTTAGGTTTTCAATACCTTCCACAACAAACCAATCCGAAGGAGGATTTATGAAAATGAACCGTATGGTCATGCTTGCAGCTGGCCTTTGTATGATGGCACCTGCTCTTTCTCAAGCTAGAACAGAAATTTTGAGCGAGAATACAGAACTCGGCATGACGTTCGTAGATTTGGCGAGCCGTCCACGCAATTTGGAAGACTGCCAAGGTCTTACTCTAGACGATCCACAAAAAGCGGCATTGAAACAAGCTAAATTTGAATACATGAAACAAAAGAACACTCTTGAGGCCACTGCGAAAAATGCATGGATTGATTACGCACACACATTGATGGACGCGGCTTCAACAAAGGATCAGGGCACAGCCGCTGGCGGCGTTGTGAAAGACG
The DNA here is from genome assembly GCF_047323225.1 of Bdellovibrio sp. HCB-110. Lineage (GTDB taxonomy): Bacteria > Bdellovibrionota > Bdellovibrionia > Bdellovibrionales > Bdellovibrionaceae > Bdellovibrio. Next base: position 2,801,519 of record NZ_CP178750.1, read on the forward strand.
CAATGGGTGCCTCTGGCCAAGCTAAATTGGATTTCGAAATCAAAGTTTTCTATGACATCTTGAAACCAGAACAAAGAGAAACAGCTTTCAAATGTATCATGAAACACATGAAACAAAAGATGGCTGATAAGCTTAAAAGAGCTTGTTCAAAACTTCCTCCAGAAACTAAACCTTAGTTTCAACATAAAGCCACCCTTGCGGGTGGCTTTTTTATTTAAACGCGATAGCCTTCCTTCATGACGGAACAATCCAATTGGCACAAGCTCGGGAGCGTAGAAGCTCTTAAAAAAAAGCCCTTGCAACAACTTGAAATCAATCGAACCAAAATCGCTTTGATTTATCGCAATGGGAACTTCACGGCGATCTCGGGAGTTTGCAATCATGCAGGCGGTCCCTTGGGAGACGGTCGCATCGAAGGAGATTACGTCGTCTGTCCGTGGCACTACTATAAATTTCACACAGAAACCGGTAAAGGCGAGCCTGGTTTTGAAGACGACCGTGTTCCCAGCTATCCCGTTAAAATTGAAAATGATTTCGTATGGATTGATTTAACTGCGGGGACTTCACGACATAAACTTCACCACCCGCCTCATCCTCTCACGCGTCCTTTAGAAAGGGCCCCGGGGCCTTTACGGATCGTGGGTATTTCAACCACGGTGATGGACGTTAAAAATCCGCGCGTGTCGACGTCTGAACTTTTACTGGAAGAAGCTTTAAAGCACGGAGCTGAATGTGGTTATGAAACCCGCCTGCAAAAAATTCGGGAACTGCAATTTCGTCACTGTGAAGGTTTCTATTCAAAAAGTACTCACGCCTGCACTTGGCCTTGTTCGATCACGCAGATGGATGCGAACGATCAGCTCGATCGCATTTATGAAGATATTATTTATTGGGCGGATGTGATGTTGATCGCAACTCCCATTCGATGGGGTTCGGCAAGTTCCTTATATTATAAAATGGCAGAGCGCTTTAACTGCATTCAAAATCAAATCACTCTTCGTAACAATCAACTTATTCGCGACAAGGTGGCGGGATTTATTATCACCGGCGGACAAGACAATGTTCAATCCGTAGCCGGACACTTGATGGGATTTTTTTCGGAGCTGGGATTTCATCTTCCGCCTTTTCCTTTTATCGCGCATTCCTTGGGATGGAGTATGGAAAACATGGAACACAACGTTCGTTATGTTCAAAAAAGTCATGCGCTGGCGGAAGCGGCGAAGGAACTTCTGGATCGCTGCGTGGATTTATCGGGAGCATTGGTTGAAGCAAGCTCCCCTTATAAGATTCATCACCGCGCGGGTCGTAAGGCTTACGATGCCGAAAAACATCATGATAAATAATCCAACGAAACTGCCGGAGATGGTCCTCTGTTCATTGTTTGGACATACCTAAGGGCCTCTATTTTCTCTATAGAGGGTGCCAAGTTTGCATAACTCCCAACCGGAGGATTTTTCTATGTTTCGCCTATTCTTGCTCGTCCTTGGATTTGCCACTCTTTTTCAGGTGACTCATTCCTCTGAAGCCTCGGCTTGCCGCTGTATCGCAGATCCTTTTTCCAAACAGTACGTCTATTACACGAAGACCTGGTATGGGACAAAGCGCAAGTGGACCTGCGTTTATACCTGCCAAGACGCCCAACAACAGCAAGTGAAAATCACAGGCACCCATGAGGATTGGTATACAACCGACAAGGGCCTTGAAGGCATTTGCGACGGTCTTCATTACGTGAATCGCTACAACACCTTCAAGATGGATTTTGTGTGGCAATTTGAAGACGCTCGTTATTTTGACGCCTCTGATTCGACAGCCCCTGATTTGAAGAAATGGAATCAGGAAAAGTGCCGCTAAATTTTTAGAATTTTCTTCACTTCCACCCGGCCTCTGGTCGGGTTTGTTTTTGATCCTCGTCTTATTTTAAGATTCTTTGTTAGCCTTAAACTCTAAGGAGCTTCTAAGACTCAAGTCCGCTCTTCTTTGTACGACCTCATTGGCTGAACTTGCTAACAGAAAATCGCAATGCAAAAAATCCTACTGCTAATCGCTGTGAGTTTCACATGTCTAACTGCGTGCTCTCGTTTGGATATCGCTTTTAACTGGGCTGACACTTTTATCGCTTCTAAAGTTGATGACTACTTTGATATCTCTTCCAAACAAAGTGCCGCTTTGAAAAAATCCCTGCAACATGACTTTGATAAAATTAAAACCGCCGTACTGCCCGATTGGATTGATAATGCGAAAGATTTAGAGCAAGACATTTCCAAAGGAACTTTGAGTGAAGCCAAGATCAGCAGCGTCTTTTCCATGGTTATGAAAAATGTCGAGCAATTCACTGCGCACTTTACCGACACTGCAGTGGGTTTTATTGCGACAGCGGATTCCAAGCAGCTTGCGTATTTTTCCAAAGCCTTTCATGAGAAAAACAAAGAAGATTTAGAGAAGTTTCATAACACCAAAAAATATCAAAATGACTATAAAGAGAAGTACCACAAATACTTTAAAATGTTTTTGGGCTCTTTAACGGATTCGCAAAAAGCTTTGATCGAAAAGCATATCAGCGAATCACCTTTTCCCGTGGAATTGAAAGTTAAGAACAAGGAAGCCGTCTTTCAGAAGTTTTTAAAAGAAAGTGGATCCCTAGAAGGCATGAAGGCCTTTGTCCGTGATTTTTATGCGCATCCGGAGATCTATAACGACCCTCAATATCAAAAGGCTTTCAGTGAGTATCAGCGGAACTTGCAGCGCCTGATTGTGGACGTCCTGTTAAACATGACAGCCCAACAGAAGAAAGAGCTCTTAGAGAACTTACAGGAAAAGGTTTCTCAGTTAGAAAGAATTCGCAGCCGCTCTTAAACGTCTTATTTTAAGACACTGATTTTCTTAAGAAACCCCTGAGAATTCCGCCATTTTTGCCGAAAAGGACTGTGATGAAAAAGATCATGGTCCTTTTTATTTTGCTCTCGTCTTCCTTCGCATTTGCCAAGGATGATCTGCATTCATTTTGCGAAGGACTTGATAAAACTCTCCGTCACTTAAATAGATCAGAGTCGCGCCCTTGCAACTCTCCTTCTTTGACTCCGACTTCTGCACGGCTTGTGACTTATAAAGGTCAAAAGGCCACTGTGATGTCTGAGGAAGATGCGCAAGCTCTTTTTACTGAATTCAAAAACAATCAGGATATTCCCTTTGATTTTTCTTTAGCGGGATATGAGCAGCGGGCCCATGAAATGTCGCGATTGCTTTTGTTAAAAGGTGTTACTCCGCTTAAAGGTTTTGCTTCTGTGGATGAAAGTAAATCTCCCCGTTTGGAGATTCCTCACCCTAAGAAGAAAGGCGAAATCATTCGTTGGAAGTATCACGTAGCTCCCGTTGTTCTGGTTGAAAAAGATGGCAAGGTTGTTCCCTTTACTTTAGATCCTTCCATGGAAGCCCGCGCTGTTCCCACGACGCAATGGGTGGGAGCCATGACAAAACACAATCCTAAAATGAAGGTGCGCTTGCAATACGCAAATGCCAGTCAGTACGACTCTAACGGTAGAATTCGTATTGACCCGCGAGATAAGGACTTTATGAAAGCGAATCAAGAGTCCTTACGAGAGTTTAAAGAGTACAGCAAAGACCCTAATGGTGAAGCCGAGTGGATGTTTCAACAGCAGCTTATGGAAGATAAAATGAATTCCATGCCCGGTTTCTAGAGTGCCATCTCACAAAATCTTTTTCTGATTTTCATGACAATGCATTAATGGATCAGTTTGTGCTTTCAGCATTAACGAGGACGTAAGATAGTTAAACGTAGGTATGTTTTTCTAGGAGACGGACCTCTTATGAAATCTAGTCCTCGCAAGCTTATTACGCAGGCCTTACATTACTTGATCGGTCCGATCATTGTCCTCCTGACGGGTCTTGCGGTCCATTATGCAGATGGAACTCCTTACTATTTACCAAACCCTGCTGCCATTCTCGTCCTGGGTATTATTGTCTCTTGTTTTTATGGGGGACTAGCCCCAGGTTTACTGACAAGTGCTTTAGCCTGGGCTTATCTGGCCTTTTTCTTTGCGCAAGGTGGAGCCTTAGGAGAAGACTCCGCTCGACGTCTTTTCATGTGGGCAATATCTTTACCAGGTCTCGCCATTATCGTGGGAGTTTTAAAAAATAAATCTGAAGCGCATTTTTTGCGTGAAATCAAAGAACGAAATTTGCGCGAAGACGAGCTTCGCAACAACGAACAACGTATCCGCGCGATTATCAACTCTGCCAATGACGCCTTTATAGCGATTGATTCAAAAAGTTTTATTCAAGAATGGAATCCTCAAGCGGAAAAAACTTTTGGGTGGTCCCGGGATGAGGTTTTAGGCAAAGCCCTCCCTGGGGTTCTGATTCCGCCGTCTTTTCGGGATGCGCATTTTAAGGGGCTCCATCATTTTTTATCTTCAGGAGAAGGTCCTATTTTAAATCGCCGGATTGAAGTCCCCGCTCTTCACCGCGATGGACATGAATTGATGGTCGAGCTCACTGTTTATCCGATTCAACAAAAAGAAGGCGTGCTCTTCGGTGCTTTTCTTCATGACATTTCTTTACGTAAAAAGACCGACCAGCTTTCGATTATTCAGTTTTCGGCGACGCGCATTCTGACGGATGCGAATTCTCTGGGAGATGCGATTCAACCCCTGCTTAAAACAATTTGTTCAGGACTCAATTGGCCTTTAATAGAACTGTGGCTCACCGACAAAGAGCGAAAAGATCTGATCTGTGCGGGCCAATGGTCTTTGTCATCAGAGATGGATCAAAAATTTAAAAATGAAAACGCGGGCCTTCATATTCCGAGAGAATTGGGATTGGTCGGTGAAGTTTCTACGACGACAAGTCCCTTGTGGATCATGACCAAAGATCGCGAATTGCCTCGCGCTAAATTTCTACGGGAAAATGAAATTCAAACTATTATCTACTGCCCTATTTGTGAGGGTCAGGAATTGATCGGCACTATTTGCATTCATCATACAAAGTCGCTCAGTGCTGATGTGCAGATTTTAGATCTGATGAGTGACCTTGGAAAACGCATTGGACTCTTTATTTTACGGCGCTGGGCTGAGGAAGATTTAACACGTCTTTCAAAGGATCTGGAAGTTAAAGTCCAACAGCGCACAGAGGAGCTGGGTAATTTAAATAAGCAACTCACGCAAGAAGTGACTGAGAAACAAATTCTTTATGAACAAGCGCAAACGGCGAACCGTCTTAAAGACGAATTTTTGGCGACGATTTCCCATGAGCTGCGCACTCCGATGAACGTGATTTTGGGACACAGTGAATTGCTGCACGATGAGGATCTTAACGAAGAGGAAAGACGAAAATCTATTGAAGCGATTTATCGTAACACCAAAGCGCAAGTTCATATTGTCAGTGACATTTTAGATGTGTCGCGTTTTATCACTGGTAAGGTTCAATTGAATATGGAAGTTGTCGACATGGCAGAAATCATCTCTTTGTCGGTTGAATCCATCATGCCGGCGGCCAGTGGTAAAAATATTGAGATCGTCGAAAATTTGGCGCCGAATGTCGGTTCTGTGGCCGGAGATCCGACACGACTGCAACAAGTGATGTGGAACTTACTTTCTAATGCCGTTAAATTTACACCCCGGTACGGGAAGATTTATGTTTCACTCTCCAAAGCCGAATCCAATGTGGTTATCACGGTGAAAGACACAGGGAAAGGGATTGATTCAGGATTCCTCCCCTACGTCTTCGAAAGGTTCCGCCAAGAAGATGCCACCACCACACGAAAATTTGGCGGCTTAGGTTTAGGCCTTGCGATCACCCGAAGCATTGTCGAGGCTCACGGAGGAAATATACAGGCAGCTAGTGAAGGCAAAGGAAAAGGGGCTACTTTTACCGTGATGCTACCGATGACTTCTGTAAAGGCTCACACAGGACATACAAAAACTGAAAACGAACCCAAGTTAACGAGCACGTTTCCTTTAAAAGATTTAAAAATTCTCGTGGTAGATGATCAGCCAGATGCACAAGTTTTAGTTGGAACTATTTTGAAAAAATCCGGAGCGAAAACTTTCACCGCCAGTTCTACGCAAGAAGCCTTTAAGTCTTTGATTAAAAACCGTCCTGACGTTGTCGTGACGGATATAGGCATGCCTGAACAAGATGGGTATGATCTCATTCGCATGATTCGTAAACTTCCGCCCGAGATGGGTGGAAATACCACGGCTATTGCTTTAACGGCTTACGCTCATGATGATGATCATAAGCGTGCTCTTCTTAATGGATTTCAGGATCACTTGGCCAAACCCGTGGAAGCAAAGAATCTGGTTCTTGCGATTTCTAAGCTCACAGGTCGCTACGTTCCTTTGCACTAAGACTCTTTTTGATTTCTCATGTGATCGGCAAGTCTTAGAAGAGAATGCAAAAGCTCTGAACGCAAAGGATCCTCGATTTTTAAATCATCACAAGCATGAACCATGCAAATCATCCATTGATCGCGCTCGGGCTTACCGATTTTAAAAGGCATGTGACGAGCCCGCAGCATCGGATGACCGAACTTTTCTTGAAAAAGGTTTGGACCGCCAAGCCAGCCTGACATGAACATAAAAAGTTTATCTTCAGAACCTTGCAGATCTTGCGGATGCATATCGCGCAAGGATTTGGTTTCAGGCAAGGTGTCCATGATTTCATAAAAGCGTTTGACCAGATTTCTTAGGACGGATTCTCCGCCAAGAAGTTCATAGGGCGTTTGTTGTTTTTGATCCACTTAGTGTTTCTCTTCCAAATAACTAAAGTATGCTTTGCAGTATGCCGTATCGGCTTGCACGCGATTGTAGCGAATGGATTTATCCATCTTGCGAGCGCTGCAACGATTTAAAGCGGGCCCGATCAGTCCTGTGGGTCGCGCTTTGATCACGTCCGCAAGCTCTTGCTTACAATCTCCGATAGATTTATCCCAGATAGTTCTGCATAAGTCAGGCTCAAGTTTGTAACAGGCGCCTTGCGGCGATTTTGAACCGCAGGGCTCTTTTGCGAGATCCTCTTCGATCATCGCCGGAGTCACCACCGCCGTCATAAGGTAAATAAGAAAGATGATCACTGCTCCCGTCCCGATCCCGATGTCCCAATAAATGGGGCTTAAGGTCAGACGAGAGATGGGACGAAAAACCATCAGGAGCAAACCGGCTACGAGTATCAGACTGATTACAATGCTTCCTACCATAAAGTAATTATAGAATTTCCGGCCCTAAATGAAAGATAAATATAGGGGTCCGATTGGACTGAGGCGGCATCTGTCTATTAGTTATACTTTTTATTCAACTTTCTCGGGCCCTGAGGTTAAAGTTTATTCATGTATTCTAAAGAGCTTAAAAACGGATTTGTTATTAAAGAGGTTTCCCAACAAGAACTGTGGTCCGCTTTGGACACTCATTTTAATGAGGCCTTTAGCAATCGCACGGATGCTAAACCCACGTGGCAGATTGATGACGTTTCAAAAGAGAAAATCGCGGGGCGCCAGCAGAGCATGGTTCGTTATCACCTGCGTTTTTTGGTCTATTCTGCGGATAACGAAGTCGTTGGCTGGCACTTTGGATATTCGACGGATGCTGAGACTTATTATATGCAGAACTCGGCGGTACTCTTGAAGTATCGCAACCAAGGTGTCTATGCCGAAATTTTGACGGCGGCTTTAGAAGTTGTTGGCAACCAGGGTTTTCAAGTTGTGACGAGCACTCACCACCCGAACAATGCAGCCGTGCTGATTCCGAAATTGAAAAAAGGATTTGTGATTAGCTCCATGCTTTTGCATGAACGCTTCCGCCTGCTGGTTGAGCTTAAGTATTTCTTTAGTTCAGAACGTCGCCGGGCTTTTGATAAACAGATGGGGTTGGAGTTTAACCCTTAAACTCTTCCCAGGTTGTCAGACCGTATTTCTTTTTTTGGGTTTTATAGTAGATCGCCATTGAAAAACCAAAGAGGGCTCCGGCCATGATTGCGGCAGAAACTTGCAGAGAAATCGGCATGTTTTTACGTTGCCAAGACATGAAGTGCATAGCGAGTCCCCACCCTACGGCGAAGTTGACTCCAAGTGAGAGCGCGATTTGCCAAGGTTTGCAGAAAATAATTGGCGGCATTTGCTGGCCAAGACTGATGAACATCACTGTGGGAATCGAAGTAAAGGCTCTGGGGATTTTCTTTTCCTGAGCATAAGCTTTAAAGATCGTGATTTTTTGTTCATGAGTTAGTGGCGCCATCGTTCTTCCTACTCGTTATACTTCTTGTTTGAGCCTTTGGCTTTTTCTACTGAATATTTCTGTGCGTTTTTCTGCATCTTTGCTTTGAACGCTTCTGTGATATCAATCTTATTCATTTGTGCGAATCTCAAGACGAAGAAGAAAATATCGGCAAGTTCGTCAGAGACTTTTTCTTTGAACTCGGGTGTATTCATTTTTTCTTGGACTTCGGCTTCGGATTTAAAACGGAAAAGTTCTAGGAGTTCGTTGGCTTCGGTGGAGACTCCAATTGCGAGGTCTTTCGGGGAATGGAATTGATCCCAATCGCGTTCTTCACAGAAGGTTTTGATAAAACTTATTAGATCTTCAATGTTGGATTTCATCTTACTCCTTAGCTCTAAAAAGTTCTAAAATCCTTAATATGGTATAGACTATATTTTGATCTATACCATATTAAGCCACCAATTAAAGATTTAACAACTATTCCCTTTTCTAGATTTCTTCAAATTATGTGCTAGGCTTAAACAATGCAAAAAGCGATTTTAATGCGAGCGGCCTTATTTCTATTTGTTTTTCTAAATTATTCTCTGGGATTCGGTATGGCTAAAGTGGAACAAATTAACGTGCGCGAAACAAAACAATGGATTTCTTACTCTGGGAACGAGGCGGGATCTATTATTCTGTTTGTACACGGCGGACCGGGCTCCCCACTTATGATGTTTTCTGAAAGTTTTGACAAGGAGTTAGCTAAAAAGTTTTTAGTCGTGCATTGGGATCAGCGCGGGGCTGGGAAGTCTTATACTCCGGAGGTTTTTAGTAAGCCCTTGTCCGTTCAAGATTATGTGTTGGATGGGCTTGAGGTTGTTAAAGTTCTCAAACAGAAAATGCCGGGTAAGAAAATTATTTTGGTGGGACATTCCTGGGGAACTATCGTTGCTTCGCACATAGTGAAAGCCCAGCCGGAATTGTTTTCAGCTTATGTGTCTGTTGGGACTGTTGTGGATTATGCAAAGGCCGATGAGTTGAAGTATCAGTTTTTACATAGGGATCATGCGGCGCTTGAGCCTCCTCCTTATCACAAGTGGGCTCAAGTGATGGAAGTAAGCCAAGGGTTGATGAAGGCTCATCGTGTTTTTCACAATCTGACTTTGGATGAAGTTAATAAGGCTGCGGGTTCGGGCAAGATCTATTCTATCGAGGATCTGAAGAATCAAGGTCTTAGCGCGCAGAAGTCTTTTGAGGCTTTGATTCCTTATTTGGGTAAGTACAATGCTTTTACCGAGATGCCTCAGATCGCAGTGCCTACTTATTTTATTCAAGGGACTTTTGATATGGCAACACCGACGGAGCTTGTGAAGAAATACTACGACAAAGTTTTGGCGCCGAAGGGGAAAGAGTTTATTGAGTTTAAGAAGTCAGCGCACTTTCCGATGTTTGAAGAAGCGACGTTGTTTGCCGAGACTTTGAAGAAGGTGAATGGAAAGTAACCATCAAAAATATTATTTTTTTGAATGATATAGATATTGGAACTCTCCAGTGCCAAGCTGTGTTTCTCCCCAATTAATCATAGGTCCTTCGTACTCAAGAGCTGCCAAGAGAAGTCTATTTGTTAAAGTATAGATACGCATTTCAGTATAGTAGACATCTCGCCAAGAATCATTTTCCATGCGAGCCTTTTCATTCAACAAACGACCGCGATGAAGAAAGTCATTCCTAGTTCCGATGGCTTTTTCATCTTGTTCTGTCGTTGGAATGCCATAGTGATGAAACGGAGCCGTGAGCTTCGCTCGATTGGTCGGCTTATTGAGATCGTTGATTCTGTTGGTAAGAATCTTTTTCGTGCTAACCTCCCAAGCTCCACCGTGCTCTTCAAGCGAATGAATCATTCGTTTCACTAGAGAGTTTTTAAATGCCGCTTCAAGATAGTCTATTAGTATTTGGCGATAATTTTTCCAAATTGATACGCCTAAGGGCTTTGGAGTTGGGATTTTAACCTTCTCTGTGATGGAGCTGGTTAAACTTTCCAAAGCAACAGACAGCATTGCCCCACGCATTTCCACAGGTGCGGAAGGAAACATCAGAAGATACTCAATGGGGACCGAAAGAGCCGGCCACGCAAGAAGATTACCCCATAGTGTTGATAGAACAACATCGTCAAGACATCGCATACTTTGCGGTATGGAAACTTGCTCTTTTGCGGAAGCCCAATGCCCCCAACTAGAAGGAATGGGGCAATATCCACTTGCGACTCTTTTTCTTCCAGGACACCACCAAGCTTCATAGACGGTTTTTAGATCCAGAGACAACGCCAGCTCACATGATCGCTGATCAAAGCGAACCCCCAGAATATAAGAAAGCAACATTCGTGCAGTTCCGGTGAGCTTGCGAAATTCCTCAATCGCGATTCCCGGAGGAGCATCAAAAACCAGCCATTTTTGTTTTTCCAGATAGTAAAAGTCTAACTGCTTGCCGCCTGCTCGCAGAGGGAGCCAGTGACTTGCTGCCCACGTCGTTTCATCCTCAATAAAATGTGGGAGCGTTAGATCGGATTTAGCATCCATGTATATGATGCAGCGAAAGCGAACATCATTAGGGGCTGGAGTTGGTTTTGAGTCTAAATGAATTTGAGTGCAAACACCTTCAAGCACTTCGTTCGCGTACGAGGTCCAATAGGATTTTCGGAGCGTGATTCTCCCTATGGTCGACTGAAGCTCAATATCCTTAGACGTCGCATTTTTACCTGGATGTTCTTTCTGCGTGGTCTTCCATTTTACGTTCACAGGATCAAGCTCAAATGAAGCTCCAGAAAACATCCCAAGACCCGTTGCATTTATTTGAGTTAAATCCGGAACTGATGAAATTATTTGGCTTCGATTTATATTCAGGGTTTTTGTAGTCACAAACAGTCACCTCTCAACATTTATCGTATGTTGAGTGAGTGAAATTTGCATCCTGTATATTCGGATCGCAATTAGCGGATATTAAAATAGGTGGCTGTTGCCGCGGTTTCGTTAATCACACGTTGAGAAATCGCGGGCCAGGCCATGAAATAACCGAAGGCTCTAAGTTGATTTGTTCTTAACGGGCCTTTGCTGGTGTTTTCTAGATTCCATGAGCTTTGATAAGCGATGTTTTTAAATTCGTTTTCCCAATTCCATTGTTTGAAATTGAGTTGTCCCCACTGATGTCCCATATTCGCAAGATGGCAGCTTGCGCAGTCCAAAGTTCCTGGATTGTGTTTTTCGGGGTTTTCGTATTCCTGGACTTTTCCCATCAAGGCTTTGATTTGTGCTTCGGTGAATTTTTTCTTTGTTGTTGAAGAATCAGAAACGAATTTTCCGAACTCGGCATCTTCTTCCGGAGGCGGCATCATTCCGCCTGTGAAGCTTTGGAATTGCGAAGAGCTTTGGATGACTCCTTGAGTTCTGCCTTTGATACGAGGAATGGTCATGGGCTTTGCTTGGCCGTTTTCGATATCAAAGCCTGCAAAGATCCAAAGCTGCTCGCCCGCCATGACGTTCATGGCTGTCATGCGGATAAGGTTGTTCTCTCCACAGTAATTTAAAATAAGAGCGCGAAGGTGTTTCCAGTAAGGACCTTTAAGGCCTTCGGCTTTCATTTGTGGATGGATTTGCAAAGCATCTGTTGATGAACCGGAAGAAAGTTTCTGCCAGTCATTCCAAAGTCGATTGAATGTTTCCTCGTCGAATTCATAGAAACTATGAACAGCGGCATCGCGTGTGTCAGCGGCGTTATCTGCGTGGAATACGGGTTGCCAGATCAGACGGATTTGACGACGGCACTCTAGCGGCCCCTCACCTTCTGTAAAGCAAGGATCAATGCGGATGCCGACGACCTTAAGAGAGTCTCTCCACGTGACGTGGTTTGGAACTTCTGGAACAAGTTGCACGATTTCTTGATAAGTCTTTTGGGAAAGAAGAGCCCCCTGAGGTCCTTTGTTTTCAGGACTTAACATCAAGGACATTTCTTTTTCTTTGGGAAGTGGCAGAAGGATTGTGAGGTCGTTAAGGCTCATCGCCTGAGCTTGAGAGAAAGACACGACAACGCCAAAAATTAGAAAGAACAACTTCATTTGCATGAAGCTGCTTTTTCCAGATCTATCGGTGTAATTCAATAAGGAAATCTAATTGAAAAGGTATTGAGGCCCAAGAAACGATGCGTCTTGGGTTAGAGCCCGTGTTATTCCAAGTGAGAAAGACAGGAAAGAACTGTTGAGTTCTCTAGATCGTTTAGTGAGTTGCCGAAGATTTTTTCTTTGAGGGATGAAATCAGTTTCATCATTGAAGCCTCCTTTGTTTGTTATTGCTTCTTACATGCTATAATAACAAAAAACCTCGGCCATTAATTCCCTCATTCAGCAAATTCGAATATGCACAGAACGCATAAATACACCTGTATAATCGTCCAGGTGCATTTTATTTAGTCTTGTTTCTTTGGGAATAGATCTTCAACTTTGACGTTGTTTTTGCGATGAACACGGGGTTCTTTTCGTTCTTCTTCGTAGAACTCCCCTTGCATTCTACGCATGGGCATTTGATCGAGTTCTTTGATGATTTCGTATAATTTAATGACGTTGGTTTTTAATTTCGTAAGGACGCGCATCATTCTTTTTTCTCCCTGGAGATGTGGTTTCCAGTGTAAGGCAGATGCGGCGTTTGCTTTTAAAATATTGAAGAACTTGGCGTTTACTAGACGGATGTTGAGGGATGTGAAGGCTTCTTTTGAGGGGCTCTTAGAAAAAAGGATGCAGCAACTAGTCCCCCAGTAAACCCCAATCAAAATCCAGTATATTTTCATATCGTTTTAATTTAAATTCACCTGGCTTTAGTATCCCCATTGGATCGAATCTATTGAGCCACTTTTCTTTCTCTTCTGAAAACTCTCTTGCCGGATTGTTCCACTCGACCACCAATATTTTTATGCTCATTTTCAATTTTCTTCGCTGTTCTATCCAACCTGATATTTTCTTATTAACGTGCCTATCTTGGCCACCATATCCAAATACAAGCAAATCACAGGACTCCCCTAGGGCCCGTTCAAAATACTCCCAGTATGACGCCAATAGACTGCTACCCGATATTATCTCGGTCTTTGTCTTATAGTGACTAAGTACTATATGCCGATGATAAACATCTTTGCTAATAAAACTCTCGGTCAAATCGGTTTGAGACATTTTGTTTACATCTCCATTTTTCCCATAGAACAGCGGGGATCCATGAAGATGCAGATACCAACCCAGCTCTTCTCTTCCTTTTTTTCTCTCCATATTTGAGTCGCTATAAGTCATTCCGCGAAACCCATCTATTAGATCACCGTCATAGCCTCTCAAAACACCCCTATCAATTAATGGCTGATACAGAAGATTATCGTAATTCAATGTCGCCAAGTGAGCCTTACGAGACTTCAAAAAAATTGTCATTTCTTTGACAAAATTTATATATGACTCCGGATTTTTCTCGTACCTATGAAAGTACGCAGCTACTTGTCCAATAAAATAATTCGTGACGTCGGGAAATCTTTGACCATTCTCCGTTAACCAAAACGTTTTATTTTTCTCAACCTTTGACAACAAAGAACAAGCGCTAACAACTTGATGAAGCATTGCTAGTTGCCCCTCACTCGAAGGAATTGTTGGCCTTTGTCCATTCACTTCAGGTAAGCATTTTAAAATAGCGTTTTTGTTCTTAAAATTTAAAACAGTATCATCCTCATTATGCCAAACATTTTTGATAGCAGCCTGCAACCGGAAATATTTTGAATCAAGGGCCATCCCCAATCCGTTGCCAATCAAAAGTGTCGTGAAATATTTTTCTTTCATACTCTCCAACCCGTAACTACCTTTTATACAACATCCCTCATTTTTATAACCGAAACTGTAGAGTCTACCTGTTTAAATTTATATCGAATTAAAGATGAAAAATTGTCCTCATGTGTAGAAATTAAGAATTGCCTGTCTTTAAAACTCGTTCTAATAAGATCAATAAAGGTAATCGTATTGATCTCGTCCATAGTTTGAACAGGATCATCGATGAGAACCATACCCAAGTAATGATGTTTATACACATCATTCAGTGTTAAACAGAATGCTAAGACCAGTGAGGAAATTTGTCCCGAACTCAGGGAGTACAGGGGATCATTCTCAGTATCAATATCCGTGAAGAACTTAACTCCCTCTGTTTTCTTTGAACCCATTCTAACAAATATTCCATTTCCTCCATGGAATTCCTGCAAAATACGACCACTATTGACGTAAAATGGAATCGAAATGTCGTTGATAATCCTACTGATATGTTTGCGAATCTCATCCTCATGCAGATCCTGCAGTGCCTTGACCTGTTCGACACGCTTTCTAACCTGTTCTTTCTCGTCAATAATCTTTTGAATTTTGTATTTGACAACCTCATTTTTAACCGTGAGGTACTCACCAAATTTCACCTTTAAATATCTTAACTTTGAATCCAAAAGATCTCCGTTAATATTCTTGAAGTTTTCAAAGTCACTTTGAAAATAGCGCACAAAGTATGAATCCCATGTCGCAAAAGCCTCATCAGTTAGGCTTTTCTCTTTATCCAAAAACTCTAATACTCGTCCTTGAAAATCTTTCGCAACAATATCCAACTTCGATAAATCGGCCAATTCGATTAACTCTCCGCTAAAATCATACGAAATCCCATTTTCTAGGAGATAATCTTTAAATTTTTGATATATCGATACAGATCGAGCAGAGGCTCTTATTTTCAGCAGTAAATTTTCTTGTGGAAAATAAGTTTCACCCAGATTTTTTTGAAGACTAGACTCAACTTTTTTTGCAAAATCATCAATTGTCTTAAGATATCCCTGCAAAATACCCTGATTCTGATTCACAAATCGTTGCTCTTCTTTTGAGATCGCTCCAATCAGTGTCTGAAAATCTCCCCAATCTTGCCCACACAAGGGACACTCGCCATCTTTTGAATCAGATTGATTAGAAAGGTACTCCTGAAAACGTGACAAAAGAGATTCCCGAAGTCTTATCAATTCATTGCGACTCTTCTCCAATGCATTATGTCCTTTTTCAGCCTTTTGAAATTCGATGATGTCTTTAATAATAGCGTCTGTATCAAGATGAGGAAAGAGTCCCATATATATCCGATACTTTTCCCAAAAATGCATGTCCAAATATCTCTTCGACTTTAAACCCTCATAAAAGGACTTAAGATCAGAGCCGCGCCTTATAAGCTCCTCAATCTCCGCAAATCTACTGGAAAACACTTCTTGCAATATAAAGCTCGACACAAAATCTGGAGTTACGAAAAAACTACGAGTATCATTCGCCATTTTTTGTCGCTTAAAAACATCACGGTGCTCAACCAAATCTCGAAGGCCTTTTATCCCAGTCTGAATTGTATCCATAGACATCTTGGCGAAATCAGGCGATTCCTTATCCCACTCAAAAGTGCCCTTTGGAAAGAGAATTTCATGCTTAATATCTCCTAACGGTGCATCTTCGACTTTTGGAACAACGATAGTAGCTTTGAGATCAAGTATTTGTTTGTCTTTCTCCTGTATATACTCTTTATGAACCTTAGAAATTTCCTTTAATTGTTCAACATACTTAGACTCTCGATCTACATCAAATAAAACGTTAAGGTATTCTTTCCTCTCGTTTTCACTCCTTTTTAAAAAGAATGTATTCTCTTCTTGCTGAACATAAAAGAATACATTAAAAACGCGCTCCAAATCCGGCGCCCCAAAAAGACCTTCAAGATCTTTCTGAGTTAAGACAGCACCCGAATCATATGAATCATCCCACTTTTCGAGACGCCTTAACCCTACGCCTGACCAATTAATTTTTCCCTTACCTTTTGCTTTTACAGAAGTTGCATCAAGATACCGACAAATGACTAAACTACTATTCGAAGCAGTGAATTCAATCTTTATAAAAAACTCACCGTCGATGCTATTAACAAATGGATATCCATGTGAAAGTTTAGTATTTTTAACCGACTCATCATACAAGTCTAAACGTTTTATCTTTCCAGTTAGACCAAACTCTATTGAGTCAAACACAGATGTCTTCCCAAATCCATTCGGACCATCAAAAACTACTAGGTCGCTACCGTCTAATCGAATTTCCTTATACTCAGGAAATATCTTAAAATTTTTAATTCCAATTCTTCCAATTCGAAAACGACTCATTCTACACCCAAGAATCTTTTAAAAGATTGTAAGTCAATAGGTTTACCATTCATTTCATTAATAAATGCAACAACTCTGCTATTTTCATCTGCAAGATTTTGATCGGAAATCCTACGCTCCAATCGCAAATTTAAACTTTCAAAGTCACGCTCTACTACGGTAACGGGAATGGACGGCACCTTAGTCAGAATTTGATATAATAGCCGCTCAAACCCCGCATCATTGTCCTTAACTTTCCTGACGTAATTTTCAAATAGATCTTGATCAGAAGCTAACTCACGAAGAGCTACAACTACATCTCTCTCGCCAATCCTCTGATGCAAGAGACTAACTTCTGCCTCGTTAAAACCTATGACCATCTTTTTAAAAAAGAAAGTGTCTTCCTCTAGATTGATAACTGACTTATTACTTCTCAATTTCTTTAAATCATGAGAAATCGCCAAGATAAAATAGGAGTTTTTTGATAGATCTTTTGAAAAAAAATCAAACTTTGCAGACACTGCTGTAAAAAGATCACCCTGAAATTCAGAAAGAAAAAGATCAAAAAGATCAACGTCGTCAGGTCCAAGAGCTAAATAAAAATATGCCCTCTTTTCCTTCACGAAGAACGATACATTATACGCCAACTCCCTAAAAGATTGTTGAGTCTCGTATTTTTTAAAATCAAGGTCCGTCATTATTCTAAAAAAAAGGTCATTCATCTTCATTTATTATTCCTATTGCAGTATCTACGTCGATTAAGCTTTTTAATTCAGGCTCATTTATTTTGTTATCTTGCCTTACAACGCCATTTTTTGTGATGTCGTACTCCCAAATATTTTCAACGTTCTGGCCCGAGACTATCAAGCTATGAGCTTTGTAGTACCCCTCCACGTCATATAGTGAGACATTTTGAATAATTTGAGGAATGTATCTTTTAGATAGATTGTAAGCTGCAACATCTGGATGTCTCGCCATACGAAAAGTGGTTGGCCTAAAAAGGCGCCCTGATTTTTTTAGAGTAAGATCGTTTAAATCAAAATCTACCCTGCATTCTTTGACTACTTCAAACATTATATCTTGAAGATCTTCAGGGTCTCTCAATGCTCCCATAAGACTTTTTAAATCTATATGATCTTTATGTACTTCGATTCGACGAACGAACTTCATCGCATCTAAATCACTTAATCTATTAAAATACTCAAAGACTTTTACCAACTTTGGAATATCACCATGAAGTTCATTAAACAGATAAAATGCTTCCGAAAATCTTTTCTTTAGAATTCTCCCGCATAATTCGTCATTCAGAACTCTACAGCTGGAAATCGCCAGATCTATCTCAGTAAAGATATCGATCTCTTTTATATAAACCGGATTCTCCAGCCGGAGTTCCTTTGTTTCCACAATATACTTGTCCACATTCGATATAAGAGTTGCCGCTATAATTTCAATTTCCGATTGAACTAACTCTAGTTCTCGCAACTCACCAATTTTCTTAATAAGATCTTCGAGTCTTTTAAAGACTTCACTACCAGGAAGATATCTACGACCATCACTATATCTAAAAACCAAGTTATTAATATCTGTTGCCGTTAAATTCAGAGTATCCGCATCTTCAAACTCCACCTCTGCGGAAAGGTTTATATATTGATTTGGCGCATTCGGTTTTCCTCTTCCCTCAACCAAGACTCTAATGGCTGAGTAATAGTCACTTCGTGTAGTGGATTTTCTATACTTAACTTGATGAGTTTGATGAAGAAATGTGTTGCCAACTCCATCAGACAGTCTCAAAGAAAAATCTTCGTGCTGTTCGTATATCAATACGATTCCAAAATCGGCGTTATCACTCTCAACACTCACTAGCATTTCTAAAGCAGTTACAAGCCCAACGACCGACTGATATATGTATCCTGACCAACTACTAGTAGCATCCCTAACCGGCATAGACGACCTTTTGAAGCAGTAAACAATTTTAAGTATTTCCGTATCGGACACTAAATAAAATTATTTTATGCTTTTAAAATTTCTCTACATCAATCAGGACGAAGATCATGAACTTAACAGGCCATTCGGTTTAGGTTCTCTCACCAGGATGGAGAATATTGAAACTATAAGTTGAATCAGGACCATTTAAACATAAATAATATCGAAATCTACTTACTCTCTTCCGTCAACCTGCGGCCATAACATAACCAACACTTTCGCCATGAGAAGGACAAAATGTCGAGCAAACTCTCGCTTCTAGCGAATTGGCTACTTTTACAAAAAGAAACTCGATATAATGCGAATCCTGTTTTCAATTTCGGATATCAGATGCCAGTAACGTTTTAAAACGCAAAACATTTCTTTTCCTTAAAAACTCACAGAATGCTACCAGCCCACGGTCATTCGTCACAAAGTAATCCGCATAAGCCGCTGTGGCGGCTATGGCTATGTCATACCACTGCCCTCTGGATATTCGCTTAACTTCCGCCAAAGCCGGATTTGTATTGGATTCTGAAATTGCATTGCAAAGGTTTCGAAACACCAGCATACTCATCAAAACTTTTATGAGACGATACCCTCTATGTTTCTTCTGAATTTGCCTCAGGCGCCATTCGGTCAATGACGGATAGATCTCGGCAAAAACAGCCGCCGGAACTTTGTAATCTTCAAGATAGTTGGTTAAACCGCGAAAATTTAACACAGCGTCCTCAATCTCCGCGTGATCTATATCTTCATTACTGGTGATTCGTTTCCTAAACTCTCTATCGACCCTATAAAACTCGACCTTATCTTCTCGTTCGCGTCTCATCATTTCTGCCACTGGAGTCGTAAAATCCGCTTTGCGTATTTCACCTTTAAAAAGTTTACGAATTTCATCTAAGTATTCTTGTGGCAATTTGTGAAGGAAGTGTTTATCACCTTGCGAACGAGCTTCAATTGGAATCAATTCTCTTGAACCGATGAACACATGAAACCCTGAGGAACCTACTAATTCCCAGATTTCATCTAGTCGCTTCAACCTTGCCATTACTAGGTCATCTCGTTGACCATCCAATATTTCGGCAATAGAAAGCAAAGATATACAAAATACGCCTCTATGTCTTTTAACGAAATCTACGACATTAGTTCGCAGCTCTCTATTTGAATCAAGATCGTTAATAATATTTGTATCGAATAAGATCATCGAATCTTCCTATCGAAAAAGCCATCATAAACAAATTTAAGCATAATGATTTAAACGACGGAATACGGATAGATTCTGACAAATTCCTTGAACTATCTACCCCACCTTAAATCGTCTTCTAACCGCAAGAATAATAAAAAACCATAGCAGCGAAGCCATAGCGGTAAAAAACCAAAGTATTACTTGAGATGAAAAAGTTTCTAGCTTTACTAAGTCAAAAGTTCCAAATAATCGCAATGGACCTAATACTGATAAAAATGTTAAATAAACGAGCTGCCATCCTTCGCTTAATAGTGGTGCCCTTTCAGAGCCACTCACAAATGCACTACCCGTCCAAGCCACTGCCAAACCCCATACTAAGAATGCCGCAATCCCCTGCCAAAACAAGATCCATACTGGACGAAATGGATCGAGACCATAATCGTTAAGAAGTTTATATCCGGCACTTAGAAAATATTCTGATCCAAATTCAAGATCAGTATGTTTAGATTTCATTTCTAGAGATGCAAAGTGTGTGGAACTAAACTCATCATGATTATCCACGGCCTTCTGCTTAAGGTCTCGATAGTATACCGCTGCAAACTCTGTAAGCACTTCAAAAGTACAACGTACAAATACAACATCTTTCGCAAATGACGATTTTAGAAAGTTCGGAGAACACCTGAAAATCGATTTTTCAAAAACAACCAAAGTAAATTGATTTACCGCCGAAGAAGGTCTCATTTCTATTGCGTCTTCAAAGATGCATTTTTTAAAAGCAATCTTATTTAAGTTTCTTGACGGATAAAATTTTTCAATTTTTACGTTCTGAAATATACAATGAGCTCCTCCAGACTCCTGAGTATCAAGAATCCTGATCGTTCCGCCAACGACAACGATATTGCTATAACTAGTCCCTATATAAAAACTATCAATTTCACAATTCTCAAACTTCGCTGATGAGAAATTATTTACTTCGACGTGACCATCAAATGTGCAATTCTTAAACGCCACATGAAAAAACGGACGCAGTGGAAGACTTAAAGTAAAACCGTGCTCAAAATGGCGCCCCTCAAACTCAAGATTTAAATCATCTTCTTCAAGGGACTCAATATTCCATAAAGGTAGCGCTCTTTGAACTAATTCAGCGAACCTAGATCCAAATGTATCATACTCAAAACCCAATCGCAGAAATTCAGCACGTACCCTTTTAAACTCTTGATAATCTGACATCGTTCCTACTTGTCTTCACCTTTATTTCCTCACTGAGGAAGAAGTTATAAATTTTGACGTCCAGAATAATTCTACTCTCAAAGCAGTTTCAACTGACCTACCATGGAGGGGTTGATCGATTATTTACAAATAGGGTTCTTAGAGAGTTGTGCCATCTTTTAGAAGAACTCTTGTAGGCTTAAATCTAAATCTCAAGTCCTTTCCATTTGTCGCGTAAATCTCTTTTACGTTGTTCTTAAAATCAATTGTCGAGAAATTAAAACTTAGTTTTCTCTCGGCTCCAGCAGCCAAGAGTTCTGTGTCTTTTATAAGAAACTCACCTAATTTGTTCTGAAGTTTATCGTAGACTAAAATTGACCCTTCGAACGCATCCATTTCTTTGTCCATTTTGTTCTTCAACTTTAAGGACAAGATAACCGACTGAGTAATTCCATAAGCATCCGTCTTATTGCTTTTTCTCCACTCGATCACTTCAAATAGCTGAGCCAACTGCTCAGCTTTATCTTCTTCATCTTTCGCTGCCTTCAGGTCGGCTTCATTTTTCTTTTTAATATTATCAATAATCTGGTTGAATGACTTACCTTCGAGGAGTTCCATTTCTGTTTTCCCCGCCAAGCTACCCATTTTTGCCATCATCGTAATAGCTTGAACCTTTTTCCAATCTTCTTCGGACGCATTCTTTCTGATATCCTCTAGCAATTCATTGTAGTTATCTTTGGTGATTTTTTTATCCATTGGCTTAGTACAGCCAAGGCTCACAAATAAAATAGAAAACACTGTTAGCCTCAGGATCGGATTTAGTTTCATATGTGATATCTCCATCTAATAATCTTGCATGGCTCGAGGTCTTCCTCGTCCATCTTCAATTAGATCGGCAGAAATAAACAAAAATTTAATTGCCTAATTTTTAAGCGCAATGCCGATTCAATTCGAGATTATTTAGAGAAGAAAGATATAGTGTTTGTTAGCATATCATTTCAATCATCCACATAGGGTGGCCATGCATCTGCAACGAATATCGAGGTATAGAGAATACTCTAACAATATATACCAGGCGCGCTCCTGGTAGACTCCGCTAAACACACACCCAATAAAACACCAGCGGAACCACCAGCCCCGCACCAACAAAAATCCACCCACGCCGTCCAAAGCCATTAGCACCTTTAACCATAAATAGCCCCGACAAACTCAAGTAGATCAAAAGCACCGCAAACACATCCGCAACATACGTCCACGCACGTTTGGCTTTATTTAAGTGCAAATAGTTCGCGAAAAACAGACCGATTCTTTTCTCAGTCGTTTCAACATAGGCCTGTTGCTTGGTTTCATTCCAAGACACTCTTGATCCTTCGTAAAAGAACAACACTTCCTCAGCACTATCTCTGACTCGGCTGCGGAAAGGAGTATTGATGCCAAGACCCTTCGCTAAGGCTTTCTCAAACTCTTCGGACTCGGCAGCGCCTGGCAAATCTTTAAGGGTGTGCTCGGATCTTGTAATGACATAGCTCGGGTTCCAAGAGTCGACGTGATTCACGGCTATTCCTGAAATGGCATAGATAAGAATCAATCCCACGCAGAAATAGCCAATATCTCGGTGAAAAGATCTGTTCATAACGAACAGCTTTTTTCGCCAGTCCGCACCGTTTTTCTCAGGTCCCAACATCGAACTTATTCCTCGATAACAGCGCCAGTTGCCTGAACTTGGTAGACAACCATCGGCTCTTTCACGGAAGCAGGATCGAATTTTTTCTTATTTTCTTCAGCTTGATGTTGCAAGAAGGACTTTGTCTGCTCAAGAGACAGAGTCATTTTTTTGAATTCACCTTTAGCAGCCGCTTTTTTTCCACGAGACTCTAGAGGGAAAACCATCTCGCCATCGTTGACTTTAATTCTGACTTTTTCGCTTTGATAGTCCGTTGTCAATTGCATCCAGCAACCACGCTTTGCACAGACATCAACGATCACACCAGAGACAGTCACTTCTTTACCAACATAAGACTCTGGAGTTTTCATAATTTTAGACATTGGAATAGCGTCGGAAAACTTGGCACCCGCTCCAAACTTTTTCTCAGCAAAAGCTCCCATTGCAAAAACGGTCACAAGTACAAAAATCAAACCTCTCATTTAATACTCCCCTACAAATTCTTAAAATATTGTTGCGAGCGACAGACTGTAATTACGTCCCAATTCAAAAGTGCCGCTGGGACTGTTATGCACGACATACTTTTTATCAAGCACATTGCTGATCCCAAGACCCACTTCAAATTGACCCAACTCACGAACTTTCGGTGTCCATCGCATATTAAAACCGTACACATCGTAAGACGGCGTCCCATAACCCGCCAACAAATATCTTTCAGAAAGATTTTTTTGAGCACTTACATACTGGGCATCCGCCCCCACTTCAAGATCCAAAGAAGGGAACTCATACCCCACAGCCACACCAAACTTATCCGCCGGTGCAGAAACCAAGGGCTCGCTGATCGTTGTAGCCGAGTACATATCAGGACAATCCACACAATCCATGCGAATCATCGAGTACATGGTCTCAAACTCCCAGTTGCCATAGTCCATCTGTGCTTGCGCTTCAACACCACGACGCAAAACTGTCGAGAGATTGCGATACTGATACTCACGGTGAGTCGCGTTCGCAGGTCCCGCAGGAACACGCACTCCGTTTTCGATGCGGTACATTTCAGGCATGTATTGAATAAAGTCGCCGATATTCTCGTCAAAGTATGTCACTTTCAATCGGCGCGGCTTCACTGTTTCAGGAGTTTTAAATAATACAGAGACCTCTTTAGAAAGAGCACGCTCTTCATTAAGTCTTGCATTTGGCACCGTCGAACATTCTTTCGATGGACGATGACATCTAAAAGGAACTCCCGTTCCAAGATACATTTCACGCACATTCGGAGCACGATTGGAAACTCCGTACTTACCCGAAATCTTCATCCACTCCACCGGAGAATAAGAAACGCCCACCATTGTCGATAGCGTGTCACCATCGCTACTTGGGCTATTTAAACTCAACTTATCTGATTCACGGTGATAATTAGTAAAGCGAGCGCCCGCCATCAAAACAACTTTGTCTTCGGCAATACTCAGACTGTTTTCTGAAAACACACTGCCGTCGTAACCATGAGACTCTCCGAAATAAGGACTCTCTGTTCCGTCGTCCTCTGAAATGCGGCTTCCGATACCTTCAATTCCATTTTTTGATTGAAGCAAAAGATCCGAAGAGATTGGGAAGATCGAAACACCCGCAAGTTTCGCCCCTGCATTCTCAAGACGATCATCCACACGCCCCAAGGTCGCCTTAGATCCACGGAAAGCCGTGTGAGTATTCTTGATAGAATCCGTTTTATTATAGAAAGAAAGAGCTTCAGCTTTAAAGTTAGAAGTAATACTTTGCTCGTGACTGACAACAGCTTCAAGTGTTGAACTTTGATAATCAGAGTTAGACTCTCCATATCCCGCAGCATAAGCCGCGTTCTTGCTTTGGGTGTCAGAGTACTCGGCCTTCACATCGGTTTTAGCAGTCCCCGTTTTACGAATGTATTTTGCAAGGTAAGTGCTTCTTGTAGACTCGGCATCTTCTGTTTCTTTACTCTCCCCTGATTCATTCGGAGAACCAGATTCAACTTTATTGGAGTTTCTAAGAGTCACCCCAAAAAGAGCCGAAGAATCTTTATTGATTCTTGTCGCTGTGTGAATAGAACGAGCTTGGCCTTCTGTTGCAGAATCTCCAGAGACCTTTAATTTAGTCGAAACTTTTTCTTTACCGATCAGAATATCTTCAGGTGTGATTGTTTTGTATTGAATGGTTCCACCAATGGCTCCCGAAATAGAACTGACTGAATCTGCCCCGTTTTGCACATCGATCTGAGAAAGCATTTCTGGCTCGACAGAGATACCAGAAGTCATACCGTCTTGTGTGGACTCAAGTCGTTGTGCACCGTCAACTTGCTGAATAACGCGGAAGCCATCAAGCCCACGGATAGAGATCTTCTTATTTTGAAGCTCGCCTCCACCAATAACGCTAACACCAGGAACCTTTTGCAGAACGTCGCTAACGTCTCTAGCGTTTCCTTTAAGAATGTCATCTCTTGAAATCACGGTTTCAGAATTGATGGACTCGTAGGCTTTTTCTTTTTTGTCCTTATCTGCCTCTACCAAAATGGAATCTAGAAGATAGGACTTTTCGCCCATACGGCTTTCACCAACAGTGTCGTCCGCAAAAGATGATTGCGCACAGGCCAAAAGCAATACCAACGATAAAGACTTAAAATTCACGAGTCCCCCTAGATAAGTCCTCAAACCTTCAGGGATATCAACTGCCGTAAATCTTTTTGTCCAATAAATCCCTTTAGAAGAAGGGAGATGAAAATCAAATGACGAGACGTCTACCGCGCGCTTCCACGTGCAATGCCCAGGCGGTCTTCGCACTCGTTGAGAACTTTCACGAACGCAGGCCGTTCTTCACAACGATGGCGGTAATTCTCAACGTTGGGATACTTGCTTAAGATCTCTGTCTTACGAATCTCACGCAGAACACACGTGAAAACAATGTCAGCCACCGTGAACTCTGAGCCCGCTATAAACTTTTGAGTCTTCAACATTTGATCAATCGGCCCCAAGAAACGCGCAAGGATATCGACATTCCAAGAACGCAGTTTCCCGTGAGGACTAGCGCTCCCCTGAAGATCGGCAAATAAAATAGGAAGCGCAAATGGCTCGATATTATTCAACGATGTGATCAACCAACGATAAACTTGCGCACGCTCTTGCAGATCGCGCGGAATTAATTTCCCTGACTTCTCTGCAAGATAAAGAAGAATCGCTCCTGACTCTGTCAAAAGGTATCCGTTGTCATCAATTGCAGGGACTTGTTTAAAAGGCGAAATCGGCTCAAACCAAGTTTCATCTCGAAGACCGTTAGGCCCGCAATCAAGTCCGATCGTTTCGTATGAGATTCCACATTCTTCCATCGCCCACATCGCACGAATGTCGCGCGTGTAGCCCCAAAGAAACGGCGGCAAGGATTTGAAAACGTAAACTTTCATAACGTTGACCTTATTTAGAGGAAGTAAACCCTACTCAGTATCTGGGCCTTCAGTTTGCTCAGCATCACTATCAGAATCCTCAGAGTCATCTGGCGGAAGCTCTTGCTTAGGACCCTTCGCAGCAGCGGTCTCTTCCACTGAAGAAGGAGTTTTAGCTAAAATCGTATTGCAGGAGGCTTTCACTCTAAAGAAATGTTTCCACATCTCCTCATCGGCTTTTCCCTTAATCTCAGGATCTTGCAACTCAGATCCCATGTAGGAACTGGCTTTAGAAAATTCACCGAGGCGCTTTAGCTTGCGAGGAATTTTGCGCTCTCCATCGCACTCACCTTGGGAAGCTTTTCCACCTTCTGCAATAAAGCTGTAAGCTTTCGGAGGAGTTTTTCTTTTCGCCAAAGCGAAAGATCCCGGACTCACCATCGGTTGAAGAAACAATACGTTCGCTATGATCACTATTTTTTTAAATTTGATATTCCACATATACAAAAATGCTAACAGGAATTGCCTTCGGCTAAAAACGAAAAATCATCCATCGATGCTCGATGGCGTTTGCACAGAGAAAAAGAGTCGACAATGAATTTTGGGCATAAAAAAACCCGCATCTCTGCAGGTTTGATATTTCTCTCAGAGGCTCATTTCCGGAGAAACTTCCTTCGGAACGCATCCGAAGAACTATAAAAAATTGGTAGTGAGAGGCGGACTTGAACCGCCGACCTACGGATTATGATTCCGTTGCTCTAACCAGCTGAGCTACCCCACCACACAAATCACGCAAATACGTGAAGCAGGATTTTTAATTGGGGACATGCATTATGTCAATCCTGGGCTTTGCGTTATATTACCTTTTTTAAAATATATTGAATATCCCGAAGTTTCCTTAGCCTTTGGTCTTGACCTCCCCCTTCTTTCACAATGCAATAACAGGTGATGTAAGAAAACCACGGAGGGGGACTTATGAAAAAACTAATGATGGCACTTGCGGTGCCAGCACTATTTATTGGCTGTTCAAAGGACGATAAACCTAAAAAGCCAAGTTCTAATGCGCCTACAAGCTTTTCGAGCTTATTCTGGGCTCAAGAAACAAACCTCATCACCATCAAAACCATTGATGATCAGCCTCTGGCTGGTGCTCAAATTTTGATCGGCGATGCTTTGAATGCTCCTTTTTCAGGCAATTTCCTGACAACTGATGCCAATGGACAAGTGGAGCTTCCTGCGGGATGGACTTCGGCTCAAGCCGTGACAGTTCAAGCTCCAGGTTACATGCGCACGACTTATATGTCGCAAGAGCCAGGTGCTTTGACGATCAAACTTCGCGCTCAACCAACAAAAGTTCAGCATGAAGTGCGTGGCGGGACTTCGGGTCTTCCGATCCAAGATAAAGACGGAATCGTGGATTTCGGTCTTGTGATGCCGGCGTTTACGAAACTCGACATGCTTGCTTTTGACATTAATAATGTTATCAGCCCGCAGTACGATCGTATTTCAGCAATGGGACAAGATATTGATATTCCGGCGAATATCTCTTTGCCAAGACAGAGCGAAAAATACTCTTTGTTCACAATCACTTTGGATAAACCAACTTACCGCATTTACTACGGACAACCAGGCGTCAACCGTGTGTTCGCAGCTCGCGGTCGCTTCCCGTTCAAATCCACAGTGGATGCTTTGCGCGGCGGAGCTGAGTTTTATGAACTTATCAATGATTTCAAAATCAACGGTGGAGCTATCCGCGATATCGAAATCAAATCCGGCCAAACAAAATTGGACATGCCAACACGTGAACTTAACTTTGGCGAACCTAAAAACCTGACAGCTCCTCAACATAGAGCTGACGAAATGTTCATCGCTGTTGGCGTTGCGAACCAATCTGGTTACCTCATCCCAACAGATGTTAAGAAGATCGCTCAAGGTCAGAAAATGGCTTTGAATACTCTTCCTGGATCTGAACAAATGGTTTTGGGCGTTCTAAAAAGAACGGCCGAGATGAAAAATGGTGGCGACCGTATGAGTGCGGCTTTGCTTCCTTTTGCAGCAGGTGCGACTCCATCAATGCTTCCTTTGATCCCAGATCCAACAATCGCGGGCGATGAGCTTTTGATGCCGAAGTTCAACTCTGTAACGGGTGTAAATCCGATTGCAACTTACTCTGTTCTTTCAAAAGAAGAGGAAGTTCAGCAAGGAAATGCGAAAGTGAAAATCTATCGCGCCCAGTGGGAAGTGTACGCACAGAACTGGCTTGAGCGCATGAAACTGCCCCAATGGCCTAATGATTCTGCGATCACTGGTAAAAAACGTTGGGAAGTGAACTTCGTCGGCAGCCAAACTGCTTCACAAGCACCAGTTGGACCTGCTATGATTGAAGCCGCAACACATGTTACACACAGCTCAATCTCTTTCTAGAAAAATACTTCTTGGACTTGTGATTCTCACAGGCTGCACTCTTTTTGGGTGCAGCTTGTTCGATAAAAAACCTTCTGCGCACGCTCGCATGGCGCAAATCAACAAACAAAAAGTCTTCTTCGCCACTTACGATCAAGTATGGAGAGCCGCTCACGCCGTTCTGAAATACCCGATCGCTCAAGAAAACCAAGACACTGGTATCATCGAAACAGAGTTCATCAAAGGGATCGACGGTTGGTTGCCACCCAATGAGCAACGTCCACCTTCAAGCGGTATTCGCTATAAACTGACGATGACTTTTGCCAAAGGTAAAACCGAAGGCCGCGAATCCACTCGCGTGACTATCGATAAAAGAATGGAAATTTTAAGAGATTTCTTTTCTGAACCTGAATACATGGAAACCGACGGACTTGAAGAGAAGATCATCTTCTACCGTATCGAAAGAGAGCTTGTTATCAACGAAGCCCTCAAAAAAGCTAATTAGAGTTCTATTTTTTCTTTCTTAACGTAGTCTTTCCACATTCCGACGAGAGCTGACTGCGCCATTCTGCCCTCACCGAGCTTTACACCTGTGAGTTTTTCCAAACCACGAATGGCTGGCAATTGCACGCGGTCGTCTTTATCCGAAAGAAGTTGGGCAAAAATCTTGGTCTCACGATCCAAAGGTTTCTTCGCCAAAACTTCCACGATCTGATGACGGATCCAAAGACTTTGGGCATTTTTGAAGTTGTAACCTTGATTGAGTTCTTCCCACAAAAGATCACGAACTTCCGCCGAAGAGCTTTTTTCTAAAACGCCAACAGCCGCAGAACGAACCACCAACGCTTTATCTTTTAAAAGTTTTTGCGCAAGCTTCTCCCCTTGGGAAGGGTTCACTTCGCTTAATGCAACAAGAGCCGCATTTCTCATGTACCAATGTTTGTGAGCACCCGCCTTAAGAAGATCCGGAGTGGCTTTGTCTCCACGAGATTCCGCCGCCGCCATCAAAGCGCGCCAGCGAAGGCTCATAGGTTTTGCTTCATCAAAAGCGACAGAGATAAAATTTTGATAGTGCTTATCGCCCTGACCTTGAAGAACCATGCGACGGTTTTCACTAGGAAGCTTAAGAACTTCCATGGCAGAACTTAAAGTACTAGATGAAGGTTTAGCTCCGACTGCGAAAGCACTTGAAGATAATCCCGCAAACAAAACAGACGCCAGAACAACTTTATACATAGTCTAACTCTTTTTCGATACGAAGTTTTCAAACTCACTCATCAATTTATCTGATTCATCATTTTCGGATTTTGCAGTCTCACTGCCATCCCCTGCTTTTTCAGCGGCTTTATCCAAAGCCTTTTGACCTTCAACGGCCGCTGCAAATTCTTTCATCAACTCATCGTCGATCAAATCGGCAGACGCTGATTCTTGTGCCGGAGGTTCTGCTGCCGGAGTCGGTTCTTCAACCGGAGCTGGTGCAGGTTCTGGTACTGGTTCAGGCTCAGGAGCTGCTTGCTGCGGCGGCGGTGTCGGAGCACTTGCAACAACACCCGCTCCCGCTTTCAAAGCTTCCAATTGCTGTTTCAATTGATCGTTTTCTTCGCGGTAACGAGAAAGATCGGCAATGTCTTCACTGATAATTTCGTATTCCGCAAGGCGCGCTTCCAAATCACGAACCTTACCGCTGAGTTCATCTTTTTCTTGAGAACTCATGCCACCTTCAGCGCCACCCGCTCCCGCAGATGCTCCACCAGCGGCAGCACTTGCTTCTGCGGCAACCAAAGCTTCTTTCAATTGCTTTTGCAGAGTTTCAATTTTTTGATGGCTTTCGTTTAAAGTCAGACGAAGTTGTGACACCTCTGCCGCTGATTCACCAGCGACTTCTGCGGCTCCGACGGCGGCACCTGTTTTAGATGCAACCGAAGTTCTTTCCATTTCATCTAAATCGACATCCATTCCCAGATCTTCCGAAGCTCCACCGCCACGAGCGGGTTTTGCTGTTTGATTCTGGTTGTCGAGAATCTTTTGCAACGTTTTCTCAAGTTGAGCCGCATCAAGGCCATGCCCTGTTTCCGAAGCTTCTTCCTTCGACTTTTTCCCGAAAAAACTGCGGTACGCCAAAAAAAGCGAGAGAATAAGAACAAGAGCGATAAGGCTCTCGATAATTACGGTATTGTGCTGATCCCAGAAGGAGAGGAATTTTTCAATTGTCACAATTCAAATTCTCACCTATCCCAAGGGCTCCGTCAATGCTGGACCTTGGATAGATCATGGTGGTATTGTTTTTGGATTCGAGGTGATACATGTCTCAGCGCCCTTACGATCTGCTCATACAAGGTGGCACGTGCTTACTTCCTCACCCATCCGAGATAGGGTTGATTGAACAACAGGCCGATATTGCGATCTTAGATGGCCGCATTGAAAAAATTCGTGAATCCATTAACGAACCTGCTCTTAAAACCATCAAAGCTCAGGGTCTGCATGTCCTTCCTGGAGTGATTGATAGCCAAGTTCATTTTCGCGAACCAGGACTGACTCACAAAGAGGACCTCGAAACCGGAACGAAAGCCGCCATCTTGGGTGGAGTTACGAGTATTTTCGAAATGCCGAATACCAATCCACCGACAACGACGAAAGAGGCCTTTGCTGAGAAATTACAAAGAGCCCAAGGTCGAGCTCATTCCAACTATGCTTTCTTTATTGGCGGCTCCCACGACAATGTCGATCAATTGGCGGAGCTTGAGAGAATGCCTCATTGTTCGGGCATTAAGATTTTTATGGGAAGTTCAACGGGAAATCTTTTAGTGGAAGATGATGAAACACTGGAAAGAATTTTGCGCCAAGGATCGCGTCGCGTGATTTTCCATAGCGAAGATGAAATGCGCCTGCGCGAAAGAAAGCACATCGCTGTCGACATGGCCGATCCCCACTATCATCCGGTATGGAGAGATGTTGAAACGGCTGTCAATTCCACACAAAGACTTTTGCGTCTGGCGCGTAAAACAGGACGAAAGATTCACGTTCTGCATGTTTCAACCGGCGAAGAAATGGATCTCTTAAAAGATCAAAAAGACATCGCGACCGTTGAAGTTCTTCCGCAACATCTGACTTTATATGCTCCGGATTGTTATGATCGTTTGGGAACTTATGCTCAACAAAATCCGCCGATTCGTGAAAAACGTCATATGGATCGCATCTGGAAAGCGGTTTTAGATGGAACAGTCGATGTGATTGGTTCCGACCATGCTCCGCACACTCGTGAAGAAAAAGAGCGCCCTTACCCCCAAAGTCCTTCGGGAGTTCCCGGAGTACAAACATTGCTTCCGATCATGCTCAATCACGTTCACGATGGACGCTTAAGTCTTCGTCGTTTTGTTGAGATGGTGACGGAAAATCCTTGCCGCGTTTTTGGTATTAAAGGCAAAGGCCGCCTTCGCCAGGGTTTTGACGCTGATATCACTTTGGTGGATTTGAAAAAAACGAAGACCATCGACAATTCTTGGATTGCGAGCCGCTGCGGATGGACTCCCTTTCACGGAATGTCCGTCACGGGATGGATGACTCACACGATTGTAGGTGGTCACTTGGTGATGGAAAATGATCAAGTTCTTCTTCCTGCTCAAGGAAAACCTGTCGACTTTTTGGAAACGAATTCATGACGCCTGCTTCTGGAAATCCTAAAGCGCAAGCGGCCAGTTTATTTTTCGCTGGCCTTCTGCCCGTTATCGCCTTCACTTTGATTGAAGAATATTACGGAACCATGGCGGGTTTGATTGCCGGGATGGTTTTCGGCGTAGGTGAAATTTCTTGGGAACTTTATAAATACAAGAAAGTTCAAAAGATCACATGGTTCGGTAACGGACTTCTTTTTGTTCTAGGCGGTATTTCGTTAATTTCTTCAGAAGGTCTGTGGTTTAAACTTCAGCCCGCATTGATGGAAGGAGTTTTTGCCTTAGTTCTTTGGGGCTCAGTCATTCTGGGGAAGCCTCTTTTTTCTTATCTCGCAGAACAACAAGGACATCAATTCCCCGACATTATTAAAACTCGCATGAAAGGTATCACAGTTCGTTCGGGTTTCTTTTTTGCCATTCATACAGGCCTTGCTATTTGGGCGGCACTGGCATGGAGCACGACGGCTTGGGCTCTACTCAAAGGTATCGGCCTCACCGTAAGTTTCATTCTGTATCTTGTCATAGAGGGTTTCCTCTTAAGAAGGGCCGTTTTAAAACAAAAGGCAGGATGAAATACGCTGTCTTAATTCTTTTTATTTTCTTCACTTCGGCTTGCAGCCGCTCAAGTTTGTTCGTTCAGTTTTTTGATGATCTTGCGGTTTCTAAAACCGATGACTATTTTGATCTTTCAAGTCAGCAACGAGATGAATTAAGAGAAAGCCTGCAAAAAGACGTTAAGGCGATTAAGAAAGAGTTATTGCCCGAGGTTGCAAAGACCTTGCGGCATATTGAGCCCGAAGTGCGCAAAGATAAAATAAATGCGGAGGTCGTCGCAACCCATTTTGCCGAGTTTCAAAACTATTTCAAAAAGCTCTCTTCTTATTTTAAAAACACCGCCATTAAAACCTCCTTAACCTTAAAGTCCGAGCAATATGATCACTTTGCTAAAGTGCTGCGTGAGGAGATCAAAGAAACTCAAGAAGACAATCAGGATCCGGAAGATTCCTTGAAGCTCACACTCAAGCGCTATCGCAGGTCTATTGAATTTTGGGTGGGAGGACTTTCTTCAGAACAAAAAGAAAAGATTAAAAAGTTTGTTGAGGCTCATCCCTATCCTTGGAAATTGCAAAATCAAAGCAAGGAGTTCGTCTTAAAGCAGTTTTTAGAATCGCGCCCAGATCCCGAGAAGCTGAAGAAATTTGTGACAAACTTTTACGACGATTACGAATCAGTTCGTTTGCCTAAGTTCACCTTGGCTTTAAACGAACACAAAAGAGCTTTTCAGAAGTTCTTGTTAGATGAATTCTGGCAAAGCCTCAGCAAAGAACAAAAATCAAATTTAAAGGAAAATCTTCTGGCTCGCGCAGAGGAACTTGAGCAAATCGCACAAAAACCCTAAATCTAAGCGGCGACCTTTCTTGATTGTTTTTTCGGCAAACGCATCACAAATTGCGTGTAATGAGAGTCCGGGCTGACAAAGATCTCTCCTTTATGGATTTCAACAATCCCTTTGGAAATACTTAATCCCAAACCCATGCCCTTACCGAAATCTTTGGTCGTAAAAAACGGATCAAAAATTTTCGTTCGAAGCTCCTTTGGAAGACTTGCGCCAGAGTCGGTCACTCGAATCTCGACATCGTCACCGCGATCAAAACCTTCGATACGAATCCATTTTTTTTCTAGAGGTTGAATGGCATCGCAGGCATTGATCAGCAAGTTATAAAAAACTTGGCTTAATTGATCGTGGCGACACTCCAAATTTAGGGTTTCTTTCAAATCATCTCTGATTAAAACAATTCCTTCGGTATTTAGTTGTGACTGGCAAAACATCAAAGCTTCCTCAATCACAGAAACAACGGAAACACTTTGAGGAGCAAGGCCCATCGAACTTTTTGCATAGGAACGAAGAGCATTCGTAATACTTGAAATTCGTGTCACCGTACTTTCAATCACATTCAGCATTTCGTTAAATTGATTACGGTCCAATTCATCCGGTTCTTTCAAAAGATTCTTTAAGTGGCCTTCCACCAGTGAAATGGTCGCAAGAGGTGTGTTGATTTCATGGGCCACCCCCGCCGCCATTGTTCCCAGAGCCGTCATTTTTTCTGAATGAACCAAATAGGCCTGCTGTTGTTCAAGCCTTTGCATAGCATCGCGCAACTCCTGATTGGCGACCACCAAAGAGCTCATCGCTTCCTGGTAAGAGGTCGCGATGTCGAGTTTCATATGATCGACATATAAAAAGCATTCAATGTCTCCGTGAGGAGTCTGCATCGTCACTTTGCCACACTTCACCTTGGGATAACGTATTTTACCAAAATAAATTTTTGGTGCTGTGATTGTGAGATTGCTGTAAATTTTCGTTAAACCTACAATTCCCTCACCTACGATCAGATTTAAAAGTTCTCCGAAATTATCGACCACTTCATCTTGGAAGGTTTCTTCCGAGGACGTGTTGAGAATCTTGGAGGCGGTTTCCTCACTCATCGCCAGAATAAATTCACCATAAACCACACCCGTAAAAAGCACGGAAATCGAAATTCTTTTGTCGCTGTGAATTCCACTGTTCGAATACGACGGTGTTGAGCGGTGGGTCTGCAAAGAAAAAATGGACGCCAAGTTTTTCGCGCAAATCTCGGAAAACGATCGCGTGTTATCCAATATTTCTTTCTGATAGAGGTCTGCCGGAGCGGCTGCTGTTTTCATCAAAATCCATTTCCTATGCGATCTTTAAATAGGGTTTCAGGATTGCAACCACTTTGGTTTCAAAATCTTCCGGAGAATTTATATCCCCTTTATGAATAAAGGCCTTAGCACCGTGATTCAAACAGTCCGCCTGAACGGCTTCATTCATTAAAGCGGAAATCATAATGACGTTGGCTTTAGCATCCCATTCCAAGATTTCGATCAAACACTCTCGCCCATCTTTATTAGGCATCGTGATGTCAAGTAAGAGCAAATCCGGCTTCAACTCGGAATACATGCGCACGCATTCCTCACCGTCTTTGGCTTTGCCTACGACCTCTTGTCCAATATCCTGCATTCTTTTTTCAAGAATCTTAAGAATTAGATTACTATCATCACAAAGAAGTATCCTTGCCATAACCACCTATCAAGCCATAACACTATCGGAATCGCTTTTTAGACAGACAAGACCCCGACCTGTTTCAATCAGAGCCACTCGACTTGAAATTTTCAAAACCTCACATTACGATCATTCGGTTTTTCAGATGAAGACGGGAAAATGAAAATCCTCGAACTCATATTTCAGAATTTTTCATTACAATTTTGCAGAAGACGTAAATACGAGAAAATTCTAGCGGCCCTGGAAGTCCGGAGCCTTTTTATCCTTCATTGCCTGAAGAGCAATAAAATGGTCTTCAGTTCTTTGGGTGATTCCTTGATAAGCGGCAGACAGATCCAAGATCGTATTAAGATCATTGAGATAAGCCATCTTCATTGCCTTCTTTGTCATTTGTACAGCTACAGGTGCATTGCCAGCGACTTTTTCTGCTAGCTTTTCTGTCTCAGCTTCCAGATTTTCTTCTGCGACAAAGTAATTCAGAAGTCCCCATTTAAAAGCCTCTTCACCTGCCACTAAATCCCCTGTTAAAGACATTTGCATGGCCTTAGAGTAGCCGATCACACGTTGAAGGAAGAACGTTCCGCCATCACCGGGAACAAGCCCTAGCTTCACGAAGGTTTCTCCGAATTTTGACTTTGCAGTTCCAATTCTTAAATCACACATCATTGCCAGATCACAGCCTGCGCCAATGGCAGGACCATTCACCATGGCAATCACCGGCTTTGAAAGCTCTTCGATGCACTTAGGAATTTGTTGAATGCCGTGGATGTAACGCATACGCAGTTCGTTGCTTTCTCCTGCGAACATGCCCGTTTTATTCTGCATAGCTTTGACATCACCGCCTGCGCAGAACGATGTGCCCTCACCCTTAAGTACAATCACACGAACAGCGGGATCGAAGTCCGCATGTTTTAAAACGCGAGTCAAAGAATCCACCATCTCTAAAGAGATCGCATTGCTTTGTTCTGGATTATTCAATGTCACCCACAAGATATTTGAAGATAAAGACAGTTTCACATGGGCGAATTCTTGTGTATAAAAAGACATAAACTTCTCCTGCATATAGGTAACTTTACGATACATGCGCTATGGGGCCAAATTCATTTTTTTCTTTCTCTTGATGTTTCTTGGAGTGGCTTCCGCCAAAACGCGCCACGTCTCGAATCCGTGTCCCCAAATCGAGATTCATTCTGAGGAAAAATTAGAGTTCACCAAGACGGAAATCAAATGGATGTGCGGGGACGCCGGCAACAAAGCCTGGAGCGTCATTCCCCCATGGCAAGCCCGATTCTTTTTAAAATCGTTTCTGCAACAAAGGGCCTATCATCATCCCAAGTTCACAATTGATGGGAACAATCTGATTGTCGAGGCCGGTGATCGCACCCTTTTGCAAGAGTGGACATTTTTAAATGCCCCGCCGTCTTTCAATGCTGAAAAAAGACGAAAAATGAAAGGCCGCCCTCTCACTCCCGAACTTTTAAACGAAGTCGAGGCATGGAGCAAAACCCGTCTGCAAAATCTGGGTTACGCCTGTCCTGAAGTGACGACTCAAGCTTTTCCAGATAAAGGATCTGTCGTTGTCGATCTTACTCCCGGAGATCCTTATAATTTTCCAACAGCAGAAACATTTGCGATTCGCGGAACCGAGAGAAGTATATACTTAGATCGCTATCGCGCATTTCTACCTGGTCAAAAATATGACGCTCGTCTTTTGCAACTCACTGCCAATCGAATGATTTTGGATGAGTATCATTTGAGTTCTTACTTCGACACTCGCTGCTCTGCTGAAGGAGTTGAAATCATTCCGCGTTTAGTAACTGGTGATCCCCACTTGGTTTCTGCAGGGGCTGGATTTAATACGGAAGTAGGCGCTATCGGTCTTGTTCGTTATCGTCATACGCAGATGAACGAAGCCGGAAGTTCTTTTGAAAGTAAGCTTTATGTTTCGCTCGTTGAACAGAGTCTTGAAAACTCATTTCAAATTTACGATGGACCGCCTTATCGCGATCGAACTTATTGGTCACCGCAACTGAATTTCAAAAATGAACTGGAGTCCACTTACAAGTCTTTCACGACCGATGTGGGGTTGCGTTGGGGAATCACTAAAGAGTTTGAGGAGTTCTCTTCGCGCTTTCAGCTCGGCCCCTTTTATACTTACAACAACGTTGAAACTGATACGAACGTGCAAGTTTTAAGAACGGTGACCTCAACGGCCGAAGTTTCATTGCAAAGTCATGACTACGAATATTATGCCGCTGAACCGCGAGCCGGATGGATTTTTTCTACCAATATTCGTTCTGCCTATGAAGGCTTGGGCGCTGATCAAACTTTTCACCAATGGGTTTATCAACATCAAATTCTTTGGAACTATTCTGATTGGGATCCACCACTGGTCGTGTTTGGTTGGCGTTTTAAAGCCGGAACATTTTTAATGACGGACGATACGGTCTTTACTGATGTCGTTCCTGAAAACTTAAGATTCTATCTGGGTGGTGACAGCTCACTTCGCGGATTTTCCAGAAAGCAGATTCCTTTTACTGGAGAAGGCTCTGCCACATTCCTCTATCAAGGTTTTGAAATCCGTGCTGGGGATGTTTTCCCCTACAAGCTTCAACCTTTTATTTTCCTAGATATGGCTTGGGAAAGTGCCAAAAGCCTGACGCTGTCGAAAACACTTTATTATTCTCCGGGAATTGGAATTCGTTGGCCTTCGTTTATTGGACCGATTCGGGCCAGCATTTCCCAAGGGCAAACTCTTTGGACAGACCAAGTCGACATTCCCGTTCACTGGCAAGGATACTTAAGCTTAGGAAGGGAGTTTTAATATGAAAAAACTCCTCCTGGCCCTCCTGGGACTTTTTGTTCTTCTTATCGGAGCACTTTTGCTTTTGTGGTTCAATCTGGGTTGGGTTCTTAATGAAACGAATGCTCGTCGTGGTGTTGAGTATGCAAAGCTCAATATAACTTGGGACTCACTGCAAATCGAAATTGGCAACAGAGGTTTCTTTTCTAAAGATATTCACCTGCTCACACGCCATCTTTGTTTAAAACATCCAAAGCCATTGATTGATGCTTGTCTTGAAAAAGCCGATGTCGCCATTTCTTTGACTGTTCTCACTCATCGCCCGTTCGTGCATCTTGAAAAAATCTATGCAGATATTGTTTCTTCTAAGTTAGAGGTCACCATTCCGCCATCCCCAGAGCCTGAACCCACTGAACCTTTTAAATGGCCGAAGATTGAGCTTGGATCGTTGGATTCTTTGCTTTCACCTTACTTTGCTTATTTGCCGTTACAGGTGGTTGAAAAGATCAGTGTACAGCTTAAGGATGTTCGACTTCATCTGCCTCCAGAACAAGAACTTTTGGGAAAGGTTTCCCTTGTTAGTGAAGGTGGAAAACTTCAGCTTGAAGCTCATTCTGAACTTATAAAACAGAATAAGACATTCTTAAGTGGCGATCTCAAAGCCACTTTGGATTTGGCAAAGCCTTTAGCTTTAAACGGAACTGCCGACGTTCAACTCCCCACTTTTGATTTATCTAATCAAGTGTCATTTTCTTGGCAGGAGTTTCCCAAGATTTCCACAAAAACTCTTCTTCAGAAAAAAGATTTGAAGGTGTCAGCAAACATACAAGCAGACCTACAAAAAACTTTATGGAGCTTTCATCCCCAAGCAAACATCACTTACAAAGCCCTGCCATTTAAAAAGGTTCTAGTTGAAAACTGTCCTTTGAAGCTGCATCTTCAAAAGGGTCTGCCGGAGCTTTTAGAGAGTGACTGCGAGATCGTTCTTGATACCCTCAAAAAACGTCCTCTTAAGGGCTTGCCGGACTCTTTGCATTTTAAAACTGCTCTTCGCGCTCCGATTAGTATTAAAAATTCCAATCTGACGGTCACTCCTTCCCTAGAGGTCGCCCTTCAAGAAACAGGTATCGCAAATTTTGATTTGCAGGCATCAGCACGAACTTCTATTGATCTTACAAAGAAAAAAATCCAAGAGCTTTCAATTCAAACACTGAACGCCGACTTGCAAGTTCCTCGTTTTGAAAACGTCGTGGCTCTTTTAGATAAAAGTCGCTTCCCTGTCCCGGCTCCACTGAATGTCTTAAAAGGTTCCATTCGTCTGACAGTTTCTGGAACGTCGACGGACCTTCTAAAAAAAGAACTTCCGATTCAAGCCATTTTAACGACGGACTTAACTAGCTCTTCGCAAATTCTTAAGACCGAATCCAAATTTGATGTGCAAATGGATTTTGTAAAACCTCTCTTCACATTGGGTGGAACTATTTCTTTAAAAGAGATCGAACTGCAACTTCCCTATATTGGACTGCAAAGTCCCCCACAGTTCAAACCCGATTCCAGATTTGTCAAAGGCGATACTAAGAAAGCGTCGGCAAAACCATCAGGCCCCAGCAAATTTAAAATCACGGAACTTAAGATTCAAACGGAAGACAAGCCGATCTTGCTTCACACAAATCTTATTCCCAACCCTATCCCCGTACGCCTTCAGTATGCCATTCGCAACCCCATGGAACTTTCTGGAAAGGTTGCCATTGGTAAAATGAATGTGGAAATTTTTAAAAAGAAAGCGGTCATCGAAAAGTTTGATCTTATTAAATACAAGGACTCAACGGTTCAAGATATTGACGGTCTCATCACACACCGTACTTCGGAAGTTTTGATTCAGATTTTGATCGTCGGCACGACAGAAAAACCCCGCGTGGAATTTTTGTCAGATCCACCACTCAGTCGACAGCAGATTATTTCAATACTTTTGTTTAACAAATCACTTCAACAATTGGCGAATGAAGAGCTCAGCACCGCAGGACAATTGGATCAAGCGTTATTATCGGAAGCCTTTGGTTTAGCATCTCTATTTTTGTTGTCATCAACGCCCATTGAAAGCGTTTATTTTGATCCACGCACGCAAAGTTACACGGCTCGCGTGCGCCTGGATGATTCAACATCGCTTTCATTGGGATCAAACTTTGAAACCTCCCAGCAGTTTACTTTGCGCAGACGCTTGGGAGGGCCTTGGAGTGTTTCGACGCAAATCCAACAAACGGAAAACACCGAGGATGTCATCACGACACTCATTGAATGGTTTAAACGATTCTAAAGATATGAAAGAGGCATACGGCGAAACCACGCTTCGAGAAGATCGCTCCACTTGGCGTTTTCTTCTTCTGAAGTTGTCGCGATGGTTTCAAGCTTCGTCACCATTCCCGATGGCGTCTTTACGATTTCACGGTGATAGGCTTTTTGAATGCTAGCCTCAATGCCAATAAGAAAAATCCACTGATCCACATGCCAGTTGCCTTCAGCATCCAATGTCCAAGTTTCAGAAACGGCTTCCACATGACGAGGATTATAATTGCCATTATCATCCACGAAGCCAACCGTGCTTAAGTAATCTGCTTGATGATCTTTTGTCGGATCATTTGGAACGATATTAGAAACACTTAAGTACACACCGTTCGGATATGAACTTGAAAGTCCATTGAGCTGAACTTGATTCAATAGTTCATTCCACTTTTGCGCATCAATATTTGTTGGAACTGCCGCTGATGAAAAAATCGAGAAGAGAGAAAGAACCAGGACAACTAAAAACTTGCGACCCATAAGACCCCCTCTAAATGAGGTCCGCAGAATATAGAGAAGATAAATAGAGTCAAAATAAAAAAGGCTCCCGAAGGAGCCTTTTACTTCATCCGCCTTATTTAGATTGGCAGAATGGAAGATCTGGTTGAATTTGGCAGATGATTTGGCAAAGCATTGGATCGCCAAGTGGACACTCGCCTGGTTCACCAGGATTTCCTGGATCTTGTCCTGGAGGTTGACCTGGGTTTGGTGGTTGGTTACCGCCAGATTTAGCACCCACATTGATGTTCAATGTAGAAGCTGTTTTTCCGTCAGCATCAGTCACTGTGATTGTTGTTGTACCGTTTGCAACAGCAGTCAAAGTTCCGTTGTCAGCGATTGTAGCAACAGATGCATTGCTAGAAGCGTACTTGAACGGAGCTTTACCGTGAAGAACAGAGAACGCCAAAGTCTCAGAAGGTTTAACAGTCGCAGCTGCAGGAACTACTACCATTTTCTTCGCGATAACAGCATCAACTGCTTCGAAAGCGTCAACACGGCAGTTACATGCAGTTTCGATAGAAACTTTAGCACCTGTCGTTTGAAGAATCGCACGAACTTGCGCACCAGTGAGTGAAGGATCTTGAGCTTTCATCAAAGCTACTAGACCAGATACTAGCGGAGTTGCCATAGAAGTACCAGAAAGGTTTCCGTACTTATTGTTTGGCAATGTGCTCATGATGTTTTCACCTGGAGAAGATACGTGAACAGTCGCTGTTCCGTAGTTTGACCAAGACGGTTTTGCATCAGAAGGACCAGAAGCCGCAACTGTGATAGAGTTAGGGTATCCGTTGTTTGCTGGATACATTTCAGTTTTATCGTTATTTTTACCATCGTTCGCAGCAGCCGCGATGAAGATAACACCTTTATCATCAGCACGTTTGATAGCCTCAAGAAGAGGAGCCGCTGTAGAGCGAGGAACCGCTGCACCCCAAGATGCAGAGATGATTTGCGCGCCTTTTTCAACTGCGAAATCAATTGCTTTGATCGCGTTGTTCAAGTCACCAGAACCGTCTTCACCCAAGAAGCGAAGTGGCATGATAGAAACTTCAGGAGACAAACCAACGACACCACCGTCAACCAAACCAGTCGCACCAACTGCCCCCGCGCAGTGAGTACCGTGACCTGGATTTTGGAAACCAGTTTTATCCATTGGATCAGCATCGTTTTCTTTGAAGTCATAACCAGCGATCATGTTAGGAGCCAAAGATGGGTGTTTGTAGTCAACACCAGTGTCGATAACAGCTACGATCACGTTGCGGTTACCTTTGTTGCCTGCACGTTGCCAAGCTTTTTCAGCTTGAACTTTTGCAATAGCCCATTGCTCTTTCAAAGCAGCTGCATCTACTGGTGCAGTGAATGCTCTGATTTTGAAGTTTGGAACAACGTACTCAACGCCTGGTTGAGAAAGAAGAGACGCCAAAGCTTGAGCTTCGTGGCTCTTGTTGATGTTCACTTTCACAAGGCTTGCAGTCGCGTTGTGATCCATCATTTGGATCGTAGCAACTTTAGACATTGATACCGTGTTAAGCATGTTGAGCGCGTTTGTGTTCGCATATTTCACTAGGTATTCGCCTGCGAATGCCTGAGAACCGAACAACAATGCACCTAATAATAATGCACGTTTCATATAATAACCCCCTCCGTGGTGAAAAAATCATATTCAGATTTGATCCACATTAGGTAGGAAAATCTTAAATAAATCTTAAATTTTTTGACACAATCCATCGAATATTGAACCCACAAGGGAACTTTTCAAGAATGATCACGGCTGATTTTCAACATCTATATGAGGAACACCACATGAGTTATCTGCACGCCATCATCCTTGGCATTGTCGAGGGAATCACCGAGTTTCTGCCAATTTCATCGACGGGTCACATGGTCATCGCAAGTTCTGTGATGGGTATTGAAGACAGCACTTTCACAAAAGCCTTTGAAGTTATCATTCAGTTCGGCGCCATTTTGTCCGTTCTTGTTTTGTATTGGAAACGCTTCCTTCCCGAATGGGGATTCTATAAAAAATTGTTCGTGGCCTTCCTGCCCACAGCCCTCATCGGCTTTGTTGTGAAGGACCTCGTCGACCAACTTTTAGGAAGTGTGCAGATCGTTGCATGGGCGTTGATTGTAGGTGGCGTGATCCTGGTGTGGTCCGACCGAGTTTTCGCACATCTGACCGCCATGGGGCGTAAAACCAGTGACTTGTCTTATATAGACTCAGTGAAATTGGGACTCTTCCAATCCATCGCTATGATCCCCGGTGTGTCCAGATCTGCGGCCACGATCATGGGTGGCTTGACACTTGGCATGAACAAAAAGGAAGCAGCCGAATTTTCATTTTTTTTAGCGGTCCCAACCATGGCCGCAGCCTCTGGCTATAAATTGTTAAAGATCTACAAGACGATTGAGCCCGCACAAGTGAGCACTTTGCTCGTTGGATGCTTCGTGGCTTTCATCGTAGCGATGCTTGCGATCAAGTTTTTTATCGGTATAGTGACTCGCTACGGATTTAGAGGCTTCGGTTACTACCGCATCGCTTTGGGAGTTGTGATTCTGATCATGCTCTACTCCGGCAAAAATCTGCAAATGATGTAAGCACCAGCACAGAGGAAACATCCACATGGAAAAATTTATTTTTGAAGAATCTTCCCTTTTTTCCGCAGATCTCACGAATCTTCTTAAATCCACCGTCTTCGTTATGCCCAACTGGAAATGGTGTGTGCTTGCTATCGCCATCACTTTGGGAATTGTTCTTCGCCCGATCATTCAGTTTATTTTAAAAGAGATTAAGAAGCACAACCCGTTCACAAAAAAATTCCCGCAAAGTTTTTCTGCGCACTTTTTAAATCTTAAAGTAGAGCGTCCCATTGCTTGGGTTCTTGTGATCTTTTTCTGGTTCGCAACTGGCGATGCTTTAGGTCTGACCGGAAAATTTGAAATTTACTACAATCATTTCTTGCGCGGTCTTTTAGCTCTTTATGTCATTCGCCTGGTTTACTATGCCGTGGATGCTGGCGGAAATGTCCTTAAAGAGATGGCGGCAAAAACGGAAAGCACTTACGACGATCAACTTGTTCCTTTTGCGACGAAATCAATGAAGGTCCTCGTTGTTGTTCTGGGTATCTTGATTGCCTTACAAAGTTTTGGTCTGAATGTGATGTCGATCCTTGCCGGTCTGGGACTGGGAGGTTTGGCTCTCGCTTTGGCTGCTCAAGATACAGCGGCCAATCTTTTTGGTTCCATCACGATTCTTTTCGACCATCCTTTTAAAGTGGGCGATTGGGTGAAGATCAAAGACATGGAAGGAACTGTGGAGGATATCGGTTTCCGCTCTACGCGCATCCGTACTTTCTATAACTCTGTGATCACAATCCCAAATGCAATGATGGCAAAAGAGACCATCGACAATATGGGCGTCCGCCCGGCTCGTCGTATTCGTCAGGTTTTGGGTCTTACTTATGAAACACCTGCAGAAAAAATCGAAG
The DNA here is from genome assembly GCF_047323225.1 of Bdellovibrio sp. HCB-110. GTDB lineage: Bacteria > Bdellovibrionota > Bdellovibrionia > Bdellovibrionales > Bdellovibrionaceae > Bdellovibrio. The sequence continues at coordinate 2,845,630 of NZ_CP178750.1, forward strand.
AGTTTTGTGAGCAAGTTCGTTACCTCATCACAAAACATCCGAAGGTAAATCCGGAGACTGTGACGGTTCGCTTTAACAACTACAATGCTTCTTCATTGGATGTTTTGGTGAATTTCCACTTGGAAGTTTTCACAGGCCCTGAAGAACTAGAACATCAGCAAGCGATTTTCATTGAGATCCTTAAGATCGCAGCAAACATGAAAGTCGACTTCGCTTACCCTACTCAAACAGTTTACTACAAAGGCGGCGAGACCTCACTTTGAGGTCTTACCGTAGTATTCATGAGGAACATCAAGACCGCGTCTTGCGATCTTTTCTGTCATTATTGAATGTTTCATCACCACCGTTGAAATTAGATAAGCAATGGAGCAGCAGCCAAGAAGCGGCACAAGTCCCACGGGCTGCTTAGTTCCCTCAAGAGCAAAGACCACTGACGCTAAAAGAGCACGAGAAGCTCCCGCAAATAAAGCGGCCATTCCAATCAAGGCCATCGTGCTGACATCAATATGAAGTTCTGGGAAATAGGTTGCCAGTGCCGTTCCAACTAAAAATCCAAATGCAGAGCCCAGAGTTAAAATCGGCGCCAGAGTTCCACCGGAAGTTCCACTTCCCAAAGCAATCGCCCAGGAAAGAAACTTCCAAACCAGAATGCTCGCTGCGGCTCCTACTGTTAGAGTTCCCGCAAGATTTGAAGAGATATTGTCATAACCAACACCTAAGCTGCGCGGTTCGATCAAACCAATCACTCCTACCGCGACTCCTCCAATTGCGGGCCACCACATCCAATGGAGCGGAATTTTTTCGAAATGATCTTCGATCCAATAAATTGATTTCGTCACGATCACAGCGAGAACTCCCACCACGGCGCCAAAGAAAAGATACGTAAAAAGACTGACTATATCGGGAGGACGGATGTCTGGCATAACGAAGAAGGCTTGAGACTCCATAAAAACAGTTCGCAATGTTGCTGCAACAACAGTTGCCAGTGCGACGGGAACAAATGATTTCGGTCTGTATTCAAAAAGCAAAAGTTCAATGGCCAACAAAACGGCCGAAAGAGGAGTCCCGAAGATCGCCGTCATCCCTGCCGCAGCTCCAGAGGCCAGAATGATTTTTCTTTCATAAGCACTGACGGGAACAATCTGCCCCAACCACGATCCCAAAGCTCCACCTGTCGCAATAATGGGTCCTTCCGCTCCAAAGGGGCCGCCGGAACCAATGGAAATCGCCGAAGACAGAGGTTTTAAAAAAGTGATCCGACGAGGAATGCGACTTTCTTTTTGCAAAATATTTTCCATGGCCTCCGGAATTCCATGACCACGAATCGCCGCAGAACCAAAGCGCGCCATCACGCCGACAATCAATCCGCCAATAACAGGAACAAACACAGCAAGCCATCCCAACGTGTTGTCCGCCGGAGAACTTTCTTGCAAAGAGAATCTTTGAAAATAAAAAAGATTGGTGCAAAGAGAGATCGCCATGAGTAAGAGTTTTGCTACGCCAACGCTGGCGATAGCGACAGTGCAACTGAGAACACAGATTAATAAAATACGACGACGTTGTTTTAGTTCATTGGCAAACAAGAAGATCCTCCGTGTGACGGACACAGAACCTCTACCTGTATTTGCAAGTGGTCAATGCGTTGGGCCACGCATCGAAACGATGCGTCAATTAAGGGAAGGTTTTCTAGTGAACGAGATCACTGCGAATATACGTGCGAGATGGAGGAGCATCATCGACGTATTTTACTAACTCAAATGATGGAACGATGACGTTTTCAATTTCCTTGGTAATTTTGATTGTGCCGTAACGGCCTTCCACGTGAATGCCTTCGATGGTCGCTAAAAAATCCATGAGTGACAGAGACTTTTTCTCACCCACTTTAATACTGGTATGATAGTTCGTCGTGAAAATATACAACTCACCTTTCACGTTCATAAGATCGAAAACTTTTTGCAAAGACGTATGTAAATCATGAGTGTAAGAAATCACACCGAACACATCCGTTACTAAATCAGCCTTTTTCCAGGTCGCTGTCGGTTGTTGTTCAAACGCGCCTTCTTTGATTTGCAACTTGCCATCAAACTTTGGCGGAGAAAACCAGCGATCCAACTTATACGCAACGCCTGTTGCCTGAGCCGCTGAAAGAGGATTTGAAAAAGACTTAATATAATCTATCTGGGCGTTAGCCTTTCCTGCCCCCAGATCGACCCAATGTTGATCCGGTGTTAACTTTGAAAGACTGTTCATAAAGTCCGTGTGAAGGACCTCACGGTATTCATAAAGGTCTCTGTTGGTCACAAATTTATTCTTCCGCACACGGCTGGAGACTTCCCAGTTTTGAACCAAAAAGAGCGATGAGCATTGTTCTGACGCGGAAGCCGTGACTCCGGAAAATAGCAAAACAAGGCTGAATACAAAAACAAAGAACTGTCTCAAAATGATACCTCACTCTTTCATCTTTAAAGACTGCAAGAATAAGGCACGCTCTTTTTGAACCAATCACTTTAGAAAGGGTTATCAGTGCGAAGGATGCCCAAATACGGCAAATAAAAAACGAAGGCCCCAAGGACCTTCGTTTTTGTGAAATACTTCAAATATAAATCTTAAGATTATTTTGTTTTCTTTTTCGGCTTCGTCGTAAGGCCGTTTTCGGCACGGATCTTAGAAGCTTCCAGTTTCATTTTTTCAGCTTCGGCTTCGGCTTTGCCTGTTTCCATTTTAATCTTTGCTTCTTCAGCTTTGTTTTTCGCTGTTTCAGCCAATTGCTCTAGCTTTTCGCGTTCATTTTGAGCTTTTTCAGCTTCGTCACGAAGACGTTTTAATTCTGACTCCGCACGAGAAGTTTCCGCTTCGCTTTCAGCAATGATCTTTTTGGAACGCGCGATTTCTAAATTTGCTGTGGCTTGTTCTTTCTTCAGATTATTGCGATTGCCCTCAAGTTCTTGACGAACTTTCGCAGCAGCTTGCTTTGCTTTTTCTTCTTGAGCTTTCAGCTCTCCTACTTTTTTGCGCTCAACTTCGGCTTGTTGAACAGCTTCTTTAGAGGCTGCTTGCGCCGCTTTAAGCTCACCGTCAATTTTTTCCATCAACGCTTTACTTTGTTCTTCCTGAACTTTGAGGCGCGCCATTTCTGCTTCTGCTTTGGCTTTATCAGCTTCCGCACGAGCAATTTCCTGTTTTCCTTTGGCCTCGCGGGCTTTGGATTCTGCCACAGCTTTTTGAGTCAAGAGTTTCGCCTTAGAAAGGTTTTGCTCTGCCTTTGCGGTTTCCGCTTTCGCTACTTCCGCTTCTTTCGTTGCTTGCATGCCGGACTCTGTCGCTGCTGCGGCTTGTTTTTCTTGCTCTTTGGCTTGATCACGCAGTTCTTCGGCTTTTTCTTCCGCTTGCTTTCGTTTTGCTAAAGCTTCATCGCGCACTTGAGTGGCTTTTTGAGTTTTTTCTTGAGCCGCTTTGATACGAGCTTGCGCTGCCGCTTGCTCTTTCTCTGCTGCTTTTTGTTGTCTTTCATGATCCGCCGCTTCGGCTTTTAACTTCGCCGAGTCTCTTTCAGATTCTGCTTGTTCTTTTTTTGCATCGTTTTCTAAAGAACGAGCTTTGTTGATTGCCGATTGAGCTTCTGCACGCGCCTTATCGCGACGTTTGCGATCTTCTTCGTTGCGTCGCTTTGCTTCGCTCGCTTCGGCCTTAGCTGCTTCAGCGTCGGCTGTCGCTTCCTCAGCTTCAATCTGTGTATCTGTTTGCGCGAAAACTCGCGACGGCATTCCTTGGGTCATCAATGCTGCCAAGAGAAGAATACCAAGAGGCTTTAACTGCATGAGCGTCTCCTTAAGATGTTGTCTTGAACAGCAATTAGATTATAGGAGTTTTAGGCAAAAAAAAAGCGACCAGGATTGGGGGGGGAGGGTCCTGGCCGCCATGGGGGGTTGACTTGTACTAAAGCAACGGTGGTGCCATGACTACATCTTCGTCAAAACGATTAAAACTAGAGAAGATCACATCTGCCCTGTCGACCTTTTAGACGGAATCTGCCAATTGTGGGCCTCTCTTTGAAACATTTTGGGCTCCGCGCCTCATTAGAAATTTAATATCGTGGAAACTCGATTTTAGTCCTAAACTGAAATCGGTGTATCAATGTGCTACAAATTGAAACGCAAAGTATTCTAAAAACCTAGGCGAAGCTCACATTGCCACATTTTTCAGCCGATAAGGAGGTATGGACACACTCAGGAACGTACTTGTAATCATAGTGCCCTTGCTTGCTTTATTCCACGCCATTCAGGGAGAAGCCTCGCCTCAAAGTTTGAGTTATCAGGGGCGTATTCTTAAATCCGACAATTCACCCCTTGAATATAACAATGTCAGTTTTCTTTTTGAAATTACGTCGGCCGATGGGAACTGTGTACTATATCGTGAACAAAAAGATGCCGTGAATATGCAAAATTCAAATGGTGTTTTTGATGTGCCCATTGGTTTGGGTACTCGTATATTCCCAACGGGCCCGGTTTTTTCTCTCTCTGACATTTTTATTAACGGTGTGACTCACAACTGTGCTGGAAGTGGTTCGTGGGTAGCTGCCAATTCCGCTGAAAGACAGCTTAAAGTTCAATTTCACGATGGTGTCGGGTGGAAAGTTATTTCTCCGGCGAATGTGATTCGCTCAGTTCCATTTTCTTACACGGCCTATAGTGCGCAGAAAATTGCAGACAAAACATTGAATGATCTTCTATTAAAGACATCTGCGCCAGGTACGGCTTGTTCTGCAGGACAAGTTATTACTTGGAATGGAAGTACGTTTACTTGCGTGGTTGATGCCGGAGGTTCCGGGGTTATTTCTGATGTTCTTGCGGGTACTGGAATTTCAGTCACTGGAACGACTTCAAAAACAGTGAGCCTATCAAACACTTCAGTGAGTGCTGGCAGTTATGGTTCTGCAACACAAGTTCCTACATTTACAGTGGATGCTCAAGGACGCCTGACTGCTGCTTCATCTGTGACAATCTCAGGTGTCGCTCCTGGCGGAACTGCGGGAGGAGATCTTTCTGGATCTTATCCGAATCCTACCGTAAGCAAGATCGCCGGAAAAAGTCTTGTGATCTCGTCACCGGCTTCAGGAAACTTTCTAAAATACGATGGCACAGATTGGGTGAATACAACACTGTCTTCAGCGGATTTATCTGATGCTGGTTCGTTGTTGAAATCATCGCAAATGCCTGCCACTTGCGCCATCAATCAAACTCTCACTTTTGTTTCGCCGACAGGGGCCTGGACTTGTTCGACAATTGGCCTTAACTGGTCACAAATTACAGGCGGTAAGCCAACAACACTTTCTGGTTACGGGATCACCGACAAACTTGTTATCAATACCGGAACTAATTCCGCGACAGATATTGTTTCAATGCAGTCAGGTTTAAATTCTTCGAAGCCAGCGGCCGGAATTGCAGGTAGAATTTATTTTGCAACCGACACCAAAGAAATCTATCGCGATGATGGAGCCACTTGGGTTCGTGTGGCTACTGAATCAGGAACAAGCACAGCCACGCTTACGGGAGTCACTGCTGGCACGGGACTAAGCGGCGGCGGAACCTCAGGTAACGTAACCGTGAATATTGCTAACACTTCTGTGACTCCGGGCGCTTATGGGTCCGCAACCCAGGTGCCGACATTCACCGTCGATGCTCAAGGCCGTCTGACTGTGGCGGCCAATGTTACTATTTCTGGCGTCGCCCCTGGCGGCTCAGCCGGAGGCGACCTCTCCGCCTCTTACCCCAATCCCGCTGTCGCAAAAATTCGCGGTAACAACGTGGCGGCCGCGACACTCGTCGCTGGGGATGCCGGAAAAGTTTATCGCTGGGATGGGATTAACCTTTCCCCCGCATTTCTCAACTTCGGTGATCTAAGAACAGCTGCGGGCGCTCAACAGCTAGTCGCCGCTTGCGCAAGCAACGAAAAAATTCAGTGGAATGTCATCACCGATGCCTTCACCTGCCAAGCGATCAACAATCTAGATGCGACAACAATCACCACCGGAATCATCGCCAATGCGCGACTGCCCGCCAGTGCGACCTTTTGGCAAGATGGAGGAGCTGGAAAAGTTTATTATAGCGGGGGCAATGTCGGGGTAGGAACGGCAAGCCCGGCAGCTTCCGCCTTACTTGACGTCAGTTCAACATCTAAAGGTTTCTTGCCACCAAGAATGGCGACAGCACAAAGGGACGCAATCTCTTCTCCTGCGACGGGATTAACGATTTATAATACCGATCAAAATTATTTGAATATCTATACGGGCTCGGCTTGGACAAGTGTTCTTGGTGATGGCTCAACACAAATTCCAGCTTTCTACGCCCATAAGTCGGATGCCCAATCGTTAGCTTCGGGCTGGCAAAAGATATTATTTAACGCTGAGTCTTTTGATACTAACAACAATTTTGCTTCTGGCCGTTTTACTCCAACGGCAGCAGGACGGTATTTACTGACGGCGGCGGGTCGGATTTCAGCTGCCAGTAGTACCGTAGCGATTGGCATTTATAAAAACGGAGTCTTGGTTACTTATTCCGCTGCTGATGGAACCTCCCCTTCCGCGTCTATCTCGGCTGTTCTAGATGCCAATGGAACAACGGACTATTTTGAAGCTTATATTTATGCAAGTGTTGCAACGACAATTTATTCTGATGTGGGATGGGCTACGACTTTTAGTGGCTCACTGATTTCTGCTGCAACAGTTGCTTCCGGAGGAAGTGGTACTACAAACTATATTCCAGCGTGGACAGGGTCTTCAACACTGGGTAATAGCCCGATTGCGGTCAGTGGAAGCAATGTTGGTATTGGCACCACGACTCCTGCTGCGACCTTGGACGCCAATGGCGAAGTTCGTATCGGTAATACCGGAGCGGCATGTGGAGCAACTTTAGAAGGGGCTACTCGCTATAATAGCACGACAAAAAAAATGGAGTTCTGTGACGGTACATCTTGGCGTCCCGTCAACTCAACGACACGCAGAACAATTTGTTCTTATGATAACGCTGCCTATAGCACCCAAGTGAATGGGCAAAATCTGATCAACTGGGGAGCCGGGAGTTGTGACAACGGTTATCCCTCAACAGGCTGCACCGGATATATTTCAAAAGCGATCGCTTGCGGATCTGATTCTGATTGGGTCGCCTTAGGGCCTAATGAACTGCCTTATACTGGAGGCACTGCAGTTGGAGCCAACGGTGGCATCTCTTGGTCCATGGCGAGTCCTTGTAATGGAGTTTGGGTTCGTGTCGTTTATGAATGCATTAACTAGACCTTAATCTCAAGCCCCCGTGTCAATTGACCTCTAGACTCGACAAGGTTTGCCGCAGTTTCTATTCTAAAAAAATGAATCTTTTCAATTTAAAACAGATCGTTGCGACCGGGGCCTTGATTTGGTCCACTCAAGCATCGGCTCTGCATATCATGCTCGACCCTGGGCATGGCGGAGTTGATACGGGTGCTGTGCATGGAGCCGCGAAAGAAGCAGATCTTGTTTTAAAAGTAGCGCAGCGTTTGAAAAAGCTTTTAGAAAAAGACACGCAATTTCAAGTCACTCTTACGCGGGCCCAAGATCGCAACATCAGTCTGCCCGCTCGCGTGAAAATGGCGGAAACCGCGAAAGCGGATTTGTTTGTAAGTCTTCATGCCAATGCGGCTTCTGATCAGCGTGCAAAGGGTGTAGAGTTCTTTTTTCAAAACAATCTGCCTCCGGATGAAGAAAGTTTGTTCTTAGCCAGCCAAGAAAATCAGATGATTTTAAACAACAAAGAAATCCACGATATTTCTGGCGGTGATGAGCTTTCTAAGAAAGGCGATATCGCTGCGATTCTCGAAGACTTGCATCGTCAAAATCGCATGGTCAGCAGCCTTCGTCTGACACAGACTTTAACTCATGTCTGGAACAACGACGAAAACGCATCGCAGGCCACAATCAAACAAGCACCTTTTTATGTGATCTCAAAAACCAGCATGCCCTCGGTTTTGATTGAAATAGGATTCCTCACAAACCCGCGCGAGGCTAAAAAGCTTCTCACGACAGACTATCAGAATGATCTTGCTCAAAAAATCTACAGCGCCCTCCTCTCCTACAAAGAAAAGATAGACAATCACACGGCAAAAACACTAAATTAGCTCCAGATTTACCAAGGAGCTTTCCATGCGTGCTGACGGCCGTCTGTTCGATCAACTCAGACAAATTAAAATCACTCCCCATGTTTCCGAATATGCGGAAGGCTCTTGCATCGTTGAATTTGGAAAAACCAAAGTTCTTTGCACGGCGACTTACGAACCCAAAGCTCCACAATGGTTGATGGGAACGGGTTCTGGCTGGGTGACAGCAGAGTACGGAATGCTTCCGCGCTCAACACACACTCGTATTAAGCGTGAAAAATCCATGACTGGCGGTCGCACTCAAGAAATCTCAAGATTGATTGGTCGATCTTTGCGTGCCGCTGTTGATTTAAAACACTTGGGCGAAAGACAAATCATCGTCGACTGTGACGTTTTAAATGCCGATGGCGGAACACGCACGGCTTCCGTGACGGGTGGTTTTGTTGCCTTGGCTTTGGCTTCTAAAAAACTTTTGGATTTGAGCGAGATCAAAGCTTTTCCTCTGGTAAATTATGTTTCTGCGATCAGCGTGGGTCTGCATAACGATAATATCTTGTTGGATCTTAATTACGATGAAGACTCTGCGATTGGTACGGACATGAATTTCGTTATGACGGATAAAGGTCATTTCGTTGAAGTTCAAGGAACAGCTGAACACGTTCCTTTCACTCGCGATCAGCTTTTCAAAATGATGGACGTTGCGGAAAAAGGTTGTCGTGAACTTTTCATTCATCAAGCTTCTATCGTTGGTGAAAACTATAAAATTGCCGGGAAATAAAAATGGAACTTTGGATTGCGACAGGAAACAAAGGGAAACTAGCTGAATACAAACTTCTTTTGCGTGAACTTCCAGATTTGAAGATTTTCTCTCAAGGCGATATTCCCTCTTTCACTCCCCGCCCAGAAGATGGAAAAACTTTTGAAGACAACGCTCGCATCAAAGCAAAAACTTTGCGTGCTGTGAAAAACAATGTGTGGGTTTTAGGTGAAGACGCGGGCCTTGTTGTTGAAGGTTTGAATGGTCTTCCAGGAGTTCACTCTGCTCGTTACGCAGGCCCCAAGGCTTCTGACAGTGAAAATGTCGCAAAACTTTTAAAGATGATGGCTTTAAAACCAATGCCCAATCGCAATGCAAAATTCGTTTGCTCGACAGTGGTTTATACTCCGACGGGCGAAGAGTGGGTGTTCTCGGGCGAAATGAAGGGCACGATTTCGACAAAACCGGCAGGTCTTCTTGGCTTTGGCTATGACCCTGTGTTTATTCCGGAAGGACAAACCCAATCCCTTGCCGAGTTGGGCCCTGGCCACAAAAATCTGCACTCGCACCGCTCCCAGGCTTTGAAAGCCTTCCTCGAGAAGCTCAATAGCCTCTAACTAGCCGAAATCCCCATGAAAAATATGCAAAGCCGCAGAGTGGAAAATGCGGCTTTTTTCTTTGAAGGGATAGACAAAATATCCGTCGATTGCTAGGTTCTTTCAAACGTGCTTTTTACCTCAGGAGACTACGAGTGATGAAGGGCCTAAAAATCTTTACTGCCAATGCCAATCCGACCCTGGCAAAGAAGGTAGCCGAAGCCGCAGGTGTTGAGCTTGGTTACTGCGAAGTGAGTAGCTTTGCCGATGGGGAAATCCAAGTCGAAATTCATGAGAGCGTTCGTGGACAACATGTGTTTGTTGTTCAAAGTACATGTCCTCCCGTGAATCAAAACTATATGGAACTTTTTGTGATGCTCGATGCTTTAAGACGAGCTTCCGCTGCTTCCATCACTGCTGTGATCCCGTATTACGGGTATGCTCGTCAGGACCGCAAAGTCGCTCCTCGCGCGCCGATCTCAGCAAAATTAATGGCCGACTTGCTAACCACAGCCGGAGCCACTCGTGTGGTGTCTGTGGATCTGCATGCCGCCCAAATCCAAGGTTTCTTTAACGTTCCCGTGGACCACTTATTTGCGATTCCGACTTTGGCTCGCGCTTGGCGTGAAGCTTATGGTCAGGGCTCTGAATTTGTTGCGGTGAGTCCAGATGCTGGTGGGGTTGAAAGAACCCGCGCCTTTGCCAAACGCATTGAATCTTCCATGGCGATCATCGATAAACGCCGCTCAGGCCCTAATGAGGCTAAAGCCCTGCATCTTATTGGAGATGTGACGGGGAAAACGGCTGTTATCGTAGACGATATGATTGATACGGCGGGAACTCTTACACAAGCAGTTGACAGCCTCTTGAAGAATGGGGCAAAAAGGGTGTTCGCCGTTGCAACGCACCCTGTTTTTTCAGGTCCTGCGATCAGTCGTCTGAAAGAAAGCCCTATCGAAAAAGTATGGGTTACCGACACGATCCCGCTCAGTGAAGCGGCGAAAAACTGTGGGAAAATCGAAGTGGTTTCAGTCGCTCCCGTTTTGGCGGAGGCGATTAAAAGAATCCACGGAAATGATTCCGTCAGTAGCTTATTTGACTAAAACGAAACGCTCCCCGAAAGGGAGATAATATTAACACCCTCTATTGGACTAGAAGGAAAAAACATGAAAAACAGAATCGACCTAACAGTTGAAGCTCGCGAAATCGGTAAACACAACAGCCGCGCTCTTCGCAACTCTCGCAACGTTCCTGCAGTAATCTACGGTGCAGTTGAACCAATCAACGTATCAGTTGGTGAAAAAGAAATCGTTAAGTACAACACTCGTGCTTACGAGAATGCTCTTTTCACTTTGAAATCTAACGACAAAAAAGCCAACGGTATCGTTGTTCTTGTTAAGTCAGTAGACGTTCACCCACTTTCTCGTCGTCCTCAACACGTTGACTTCTTCGCTTTGGATCTTAAGAAAGCAGTTCGCGTTAACGTTGAAGTTCGTCTTGAAGGTAAACCAATCGGCCTTTCTGAGGGCGGTTTGTTGAACGTTGTTCTTCGTTCTATCGAAGTTGAGTGCTTGCCAACAGAAATCCCTGAGTTCTTGACTGCTGATATCTCTAACTTGGCAGTTGGTGACGCTCTTCACGTTTCTGACGTAAAAGTAACTGGTTCTTTGAAAGTTATCACTGGCGCAGAACAAACTCTTGCCGTTGTTAACGCTCAAGAAGAAGAAGTTGCTGCAACTCCAGCTGCTACACCTGCTGCCGCTGCGGCTCCTGCTGCTGCTGCTCCAGCTGCTGCAAAAGCTCCTGCGAAAAAATAGTTCGCATCGAGAAGATAATAAAATATCTCAAAGGCAGCTCACCCGAGCTGCCTTTGTTATTTAAGAGGTTTCGTTTATGTGGTTGATCGTTGGTCTTGGAAATCCTGGTGGAGAATATAAACTTACTCGCCATAACATCGGCTTTATGGCCGTGGATTATTTCCTTCAAGGCCTTGGCAATCCACCAGTTCAAAATAAATTCAAAGCGGAAGTCGCCCAAGTGAAATGGAAAGATCATCAATTGATCTTTTGCAAACCTCAAACGTACATGAATTTGTCTGGTGAATCTGTACAGCCTTTGATGGGATTTTATAAAATCCCGATGGATCACTTGATCGTTATGCACGATGAAATTGATCAACCTTTTGGCCAGATGAAAATCCAAAAAAATCGCGGTCACGGTGGGCACAACGGAATCAAGAGTATCTCGGGTTTAATGGGTTCTGCTGACTATATCCGCCTGCGCCTTGGTGTGGGTCGTCCCGTCAATCCGAATATACCTGTGGCTGATCATGTGCTGGGTAAATTCTCGAAAGAAGAATTTGAGAAAATGCCTGATTTCCTCAATAGAAGCCTTGATGCTGTCGAGAGCATTATCCTTGATGGAATTCAAAAAGCTTCGACAAAATTCAATACTTAAGCTACAGTCACGAAGTTCATTTTTGATTATTTTCTAAGGGGTTCTCATGGCTCTTCAAGTTGGTATCGTCGGTTTACCAAACGTTGGTAAAAGTACGCTTTTTAACGCTCTTACGTCTGCTAAGGCTGAAGCGGCGAACTATCCATTCTGTACGATTGATCCTAACGTGGGTGTTGTGACTGTTCCAGATCCTCGTATGGACAAGATCACTAATTTCATTAAGCCTCAAAAAGTGATTCCAACTACGATGGAGTTCGTGGATATCGCGGGTATCGTTAAGGGTGCTTCTCAAGGTGAAGGTTTGGGGAACCAATTCCTTTCTCATATTCGTCAGACGGATGCGATTGTTCACGTAGTTCGTTGTTTTGACGATCCAAATATCGTGCACGTTTCTGGGTCTGTAGATCCTATTCGTGATATCGAAGTGATCAATACTGAGTTGCTACTGGCGGATCTTGATTCTGTTGATAAAAAGTATGCGCGCATCGAAAAGATGGCGAAGAACACGACAGATAAAAAATTGAAGATGGAAGCGGAAGTTACTAAGAAAGTAAAAGACGCTTTAGGAAAAGGTCTTCCAGCCCGCTCTGTGGCTTTGGATGATCTTGAAATGCCTTTCTTGCGCGACATGCATCTTTTAACTGCGAAGCCCGTGCTTTACGCGATGAACGTATCTGACACTGATTTCGCGGCAGGTGGCAACGACTGGACAAAAGCTGTTGAAAAACGTGCGGCGGAAGAAAACAACAACACAATCTTGATCTGTTCTGCGATGGAAGCAGAGATTTCTCTTCTTCCTCCTGAAGAGCGTAAAGAATTCCTTGAAGCAATGAACGCGGAAGAGCCAGGCTTAAACCGTTTGATCCGCGAAGCTTACAAACTTTTGGGTCTGCAAACTTACTTCACTGCAGGTGAAAAAGAAGTTCGTGCTTGGACTATCCGTGCGGGAACAAAAGCTCCGCAAGCAGCGGGTGTGATCCATACGGATTTCGAAAAAGGTTTCATCCGTGCTGAAACTTATCACTGCGAAGACTTGTTCTCTTTCAAATCTGAACAAGCCGTGAAGGAAGCCGGTAAATACCGCCTGGAAGGTAAAGAGTACATCGTTAAAGATGGAGACATTCTCTTCTTCAGATTCAACGTGTAAAGGAGAAAGGGAGCTTCAAGCTCCCTTTTTAGTTTTATGAATGAGCTACTAAAGATCTCTGCCTCTGAAATTGCTTCTCGAGTTGCTAAAAAAGAAGTTTCCCCTAGTGAAGTTCTTGAAGTTCACATTGAACGTATCGAGCAAGTAAATCCCACTTTAAATGCCATGGTGGAAGACGATTTTGTTCGTGCCAGAAAATTGGCACACGAACAAACGGAACTTCTGGCCAAAGATAGTTCTTCTCTACCTCCCCTCTTCGGGGTTCCATTCACCGTCAAAGAAATGTTTTCTTATGAAGGCATGAAACGCACGGGCGGAAGCATTCATCACAAAAACGATGTGATGAACTGGGATTCAACTATCGTCGCCCGCATGAAAAAAGCGGGTGGCATTCCGCTGGGAACAACAAATGTTCCTGAACTGGGTTTTTGGTTTGAGTCTTTCAACCCCGTTTATGGTCGCACCAACAATCCTTACGATTTAGGTCGCACCTGCGGCGGAAGCAGCGGTGGCGAAGGGGCCTTGCTGGGCGCTGGTGCAACTCCGCTAGGACTTGGCAGTGATATCGGTGGCAGCATTCGCATGCCTGCGGCTTTCTGTGGAGTTTTCGGTCATAAGCCTTCACGTCATCTTGTTCCGCTCACAGGGCACTTCCCTTATGCTTTGGAAGAGTTCAAAAATCTCACGGGCCTTAAATATCCATACACTTCCATGGGACCGATGAGTCGTAAGGCTAGCGATCTTTATGACATGCTTCAAATCATGATGGGCGCCGATGACCACGATCAAGAAACTATGAAAAAACCCGTCCTTGGAGAACGCACGCAAGAATGGGCGGGCCGCAAAGTTTTAATCTGCCCGTCTCCCGTGTTTCATCGTGCCCGTAGCACGGATGATGAGATGGCTCAGGTCGTGCGCAATTGCGGAAAACTTTTTGAAGAACTGGGCGCTCACGTTGAAGAATTAGATCCTCGTTTCTTTGTGCGCGGAACGGAGCTATGGTTTGCAGCTCTTCGCTCAACTAAGAGTAAAAATCTTTATGAGACATTGATGGGGCCCAACGAACATCTTTCGATTGGAAAAGAAATTCTGAAAGTCGCCTTAGGCCGCGGAGATTACACTTTCCCGAATCTGATGGTTTCTTTAGGAGAAATTTTTGATACGCGAAAAAAAGATTTCACCGAAGATCTGGCAGAGCTTCTGAAGATGAAACTAACATTGGATGAGAAACTGGGAGAAGACGGCATTTTATTAATCCCTCCTCACCCGCGCGTAGCTCCGAAACACCGCGCACCGCTGTGGTCGCCGTTTGATTTTATTTATGCGGGCTTCTTCACGACAACGGGACACCCAGCAACTGTTGCTCCGATGGGTTTCAATGCGGAAGGACTGCCGTTGAGCATTCAAATCGTGGCACGCCATATGAAAGATCATCTGACTTTATCTTGTGCGGAGTTTTTGGAAACAACTTTTGGTGGATGGCAACCTCCGCAAAAAATATAAAATTCTCAAGTAGAAACACCTTTACGGTGTTTCTACTAAAGCGTCGACACTTAGAAAAAACTTAAATCCCGCTTTTACGTCCAAAATAATAACATCTAGAAATTTAAAATCCTCATAAGTACATTGAAGAAAAGCTTTCAATGAAAGGGCCCATGACTTATGAAGAGCACTCTTTTATTTGCGATATTGCTATGGGGTTTGTCGGCACCTGCAAAAGATTTATCCGAATGTTCCGCAGAGGCCGTCAGCACGTTTGATCACTATCAGTGCTTGGAATTGGAAGCAAAAAAGCAAAGTGATCACTTAACTGCGGTCTATAGTGATCTGAGCCAATATCTCAAAGAGAGTTTTGGTTCGGAAAGCGAGGAAAGTCTTCGTTTAGGTAAGGCCCAAAATGCTTGGACCATTTTTACCGATCTGAACTGTTCTTTTGAAGGAGCCGCCATGCTGGGAGGCACCTCGGAAGAGATTTTAGCCCATCAGTGTCGCATCCGTGAGTCTCAGAAACGTGTGGAAGAACTTTTGCGTCAGATGAAGCAATTCGATGACTCACTTTAAAAAAATAACGTGAAAGGTGCCCTAGATTTTAAACTTCTCTTTGAAGAAATCCAAAAGGATGTGAAAGCTCCACACAGTTAAGAAGAGCACCAGAGATGGAAACAGAATTAAGTGAGGAAAACTGGAAAGCGTCTTCCAACCCTCGCGCACAAGAATTCCCCAACTTGTATAAGGAGGATGAATTCCCAGGCCGATGAAGCTCATAAAACTTTCATACAGAATGTTGGTGGGAATTTGCATCGCCACGAGAATTAATAAAGTTCCCAGCATATTGGGAAGAATATGTCGGAGCATAATGTGACGGCTAGTTCCCCCCAAAGCCACGGCGGCCTCAACGAAAGGTTTGCGTTTGATTTCTAAAACCATTCCTCGTGTCACTCGCGCTAAACTCATCCAATGAGTTGCTGAAATTCCCAGACACAAACTGACAAGGGCTTTAAGATAAAGATCTTCCATAGGAAGAAGCAATTGCATACTAAGACAAAGAATCGAAACAAGAATAAAACTGGGGATCGCCATGAGAATATCGCAAAATCGCATCAGCGCCCGATCCGTGATTCCTTCAAACCACCCAGCCAAAGCGCCATAAGAAAATCCAAATATGAAAGATAAGACTGAGCACAGAAGTCCTACAAGCAAAGAAATTCGCGCACCTAACAGAACTCGTGAAAACACATCACGTCCTAAAGAGTCCGTGCCAAACCAATGATCTTTTCCAGGTCCTATCAGAATATTTTCGACGTTTTGTTCTAAGCCGGTTGAGAACCCCAGAACAGAATAAAAAATTGTCATAAAAACTAAGAGCACAAGAAAGACAGAAGCAAAAATCACCATAGACTTTTTCACGCTTCTTCTCGCAATCTGGGGTCGGCAAATTTCAAAGCGACATCAATAAGCGAGTTCACGATAATCAGCAATGTCCCGTAAAAAAGTGTCAGTCCCATAATCAGAGTGTAGTCTCGGTCATTAAGTGCGGAAATAAACTCCGTCCCCAACCCGGGAACGGCAAAAAGAACTTCAACTAAGAAGGACCCCGAAAGCAAAGACACGATCAAAGGTCCGACGTAACTTAAAAAGGGAATCAGTGAATTTTTAAGTACGTGATGCGTAAGGATCTGCCACGCCCCCACTCCTTTAGCACGTGCCGTGCGCACATAATCTTGGGTGAAGTTTTCATTCAGAGAATTTTTCAACAAGCGTACAAGCGAAGCCAAGGGACGCAGACTTAAAGTCAAAAGAGGCAAAATATAGTGAAGAGGACTGGATAAAAAGGCCACTGGCAAAAGGTTCCAATAGAATCCGAAGAGATAAATCAAAAGAGGTCCCCAAAAAAGACTGGGCAGAGAAAGAAACGCAATCACACCCTGGTCGATCGCATTCTCAATCCAAGAATTGCGATAACGAACCGCCAAAATCGAGATGACCAAAGAGCCCAAAAGAATAAACATCAAAGCCAAACCATTTAAGGCCAAGGTATTAGACACACCTTGAGAAATGATTTCAATCACACTGCGTTCGGGACGAGTCATGGAGACGCCCAAATCCCCTTTGAGAAGAGCCTTCATATAAGAACTGGCCTGCACCAACCACGACTGTTCGACCTGCCAATGTTGCATCAGTTTTTCTTTAACCAAGGGATTAAGGGCCGTGTCTTCGTCGAAGGGGCCGCCAGGAAGTGCCTTTAGCAAAAAAAACGTAAGCGCCGCAAGGACCACCAGCGACGCTAACATTTCAAATATTTTTTTAAAGACGAAACGGAAAACGTTCTCGCTCAAATGTCATCCCAATTTTCTTTTCCTACGAGTTCACTGGACACCTTCACAGGCACCGCTCCCGCCATATAAGGGAAAAGATCTTTTTTGTTGCCGTACAATTGTGAATAAATATAAGAATTCGAAACCACACGTTTGACGTAGTTGCGCGTTTCAAGAAACGGAATGTGTTCGATGAACTCATCTGTTTCAAGATTTCCGAAACTCACGAGCCAGTTCTTCACGCGATGAGGTCCCGCATTGTATCCTGCAGCGACCAGTGGAATCGTATTTTCAAAACGATCCATCAAACGTTTCAAGTAGCGAGATCCCACTTTCACAGATGTCTCTGGTTGAAGAAGCATGGGCGCTTTAAACTCTTTATCGCCAAGCAATGTCGCCACTTTGTGACCTGTAAATGGCATCACTTGCATAAGCCCCAAAGCACCCACCGGAGAAATCGCGTCACGACGATAATTCGTTTCCGCTCTCATGATGCCCCAAACAAGTTCTTGAGGAACTTCGAATTTCTTCGTGTACTTTTCAACTTGCTCTGAGTAGGCGCGCGGATATGCGAACTCCCACAGATAGCGAATTCCTTCAAGACCGTGAGCCGCTCTTTGACCGCCAAAGTTGATTTGGGCGATGTAAGAGGAACGATTGAAGTGACCTGCTGTATTGTACTCGCCCATCAAAGTACGTAAGTATTCTCGGTTCGAGGTTTTTCTTTCGATATCGTACAAATCCCAACGAGCCCACTCGTACTCGCCCAAGATCATCATATCGCGAGCGCGTTCAAAACGTTTCATCAACAAAGGATTTGAGAAGGTCGTTACTTTCTCGCCACCCTCTTCAACTTCTTCATTCGCTGCGACTTCAACAGATTTTAGATCCGGATTATCAACAACGCCCGCTTCTGCTTCTTCGTCTTCGCCTTTTTCATCATCTGCCGAGTACTGAGTCAAAACCAGATTTTCTTCAGACTCGCTCTCGTCACCGCGATATTCTTCTTGCGCCGTTGGCATCAAGAACTCCCCTGCCGAGAAGCGAGAGATTGAACGCGGTTGCGTTGGCAAAGAAGACAAGATCATCTTTGGAGCTTTGAATTCTTCCATCTTTTTTAGACGAGCTTGTGCTGCAATAGCGTAGTAACCCATTAAAGGATCACGCGAAAGACTTTCCATCATCGGCTTCGCTTGTTCAACTTTACCTTGGCGGAAAAGGCTCATGGCCATCCAATAATTCACTCTGTCTTGCGGGAAAGATTTCCAGCCACGCTTGTTACTGCGCTTTTGCGCATTCAAGCTTGAGAAAGCTTTGTACGCCCCTTGATAATCCCCTTTAAGATACTTCAACCACGCCAAGTGCCATTGAGCATCGCGATTCAAACCTGACTTTGGATAAGCCTTCATGAATTCTTGGAAACGACGAGCGGCTCCATCGTAGTCTTGAAACTGATAACTTAAGAAAGCGGATTGATACAAAGCTTGGCGGCCCGTTTTTGATTTCGGACTCATCTTATAAGCAGAGTAGTAAGAACCTACAGCCAATTGAACTTCACCCGCTCTTGCAGAAGCAGAAGCGAAAAGAAGGAGATAGTCGAAGTTTCTTTTGTTGGCCTCATAATAAGGCTTCAAGATTTCGACGGCTTTGTTCACTTCCCCTTCTTGAAGATAGAACTGAGCTTGAAGTTTGTCGGCCAAATACTTGTCTGTCTTTGCCAGCTTTTCTTTCATCACGTTGATTTCGCCTTGAGCTTTTTGATCAAGCCCCGCCCACAACAAGTAACGAACGCGCGTGCGGAAATCTTCCGTCGTCACACGGCAATCAGAAGGTTTGCCTTGAAATTCGTTGGTAGCAAGATCCACACTCCAGTCTTGAACCTTAGGATAAGCCGGATATTTTTCATAAAGTTTTACCAACCACTTACACATTTGTCCGTGACGGCCCAAACCTTTTTCAGCCACTGCTAAATTGTAGATCACATCCGGATAGTCTTCCGTGTTGCGTGTTCTTTTTTCCAACTTTACAAAGTGGGTACTAGCCAATTTGAAATTCTTTTTCTCAAGAGCCACTTGTCCCAAAAGACTGGAAGCTTCAATGGTCATCTTCACATTCGGAGACAAATCCAGAATTTTTTTAAGCTCCGTTTCGGCTTGATCTAATTTATTCGTTTTCATGAAAGACTGCGCCAAATAAAAGCGCGCGTATTCTTCCAAATTCGTTTTGTCTTTTAAGACTCCCTCAAATCCGGGAATAGCTTCGTCGTATTTCGCCGCACGAAATTGCTCTAATGCCTTTTTAAAGGAATCTAGATCGTTTTTAGGTGTTTGCGCCCCGGCCATGGAGCTAAATAGTAAAGAAATAACGATGCACTTCAGTGCGTTCTTCATATGTACAGTCCTTGTATCTCTCATCCAATAATGATACCGAATATCTATGGCAAAATCGAAAACTAAAACGATCTATACCTGTCAAAATTGTGGGGCCCAACGACCAAGGTGGGAAGGAAAATGCTCTGACTGCGGCGCGTGGAACTCTTTCGTCGAGGAACTGCAGATGCCCGAGGTTAAAACTCGAGGATGGTCCACCGGTTCGCCTGAAAAAGGGACACCTGCGGCAAAACCCATTTCACTAGACCAAAGCCTTGAAGAAGTAAAATTGGATCGTTTTGATACAGGTTTTGAAGAGCTGAACCGCGTTTTAGGCGGCGGCTTGGCCCGCGGCAGTTTCGTTTTGCTCGGCGGCTCTCCTGGCATCGGCAAGTCCACACTGCTTTTGCAAATGGCCGGTGGACTTGCAAAAAACAAACATAAAATTTTGTACATTTCCGGCGAGGAGAGCGTTTCACAAACAGGATCTCGTGCCCATCGTTTGGGCATTCGCTCCCCTTTGATTGAGATTGGTTGCGAAAGCAACCTGCACACGATCATGGAACTTGCGCGTTTCAAAAAACCGGAGATCTTGGTCGTCGACTCAATTCAAACAATGTATCTTCCTGATTTGCAGGCAGCTCCCGGTTCCGTATCCCAAGTGCGTGAGTGTGCGGGTCACTTGATGGGTCTTGCAAAACAAGAAAACATCACAGTGATTCTCATTGGTCACGTCACGAAAGATGGAAACATCGCAGGTCCAAAAGTGCTTGAGCACATGGTCGACTGCGTTCTTTCCTTCGACGGAGATGTCTCTTACAACTTCCGCCTCTTGCGTGCCTTGAAAAATCGTTTTGGGGCCGCTCATGAACTAGGTGTTTTCCAAATGAACTCCAAAGGCCTTGAAGAAGTTTCTAATCCTTCTGAACTTTTCTTGGAAGAGCGCGGAGATCAACTGATTGGTTCGGCGGTTTTTGCCTCGATGGAAGGCACAAGACCTCTTTTGTGTGAAGTGCAAGCGTTGACTCTTTCAAGTCCCATGGCGATGCCAAGAAGAACGGCGCTGGGAATTGACGTCAACCGTCTGCATCTTTTGACGGCGGTTTTGGATCGTCACTTGGATGTTCGTTTGCAGGCGAATGATATCTTTATCAACGTGGTCGGAGGATTGAAATTGGTAGAGCCTGCGGCAGATTTAGCGGTGGCGGCTGCCATTTTATCGACACAAAGCCGTCGTGATCTTGACGCGAAAACTTGTTTTTTTGGCGAGATCGGTTTGACTGGCGAAGTGCGCGGAGTTTCATTCGTCGAAAATCGTATTAAGGAAGCTGATAAATTAGGATTCCAGCATTTTGTCATTCCGTTTTCAAACAAACGACATCTTGCGGAGTTGAAGCTTTCTAAAGACAAGAAAATTTCTTTTATTCGCAACGTTCAGGATTTGAATAAAATCATTTAACTCAAAAGGTACGGACTTACTTTTGGTAGCGCTTCTGCGTCTAACGCGATTGCGCTACCAAAAGTAAGTCCGTACCTCCAGATATTTAAGAGAAATATCCAGAACCGATGTAAAGAGCTTGGCCTGTAGATTCATCAATCAACAAGAGGCCTTCACCATCTGCATCTGAGTGGTTCCATTTTACCAAGATCGCTTTCAAGTTTGATTTTTTCAAAGTCAAAACATCAATCATGGCTTTTTTAAGGTCACGCAAGCTTTTGTATTCAGGCGTTTTAAGAGTGGCTGCCTCCACGATATTCAACGCTGTTTTTAGAGCAAACGCCGCTGTTGCTTCTGGTTTTGCCGTTCTTACGACACGCAATTCAACGTCGACATCTGAAAGAGTTGCGTGCAAAGCCAAAACTTCTTTCAACTCATCCTTCGTCGGATTTGTTTTATTCATTTGAAATTTGCCAAGTTGGAAGGCCGCTTGATCTAAATCCATTCCAGAAGCATCGGCAATATCGGCTGCTTTTGATAGTTTTTCTAAATCACGATCCGCCAAAACTTCGATATCTTCAGCCGTTATTTCGTTAGCATCTTGCAATGCCGTTAGCACGCACGTTTGTTTTGTGATAGCTGATTTTTTGTAAGAATCCTGGTGAGTTTGCACCAAAGTAAGAACTCCGTCCTGCAAAGACAAAGAGTAAGTTTCTAACATTTCAAGGTCAGGCCATGTATCACTGCCTTTACGAACGAAATGCTCCGTCGCTACAAAGCTTGCTCCCGTCATGTCTTTTACTGAATAAAAAACATCTCCATCTGTGCCACTTGCTGGGCGCTGGAAGTTGCCAACAGGAATGTATTGGGTTGCTGAGTCTGAACCTTTGTAAGCCGTCAATTCGATTTCTTGACCGCCACGAACAACTTGAATACGGGCTTTTGTGAAACCATCTTCGTAATCAATTTTGCAAGTTTCAGGGATTGTGTAGTTACCAACCATTGCCAACCATGGTTGTGGATCTGCGGAGGCAGAAAGACTAAGACCGAATGTAAGAACAGAAAGAACGACTGCATTTTTCATTTGTTACCTCGTTAAAATTAAACCGACTCCACCCTTGTAGTCGGTTTGCGAGGTTTTTAAAAATACATAACAAATAAGTTGCCATTCTTTTTTTGAATATTACTTGCGAACCCAGAAGGTGTTTTGAACGTCCTGATAGGTTTTACCGAGCCAATAGTCAAAATAATGGCCACTCCAGCTACTGAGCCTCTTATATCCAAACTCGGAGTTTACAAGAGTGACCCGGCTATCAGAGGCTAGAAGCCCCCGCTTTCCCAACGCCAAAATCCCCGGAGCCATTCCCGTATCCCCAATGCGCTTTGTGGAAAAACGGTAAGGAGCGGTCTTTAAGCTGAGGGCCGCATCCAAAATATCATAGAGTTTCGTTGTGCAGTTGTTCGTCCAAGTATCATAAGCTGATGCATAGCCCATTTTTTGACTGTCTTGAGCGGCATGAACCAAGATCTTGATCGCTTGAGAAGGTCTTACTGACAAGGCCATCTCATAGGCGTTCACCTTCTGATCTACAAAACGAGTCTTCACCTCATCTTCCATGGAGAAAAACTGCAAAACGGCGCCATAAAGATCTTCATCGAAACCCTTAACCGGACTGTACTCCACACCTTGAGGCGCCATGTAGTTATAAGAAATTACCAAATCTCCGTCTGTAAGAGTTCGATCCGAAGGATCTTGGGGAAGAAGGCGGATGGAGTCTTTATGCTTAAACTTAAAACGAAGTTCCGTATGAGAAATATTAATCAAACCACCGGCATTGATAGGCTTGGAATTTAAATCGACGACGATGTAACTGACTTTTTCAAGGTCTTGCAATGGAATCTCGGCCGTATAGAACTTCCCGCCTTTGCGGTAGTTGGAAATTGTTAAAAGATCGCGCTCCAACGACAGAACTTTAACCGCTCTTTTAAAAGACGTGTCCATGCAACGCCCTTGATATTTCCCGCGAAGCATAACGATACCCGGAGAATGGGGGTCATTGGGGTTGGCTCGACATTCATTGTGACTGTCAAGTGAGTAGGCAGAAGAGCCAGCCAACGTCATCAAAACCAATACAAACGTGCATAAAACGGTTTTTACAGCAGATGTTTTCATAAGCCGAAGGAAGTGCAATTCCCACACCCGCTTGAGTAGCTCTAGGCGCTGAAAATGCAAAAAAATATCAGGATGATATTTTTTTGCGTAAGCCCCGAAGGGGTTGGAGGCAGGATGCCGGAAACAAAAGCGAATCAGGCTCTCGCCAGATTCGCTTTTGGTGGATCTCCTGTCCGAAAACTCACAGGAGGTGTCCGATGCGTAAACAAACAAATAACGACATAGCCCAAGGACCAGTGACTGGGATACGGACTATTTCCACACGGATAAGAGTTGAAACACGGATGAGTCTGGCGAGGGCGCTCAAACTTCCTCGATTGAAATTTGATTGGCGCCAATCGGAAATCCACGCATAATTAGAAGCACGACTCACATACAAAAAGGACTTTGTTAATGTCGGATGCTATGACTGCCATTCAAAAAGAAACGTACAAACCCGGTGACTTCGTTTTCTTTGAAGGCGACATCGAAAACCATTTCTACATCGTCGAATCCGGCGTCGTAAATATCTTCACCAAAGACAACATGGGAAAAAGAATCCCCATCGTAGACATCGTCGACGGAGAATCCTTCGGGGAATTCGCTATGATCTCGAACAGTCCCCGTTCTGCTTCAGCGCAGGCGGTAACCGATGTTGTTCTAGTCAAAGTATCCGAAGAAGGCTTCAAACAATTAATGGCCGACCTCCCAACATGGGCGGAGTGCATGTTAAAGTCCTTTGTTGACCGCTTACAAAATATGACGGAAAAAATCAGGGAACTCGAGCAAGAAAAACATCGCAGTTAAAAAGAACAATGGAAAAGCCCAAGTTCAAATTCGATGAAAATCTCCGCAGCATTCCAGAAAATCCAAAGCATCTAAAGTCCTATATTCAGAATATGGAATCGTCTTTAGATTCTATCAAAGACCCAAAGCAATATATTAGTGTGATTGGAGAAATGGCCGTCTATCTAAGAATACTCGGAGAATTCGAAAAGGCGGAGACAGCCCTCGAAAAATCCTTAAAGATCATCGCAAAAGAAAAGCTGGGAATCCAAAGAGAAGTCCAACAAAAAATCCGCCTCGCCCACGTTCTTCAAGACAAAAAGGAATTCAATAAAAGTAACACTCTCTTCGCCGAACTCATCCAAACTTGCCGAAAGAACGAAGAAGCTAAAAACTATTTAGCCTTCGCCCTCCAACACTCAGGTAAAAATCTTTTCGACCAAAATCTATTCACAGACGCCTTAGCCCAATTCGAAGAAGCCCTCAGTCTTCGGAAATCAATGAACGCCCCACAAGATCAAATAGAGTCTACCGAACTTGCAATAAAACGAACCAAAGAATTGTTAAAAGCTTAAAAAAGTAGAGCTTGGCAGATTTAAAAGATCCAAAACACAAAGAGCTTAACTTTATTTGAACGAAGCAATGACCGTCGTGGATTCTGAAGGTGGGTTTCCTTGTATATCTGTCCGAAGGGAGGCCTTCGCCGGCGCATGGATGCGCGAACCGCACGAATGTGCGGCGGCGATTGAAGCACGATGCTGTGCCTCCCGAAGCGACAGGTATACAAGGAAACCCACCTTCAGAATCCCACTCGATCGATATTACAACGACAGAGAAAAAAGAAAAGGCTCCTTTAGGGAAAAGGAGCCTTAGTAATAATCAAAAAAGTTTGGGGGGCTTTCTTGAAAAATTAGTAACGACTTGGATAGATGGACGGTGTTCCATCGTTAGAGATGACACTGATGTTGACGTCAGCATAGTCACCCATTGATTCAGCACGGATGTCGATAGCAACAATGCGCTCACCCGCCGTGATGTATTCAGAAGTCACCACGCGGCCTGCGTAGAAAACTCCGGCGTAACTCAAATCACGAATCAAGATTCTGCGACCACTTTGCGTGATGGCATAAGCTTCGTGAATTTGAAGTGCCGCTCTGTAAAGATCGACACGAACGTAATCAACATAAGCTGCATAGTTGAAGCTGACGCGCAACCACTCGCCACCTGATCTTCTTGTTACACCATAGAATTGAACGCTGGCTTCGCCATAGTTATTGCGTGGATAATCCGGATAATCTGGATATGGACGCGGAGGCGCCGGCTCATGACGAGGCGGATTGTAAGGAGGATGTCTTGGAGGTGGATCATAAGGTCTTACTGGCGGACGGTAGCCACCGTGGCGGCCATCTCTGTCGTCACGACGGTCGTCGCGGCAATCGTGTCTGCGATAACTATCGCAACGATCATCTCTGCGATCATCGCGACGGTCTCCCGGACGCGGATCAGGTTTAATAATACCAGGACGAATATCAGCAAATGCTGGCGCTTGAAACAAAGTCACAGCAACCAAGAGAGCAGAAAGAATAGGTAGTTTCATAAAGGCTCCTTTTTTATCAGACGAAGTCCTTTATCCAAGATCCGTGCCGGACAAAGTGACACCAAAGGGCCTCTTTATGAAATTAATTCAAACGACAAAATGGGTTATTTTTTCTGTGGGAACTTTAAGAAAATTTCTCTTTGCAAGTCCATCATAAGACTGAGCAAGCGACTTTCCATAAGATGGTCGATCTCAAGAAATTGCATGCCGACAGTTTGCTTAATGACACCAGCATCATCTTTGCTTTGTGCAAAACGAACCTCAACGACGAACTCTATGGGACGCCTTACTCCTAGGCGAAGCGTCCCTTTTACACGATCACCTATCTTGAGTTCAGGTTGTGCGGCCTGAAGTTCCATCTTAAATCCACCTGCACTGATATCTCTCACTCGGCACTCAAGGAAATACGAACGTCCGCCATGGTTAGAGAGCATAAATACAGCGTCGTACTTTGCCGGAATATCAATGCGCGCACTAGCTCGTCTTTGCAGTTGAAAAAGATCGACGTCGATTTTTAAAACGGCCCAACCCGCTTCAAAATAAAGTTCCGTCTGAAAGAAATAGCGTTCCGACTTAAAGGCAAAATTCACGATCACTTTTTGTGCTGTCGTGATTCCCTTAGAATCCGCCGTGTGATGACAGAGAAGGGCTTCATCTTTTTCCGTTTGCACAGCAATCAGATGAAATACGTCGTCGTGCAAAGCTCCCTTGATGGAAACTTGCATTTTATCATCCGCGATTTCACGAAAGAGGAGCTTCTTTTCAGAGACTGCCACTTTCTTAAAGATCATTTGCCCTTGCTGGTTGCCGTTCATTTACACTCTCTCCAAAGCCTTTTCCCAGCGAATCATGCGCGCCTTGCGTTCTTTCGATGACATTTTTACTTTGAACTCTTTGTTCACTTTCCAAACGCGTTGGATTTCTTTGAGGTCTTTCCAGAATCCACAA
The DNA here is from genome assembly GCF_047323225.1 of Bdellovibrio sp. HCB-110. GTDB lineage: Bacteria > Bdellovibrionota > Bdellovibrionia > Bdellovibrionales > Bdellovibrionaceae > Bdellovibrio. Next base: position 2,871,819 of record NZ_CP178750.1, read on the forward strand.
CCAAGACCTGCCATAAAGGCCGCGCCCAAAGCCGTCGTTTCTAAATTGTTAGGACGAATGACGTTGACACCGCAATAATCCGCTTGCAATTGCATAAGAAGATCATTGGCAGCCGCCCCACCATCCACGCGAACACCTTTTAATTTTTTGCCCAGATCTTTTTGCATGGTCACAAGTATGTCGACATTTTGCAAAGCCATCGCTTCCAAAGTAGCTCGCGCAATATGTGCTTTTGTTGATCCGCGAGTCAAACCGCAGATCACTCCGCGCGCTTCTGGTTTCCAGTGAGGCGCTCCCAAGCCAGTCAAAGCAGGAACAAATTCAACACCTTCTGTGCTGTCCACTGTTTTTGCAAGAGCTTCGACATCCGAAGACTGTTGGAAAAGTCCTAAACCGTCGCGCAGCCATTGCACAGCCGCTCCGCAGACAAAGGCGCCACCTTCAAGAGCGTAGGTGACATCTTCATTTTTTAATTTCCAGGCAATCGTCGTTAAAAGTTTATTTTTTGATCTCACGGCTTTTTTGCCAGTGTTGAGCAAAAGAAAACTTCCCGTTCCAAATGTACATTTAGATTCGCCGACTTCATAACAAGCTTGACCAAAGAGAGCGGCCTGCTGGTCACCCACAATGCCTGTTATTGGAATACCGTCCGGCATAAATCCCAAACCTTGGGTGTGGCCGAAGTCCGCATTGGAGGGACAGATTTCTGGCAAAATCCCCTCAGGAACAGTGAAGAGTTTTAAAAGCTCTTCGTCCCACCAGCCCGTGTGAATATTCATTAACATCGTACGTGAAGCATTGCTGACATCCGTTTTGTGAGATTGACCGCCCGTCAATTTCCACAACAAATAAGTGTCCACTGTTCCTGCCAGCAATTCGTCATTGCGGGCTTTTTTCATCGCATTTGGAACCTGTTTTAAAATCCATTGAATTTTAGTTGCAGAAAAATAAGGATCTAAAACCAGGCCCGTTTTGGCCGTGATCATTTTTTCTTTTTTATTCTTCTTTAATTTTTCACAGATTTCTTGCGTGCGACGGCATTGCCATACGATCGCGTTGTAAATGGCTTTTCCTGATTTGCGATCCCAAAGCATCACTGTCTCGCGTTGGTTGGTGATCCCAATCGCGCGGATTTGGGAACCTTTAATCCCTGCTTTTTCCATTGCAAGACGCATTGAGCGCTGTGTGGAATACCAAATGTCTTCAGGGTCATGCTCGACCCATCCTGGCTTTGGAAAAATCTGCTTGAAGGTCTCACGAGCCTCTGCGACAAGACCTCCGGCTTGATTGATGATGCAAGTCCTAGAGCTGGTTGTACCTTGGTCAATAGCCATGATAAAAGAAGAAGACATAAACACTCCGCCGTCGATGGATAACTAAGTAACATCATGAAGAATTTCTTGCAGAAACCCAACGAAAAAATATTTGGTCTTCGGAACCTTGACCGAGACACTCTTATTTTTCGCGTGCTGCCACGTTTTCTTCTGGAAATTTTGCGTAAATACTTTCGCATGGAAATCGCCGGTGTTGAGAACATTCCGCGTCGAGGAGCTGTCATCATCGCCCCCAACCACTCCGGCTACTCGGGCTTTGACGCTTTTCTTTTGGGACACATCGTTCAACAAGAAGCCAAGCGCGTTCCCCGTGTTCTCACACACCACTTCTGGTTTTTGACGGAAACAACGGCGATTCCGGCGCACAAAATGGGATTTACGGAAGCCACTTACGAAAATGGACTTAACGCCCTTAAAAAAGGAAATGCCATTGTTCTTTTTCCTGAAGGCGAACAGGGAAATTTCAAACCGACGTCGGAGCGCTATCAGCTTCAAGAATTTAAACGTGGTTTTGTGCGCATGGCTTTAGAGACTCAATGCCCCATCGTACCGGTGGTGATCTTGGGTGCAGAGGAAACTCATATTAATCTGAAAAAACTCAAATTCACGAAGTTCTTAAAAGGCTCTGTGATTCCGCTTCCTCTGAATATCATTCCTTTGCCAGCAAAGTGGAGAATCCGCTTTCTAGAGCCGATTCATTTGCCTTACAAGCCTTCGGCTGTTGAAGATGCAGAACTGGTTCATGAAATTGCTCAGGACATTCAAGAGCGCATGCAAGCTGCTGTGAAGGAAGAAATTCACAAACGCGGAAATCCGTTTTTATAATTTTATTTTTTGCGTTTATCTGGGACGTCGTCGCCGATAACCTGCAGAATGGAATGCCATTTGGCGACGAGGATTCCTGGATCGTCGGCATTGCGACTCACAAGACGGCTCGTTAAGAGCGCCGCAATCCCCACTGCTATGACGAGGAGGAGTACGTACTCCACCACAATCTGACCTCGGTTATTATTCATTTTTTTAGTATATCACAGTTCCGCAAGAGCGGAAGTCACCTCAAGGGAGGCTGGACGCCAGTTTTCCATTGTGAGACGCAAAGTCTCTATCAAAAGATCCAGGTTTTCATCCTCGATAGGTCCACGAAGGCCGATAACGACGTCGTCATGCCATTTCTCCACTTCGAGAGGGCCTTGGCTTTTTTCTGCGCCATCGAAAGAAAGAAGGAAGCTATCTGCTGTTGGATAGACCATCACCAAGATATTGGCACCCGTCGCTTTTGAGATTTCCTTAGCTTTCGCCATCTCCGCACCCAACTTTTGCTGGATCAGGAAATAGATCTTCAAAGCCAACGCCTCATGAAACTGCGCAAAGTAAATGCGCACGGGACCATCAAAGATGGCACTGTTAAACGCAGGATTAAAATACTTCGACTGCATTAAAGTGGTATATGACGATCTCATGTTGTACTTCCCCCCCCACTGACACAGCTCCAGACTAGGAAGAAAAGAGGTGATATTTCAAAGGAAATTTTAAGAATCTTAAATTTTCTGACGCAGCAAATTATTTTAAGCTGCCGAAAATCTTCTTTCCTCTCGAAAAAACCATCTTCTCAACCCTCTCTCCGACACTGTAAAACAAGGTCTGCCAATCCTTCTCTATGCACAAAATATCAGCAGACTTTCCAGCTTTCAACGACCCTATTTCATGATGCAAATTCAAAGCATGCGCGGCTCCCACGGTGTAGGCCGCGATGACTTCCGGCAAAGTCATCTTCATTTCTAATCGCGCAAGCAATCCCACCAAATTCAAATCCTGCGTCGGTGAGCTTCCCGGATTGTAGTCTGTTGCCAAAGCAACGCGTGCTCCGGCCTCGATCATCTCTCTCGCCGGTGGATACTTTGTTTTCATATAAAGATCCGCCGCTGGAAGGAGCACACAGGTTGTTTCTGACTTCGCTAAATTTTTAATTTCTTTCTCCGAGACCTGCAAAAGATGATCGCCTGACAAAGCCCCAATACGCACGGCCACATCACTGCCACCGCTTAATGACAACTGGTCAGCATGCACGAGAACTTCAAAACCAAGCTCTTGGGCACGACGCAGGTATTTTTCTGAAGCTTCTGGAGGAAAGAAACCTTTTTCAATAAAGACGTCCACACGACGAGCTAGTTTCTTTTTCTTTACGATTGGCAAAATATCTTGAGCCAAAAATTCAAGATAAGATTCGTAAGATTTAAATTCCGGAGGCAACGCGTGGGCCCCTAAAAAGGTGCTGACGGTTCTTAAGCCACTCACCTTTTGTGCGGCTTGAAGCATTTTAAGTTCGTCTTTTAAATTCAAGGCATAACCGGATTTGATTTCCAAAGTCGTCACACCTTGGGAAATAAAGTGATTGGCGCGCTCTTGCCCCCACTTGGTAAGATCCACAAGAGAAGCTCCGCGGGTCTTTTTCATTGTCGAAAGAATACCGCCACCGCGGGCTGCAATCTCTTGATAGCTCACCCCCTGGTTGCGCATTTCAAATTCAGCGGCGCGATCACCTGCAAAAATCAAATGCGTGTGACACTCCACAAATCCCGGCAACACGGTCTTTCCCTTCATGTTGATTTCTTGAAGAGATTTCTTTTTCGCAAATTCTTTGGGAAGTTTTTTATGAGGCCCCATCCAAGCAATACGATCTTTTTCAATAAGAATCGAAGACTGAAGTTGAATGCCGAGATCTTCTTCCTTCACAAAGCGACCCATTTTCTGAGCCGCCCCCTGAAGGGTTAAAAGAGTTGAAATGTTTTTTAATAGAATACCCATAGGTTTATTCAAACATATGGGCCTTGAGGATCAAGTAAAAACAATGTCTCTACGAAATCTTGATGGTGTGACTGCGTGCTCCCTCGGTTTTAGGAAGAGTGATCAGCAAAACCCCGTCTTCAAAACGAGCGTCAATCTTATCTGCGTCGACTTCAGAAGGAACCGAGAAACTCCTGACGAACTTGCCATAGGTTCTTTCAGTATACTTTTCTTCACCCTCGAAGCGGCGCTGTCTTTCGCCTGTCACTGTCAAAATATTATTACCGAGCCCCACTTTGATGTCTTTCTTTTTCAAGCCCGGAAGATCAATACTTACAAGATAGGCATTCTCGTTTTCCTCCACCTCCAAAGCGGGTGAAAACTCTTCTTCTGAGGACGTCAAAGAACCCGGCCGAAAATCAGAATCAAACTCGTTGATGAACTCTTCAAACTGACTGTCTCTGGGCGCAAGCTGCGCATGCCATGGAGTGAGTCCACGTATAGGCATATAGACCTCCTCTGCTCTAGGGTCATTATTTCTCGTGAGCAAAGACCGTCAATATGTATCACGACAGGAAAATAAAACGGCGCCTGATTTCGCAGGCGCCGTTTTATTTATCATTTAAGTTTTACTTATTTCACTTTCGGAGCAAACCACATGTCGATCACAGAACCTTTCTTTTCTTTGCCTTTTTGAACAAAGACGAAAGTGCTGCGCTCTCTGACCTCGGCTCTGTCAGCAATAGAGCTTGCTGTGGAAGCATCATATTTCAAAGATACGGATTTAATTTTTGACTTCAAAGAAACAAGCTCACCGTCTTGCACGACGCCGTCACCATTGCGGTCATACCACAAAAGCAATTTCGCAAAGTCTTTATCTTTTTTGTCAATCACGTCATCTTTGTTGGAATCAAATTCACGCAAAGCTTCAAATCCATTTTTGAACTTGTCGCCTTGGTTACCAAAAAGCTCATCCGCTGTTGTGATCTTTTTATCGCCGTTACGGTCAACGGCAATGAAGGCACCCGGAGCTCCTTTTTCAGGCCACATTGTTTTACCTGAAGGGTTGAGCGGGAAATCCACTTCGGCCGTGAACTGAGGACGCTTGTCATCAAAGAACACCATGAGCGGAGAGAAGTATCCGCCGCAGAACCCATTCTCCCCCGGGAAGAAGGCGGAGATGCTGTATTGTTTTCCGTCACTAGAATTGCTTGTATAAACGTTGCTTGAAAGATCCCCTGTGTAACCCATATATTGCTGACCGCTCTCTGTGCCAGGAGCAAAATACTGTTTAAAGCGAACATCATGAAGTTTTACGTCAAAGTCGTCGCTGATATTTCCCTCTTCATCCACTTTTGTCGTGAAATTAATTGGTATAGTCACGCGCACGTTATTTCCGGCGTAAGAAGCGGAAGCTCCACCTGTTACATCTGTTCCAGAAATCTGTACGATTTGTTCACTGCCGGCCAAAGACACCACATTGGCTGGATAGTTAACTTGGAACTGCTTCAATGAACCTTTGTCATTGATAGTAAGAAAAAGTTGAACTGTGGATTTAGGAGAAATCGGATTTGATACGGATCTCAGATTCGTACCAAAGCAAGTATTTGAAATATTGATTGTGATTCCCTCTTGTGAAGCACGCGAAGCCTGCCCCGACAAAACCACACCTTGGAAGCCCGCCGTCCCTCCAGCTCCCGAGTTTACGGCTGCTGGCTGTTGATCGGCTGCAAATGCATGAAACCCTACGCCACACAATAGTGGAGCGATAAGCCACTTCTTCTTAAACATACAAGCCCCCTTCTAGTTCCCCTTCTTATCCGGTCGTTCGATCATGTAGTAAATCAAAGCGTCATGTGCATCATTACGCTTGAATTGGACCTTTGTGATATCCGCGGCAAACAGTTGTCCTTGCGGAAAAGTCTGCCCCGTGTATATCGACCGTAAAAGGTTCACTTTCCCCTCTTTATCCTTCTCTAAATAATACTTTACGACTGAAACCGATTTCAAGCGAACAAGTGGGGCTGCTCCCCCCATTGGCGGTATATCTCGGAAGAAAGCATCTTCGCTTGTAATCGTCTCACTTGGATACATCGGATGAGAAGTATCCAGGAAATTTGGAATACTATAACTGAGCGGAGTCAACCGTGACTGACCCAGCGTCGTCACCACACCCACGAAGATCGGCGACCTTGCAGGTCTTGAATAATCCGGCCCTGTTGCCGTCATGGCGCGGACTGCGGCTGGTGAATCCAACATTAAGATAGAGCCAATTTGCCAGAATGCGGGTTTAGAAAGCTCCACCAATTTATCTTTATTCAAAGAACGAAAACTTAAATCTGAAGCGACGTTTGGGTTTCCAGAGGGCGCCCCGATGTCATAAGCAGCCGCAGGTGCATACATCAAACTTTCAGACACACGTTCTCGAGTAATTAAGAAAATAAATTCATTACGTCGGCCGAACTCCAAAGTTAAAAGGCGTTCGCCGGTATTTAATCCCGATTCAGTGATATCGGTAATAAAGTCAAAGAAACGATGGCCATGATCGTCCACGACCACAAGATTATTAAAAGACGGTTCCGATAACTTTAAATCCTTTAAAAGCATACGCTCGGCAATAATGTTATCGACTTTTTCTTCGATTTCGTTGGTGATTTCATTTTTCGTTTTTGCAGTAAAAAAGAAGAATGACGCCGCCACCATGCCCAGAATTCCCATCAGAGCAACACCGACGACCATTTCAGCTAAAGTAAAACCTTTTTGATTCCTCATCATTGCGAATTCACCACAAATTGATAGTCCACGAAACCATATGTCTTCTCGCCACCTTTACCAACAGGAGTCTCCGAGGACCCCTGCCAATCTTTGTGACTGAGTCTGACAGTTACTAAGTACAAACCCTTAATTCCGGGATAAGCTTGAATCACGAAACCATACCTTCCAGGACATCCTGGGCAGGTTTCTTTAGGTTCAAGTTTACCGTTACCCCATGCCATCGGAAGCTTATCCAACGCCAGGGCATTGTTTCTTTCTTCATCTGTTTGCACGTAGTTGATTTGATACATGCGAACATTCGGACGAATATTTTCAATCACGTCGTTGATTTGCTTGTAGACGGAGTTTTTAGTTCCGCTGTCTTTTGCAATCTTTTTCATACCGAGAACGCCCGAGATAAAAAACGACCCCACCAAAGTGATCATCGCCAGCCCCAGCAAGCTCTCTAAGATTGAAATACCCTTGTTGTTCTTAAGTAACGAAGTCTTCATATGCCCGACTCCCTTGATACTTCAAGAACGTAGAACTTCACTAAACGGTTTTTACACATCGTTGATTTACTTTGCCCAATCAGACCACAATCCGGATCGACAGATGTCCAACGGAATGGATCGGCTTTCGAACGAAGAGAAATGGCATTGCAACGATACAAGTTCGCCACATCTTTCATGGACGGATATGGATGCCATACCGGAAAGCGGTTGATCGTCTCGCAAGATTTATTTTCCAACGCCTTTAATACCCCGGCCTGACGCAATTCGAAGGTCGCCATTGGGTGATAGATCGTACTCCAACGAATCCCGGCGTCGTAAGCTTCCTTCGCGATTTCGATACCATTCGCAACAATGAATGAACCGATAATTCTTAATTTCGTCGAACGAGGTTCGATAATCAAACGCTCACAAGTATAGAAACCCGTCACAAAGTTTGCTGAACTTTTGATAATGCAATCTCGGGCCATGGAAATCACCTTGAAGACCGCAGAGCCTCCACCGGCAGGATTTTTATAGGCGTTCCCGCTATCAAAAATCCAATTCACGCGATCTTTATATGGATGCGTAAACGACCACGAATATCTTGAACTCGGTGCAAAAGATTGCGACCAATCCGTTCCGGCAAACGCCGTGCTTTGTTGGTTGGCGCAGGCGACGTCATAGTTAATCAGTGGGTTATCATCTGGTAAATCGCCCTTGGACTGTCCCATCGCAGTAGAAACGTTTTGCGAAACTTGGAATCCACCGCCCCCAGTGCGTTTAAAGAACAACCATCCTTTATTTCCGTTAGACCAACCTCGCAAAGAGGTTCCCTGGAAGTAAGAGACATCATAAGCCTCAAGTTGGAAAGAAATATCCATAGGCTCACCTCTTGAATTCACCAAGAGCTCACCATTTTCAAATTCCACTTTGACATCACGGAACGTCGGATTTGTATCTTTGTTTCCACTGTCTTTAGGGTCCACGATTTGCGAGATCGAGATATGAATTTTAGGTTGGACACCTTGTTGAGCATTCACTGCCGCTAACTGCTTTTGCATAGTAGCGACTCGTTCTTCCGCTTCGGCAATATCTTGTTTTTGCTTCGTACGCTGTCTTTCAGCCATACGTAGACGATCTTGCATATTGTCGATCTGTCTTTCCAGATACGCCACTCTCGCTTTATCGACGGGCTTTTTATCTTCAGCTTTTCTTAGATCATCCTTAAGTTCATCAATGTCTCTATTGGCTCTTTCAATTTCATTTTCCAGGTTCTCGAGTTGTCTTTGTTCATATAACAACTGAGACTCGGCATCTTTAAGCTGACCGCTCACGCGATCTTTAAGCTCCTTCAAGTTGATTTCAGGCTCAAGAGTCACAGTTCCGTTATCGGGAAGCTCCCCTTCAACTTTCATACGGCCAAAGTTCATAGAGTATTTCGCAACGGCACCACTGTTTTGACTTAAGTTCCAGCCTTTGAGAATTTCACCGAACCAACCAGCTTGAATCAGAGATGGTGATTTCACCTGACCCGTTTGCGGATTGAAACGGTTTTTTTCTGTCAACCCAAGGCGGTATTCGTATTTGTTCTGGTTCTTATTCTCTTTAAGAATTTGACCACGCAATTCCGAATTCATCGTGCGATTCAAATCGTACTTCGCAAGATTGTAGGCAATACATCTATTCATGAATTCGGGATCTGCATTGGAAGTTCCCGTCTCAAGACCCGAAAGGAAGTCCAACCCCAAATCGCGTTTTGCATCAATCTCAACACCTTTTTGGAAGCCACCAAATTGTCTGATGTCATCCCAAAGTTGATCCAAATCCATACCGGATGAACGGGGTGTGAATTCCGCCATTTTCCCATCACTGCGCTTACGCATGACAGGCCCTTCACCCATGATGAGTTTTTCTTTGAAGGTTACCGGAGTAAATACGGTATCACCTTTGTTTTTATCGACACTGAGTGACGGTGCTGAAGGAAGAGTAACACTTCCATTAACGAAAACCGGGCTTTCAAAGACAAGCCCCGTATACTTTGCTCTTTCAACTATTGAATCGAACTGACGGAAATAAGCATCGCCTTTTCCCATACCAGAACCATTCTTTTTGTCCAAACGAAGATCGCCAGCAACAAGCAAGGCAAAACTTCCGACCTCACGAGGATAGACACCTACAAATGAAGTTGTCGTCAAAATACTCGAACCTACTTTAATGGGTTGCATGGAAGCGTCCATCAGGCTGACAACGACTTTAAGATAAACTTCTCTTCCGTATTCTGGAATAAGGGAGTTTTTATTTCGCTCAATCACGACACGGATATTTTCAACTTTATATCCTTTAAGGCCTGAAATGATTTTATAAATCGGATGCATGGCACTGAAGGACTTAATTGAAATATCTTGTCTGATCTCTGAAACCGGAATATTGCCGGCGTTAGTTACGCCCATGGCTCTTAAAAAATCCACGGTCTCTTTTTTCATTAACACTCGCTCCACCGAACGAGGATGACTTAGAACGGCGGCCATAGAAGCAGAGGCTGTATCTCCTCCGCAAGATTCCTGCATCCAATCCTTAGAAAAACACCAACGCTGTTTGATACCCAATAACGTAAAGTCCACCATGGAGTGCAAAGCCAAGCGCGCAGTGATGATTGAAGATGTTTTTTCAACTTGTTGGCGATGTTTGATAACTTCAGGAGAAAGGTAGTAAATCATGGCCCCGACTACGCCGACCGCGACGAGGGCCTGAACGAAGGCACTACCTCTATTATTTTGCTTTGAGACAAAACGTTCGCGCCAGAAGGATGGTTTCATGATGGTTCTCCTATCTGTCCGTATCGACAAATAGAATACCAAACTTAAGATTGTGAACGTCCGGATGTCCTGTTTTTCACCGAAAAGTGCCTCACTCTAAGACACTTTTGGTGTTTCATCGAAGATTGTGGAACGAAACTATTTCGCCTTCCCCTGATTCGCAACAGCCTCGATAGCTGCTTTGACTTCCTCAGGATCTCCAATGAATTCCTTCTTAAGGACCTTAAAGTTTGCGTCCAATTCATACATCAAAGGGATACCTGTTGGCATATTCACGGCCATGATCTCGTCTGGAGTCATGCCTTCAAGATGCTGGATCAAAGCTCGCAAACTATTTCCATGAGCCACGATCAACACTTTCTTTCCCGTTTTGATCGTTGGAGCAATCGTGCTGTTCCACAGCGGAAGAAAACGCGCCACGGTGTCTTTCAAAGACTCTTGGCTAGGAAGAAGTTTGGGATCGACACCAGCATAACGCGGATCATGAGAGGGATGGCGAGGATCGTTCACATCCATTGGAGGTGGCGGAACATCGTAACTGCGACGCCAGATTTTCACTTGGTCTTCGCCATGACGAGCCGCAGTCTCGGCTTTGTTCAAGCCTTGCAGCGAACCATAGTGACGCTCATTTAAGCGCCAATCTTTGTGGACTGGAAGCCACACCTGATCAACTTCATCCAAAACGAAGTTCAGAGTTTTAATCGCTCTTTTGAGGACACTTGTATAGGCGATGTCAAAGCTAAAGCCTTTATCTTTGAGGGCTTTCCCGCCTTTTAGAGCTTCGGCTCGACCTTTCTCTGAAAGATCTACGTCCTGCCAACCAGTAAAACGATTTTCTTGATTCCAAACACTCTCACCGTGTCTTACGAGCACCAACTTATACACAGCTTAAACTCCTTCAGTTTACATAAAAAAAGAGCTATCATGACCGGGCCTTCTTTAATATCAAAAGCTTGCGTTTTTGCCATGCATTAAAGCGTGTCAAACTCCCAAGATTTTGAAAAATTAGCACTCGTAAACTACTGTGCTATAAACGTGAGGATCATCGTGAACAATAGTGGCATCAATCGTGCGAACCTAGAGTATATCGAACAGCTCTATGCAGATTTCAAAACCAATCCGGATTCTTTGGCTCCAGAATGGAAAAGTTTTTTTGAGGGAGTTGAGTTTGCCCAAGAAGGTAAATTCGGAATGTCCGACAAAGAGCTTTCTGTTTTCCAATTGATTCAAGCCTACAGAGCTGATGGTCACACGGAGGCAAATCTCAATCCTCTTTACGCCCCTCAAGCCAGCGACCTTCTTGCATTGAAACGTTTTGGTCTGAGTGAAAAAGATTTTAATGCCAAATTCCAAGTTGGTTCTTTGATCGGCAAACAAGGCGCCACACTTTCTGACATCATCGCGCACTTGAAAAAAACTTATTGCGGAACAATGTCTCTGCAAGCTTCCGATGCGACTCCAAAAGAGTACCAATGGTTGCAACAAGAGTTTGAAGGCAATGGTTCCAAACTTTCTTTGGACGATAAGAAAAATGCTCTGCAAGCTTTAACGAAAGCGGAGTCTTTGGAGAAATTCATCCACACTCGTTACGTAGGAACGAAACGTTTCTCTGTGGAGGGTGCGGATTCTTTCTTGCCGATGATGGAAGCTCTTGTGAACAAGGGCACGGGCCTTCAAGTCAAAGAAGTTTTCGTCGGCATGGCCCACCGTGGTCGCGTGAATCTTCTCGTGAATTTCTTTGGCAAAGGTGAAGAGTACGTGTTCGGTGACTTCAACGGACCTCTTCAACTTGAATCGCCCGTTGATGATTTCGATAACGACGTAAAGTACCACTTGGGTTATGTCACTGAAAAGAAAACGGCGACAGGAACTTGCAAAGTGACGATGGCTTACAACCCTTCACATCTTGAAACTGTGAACGCGGTTGCTGTCGGTATGGCTCGTGCGGCTCAAGATAAAATGGGCGACGAGACTAGAAAACAAGTTGTGCCCGTTTTGATCCACGGGGATGCGGCTTTTGCAGGTCAAGGGATCGTGCAAGAAGTTTTGCAAATGGCGGGAGTAAAACCTCACACCGTGGGCGGAACAATCCACATCATCTTGGACAACCAAGTTGGTTTCACGACAAATGGCTTTGATACACGCTCTACCCGCTACGCTTCTGATGCAGCAAAAATGACTTTCACACCAGTACTTCATGTGAATGGTGATGATGTTGAAAGCGCTGTCCGTGCGATGGACATCGCTCTTCGTTACCGCCAAGAGTTTGGTAAAGACGTTGTCATCAACATGATCTGTTACCGTAAATACGGTCATAACGAAGGTGACGAACCTGCTTTCACTCAGCCGCAAATGTATGAACTCATCAAAGCTCACGCAACAGTGCGCGAACTTTATGCAAAGAAACTTGTTGCTGAAGGCAGCCTTGATCAAAAATTTATCGATGACCTTTACGCGAAAGCGATGGATCGTCTGCAAACGATTTACGAAGAAACCAAGAAGAATCCTCCGAAGCTTAAAAACTTTAAGTTTGAAGGAAGCTGGAAAGGCCTTCGTAAGGCGACAGATGCTGATATTGAAAAAACAGCCGATACAACATTCGATCTTGCGACTTTAAAAAAGATCGGTGAAAAAATCGGTTCTTTCCCTGAGGGCTTCACTCCTCATCCAAAATTGATCAAACTTCTTGAGACTCGTAAAAACATGGGCTCAGGTAAAGAGATGATCGACTGGGGCATGGGTGAGCTTTTGGCTTACGGCTCTTTGCTTTCTGAAGGCACGAGCGTTCGTTTGACAGGTGAAGACTGCGTGCGCGGGACGTTCACTCACCGTCACGCAGGTATGTATGATTTCAAAACGAACAAAGCTTACTTCCCTCTTGCGGATTTGAATCCAAAAGCAAAATTGCTTGTGGCAGAGAGTATTCTTTCTGAGTACGGCGTGGTTGGTTACGAATACGGTTACTCTGTGCAAGATCCTCGCAGCCTTGTGATGTGGGAAGCTCAGTTCGGTGACTTCGTGAACGGTGCGCAGATCGTGATCGATCAATACATCGCGGCCGGCGAAACGAAATGGCAACAAATGAGCGGTCTTGTGATGCTTCTGCCTCATGGTTATGAAGGCCAAGGACCTGAGCACTCTTCGGCGCGTCTTGAGAGATTCTTGCAATCAGGTGCGCAAAACAACATGCAAGTATGCAACTTGACGACTCCCGCGCAAATCTATCACGCCCTTCGCCGTCAAATGCACAGAGACTTCCGCAAACCATTGATCGTGATGTCGCCGAAGTCTTTGTTGCGTCATCCTCGCGCGGTTTCTTCCATTGAAGATCTTGCGAAAGGTCACTTCCAAGAAGTGATTGCTGACACCGTTGATAAATCCAAAGTGGACACGGTTGTGTTCGTCTCTGGTAAACTTTATTACGAGCTTTTAGAGGAAAGAGAAAAAACGAAGAAGGACAACATTGCCCTTGTTCGTTTGGAACAACTCTATCCGTTCCCTGCTAAACAAGTGACTGAAGTTTTGAAGTCTTACCCTAAGGCGAAAACTTTGATCTGGGCGCAAGAAGAACCTAAAAACATGGGTGCCTTCCAAAGCGTTTACTTCAAGTTTGTCGACGTTGTGGCTAAAGCAGGTTTGAAACT